>NZ_KB913037.1:3033657-3352666 GCF_000384295.1 Amycolatopsis balhimycina FH 1894 | reverse complement strand
TCGACGTCGAGGACGTGGCCGTCGTTCGTGTCCGCCTTCTTGACGATGGTGACCTTGACCGCGCGGGGGAAGCGCGCCCAGTCCGCGGGCGACCACGGTATCAGCTTGATCCGGTCGATATACCCCGCGACCATGCGGGCGTCGCCGGGGATGTTCGCGGCCGTGACCGCGTCGTACATCGTGCGCACGGGTTGCGTCTCCGTTCGGTGCCGTATCGCCGTTTCCGGGGACGGCGAAATCGTCTGCGCGATCCGCCATCGTGCTATTACCCACGTTGGACGGACGTCAAGCGAGAAACGTTACGCAGTTCTTGTCAATCACCAAAATGGCCGCAACGCGCAATTCCTTCACCCCGGGTTCACGCCTCGATGGTCACTTTCCGCTGTCGGTACTGGCTTCCCGCTCACCCGGCTGGCAAGCTGCCAGCACTTCTCGAGGAAGGACGTGCATGGCGGCACACCCGGCGCGGGCCCGGCGGATCGACGCGCGGGTCGTCGTCCTGAGCGCGCTGCTCGTGGTCGCCCTGCTCGCCTGGGCCGGGGTCGACTACCTGAGGGACCGGCTGGCCGGCGGCGGCTGCGACACGACCACCCCGGTGCGCGTCACGGCCGCGCCCGACGTCGCGCCGGTGCTCACGACGCTCGCCCGGTCCGTCCCGGAGCGCGACTGCTACACCGTCGAGGTCACCGCGAGCCCGTCGCCGGCCACCGCGGCGGCACTGGAAGCCAACGGCGCGACCGGCCCGGACGTCTGGGTGCCCGAGTCCAGCACCTGGCTGCTGCAGGCCCGCGACGGCGGCGCGTGGAACCTGCCCGAGTCCGGCCAGCCGGTGGCGAGCTCGCCGGTGGTGCTGGCGCTGACCGACGACGTCGCGAAGCAGGCAGGCTGGCCCGGGAAGTCACCATCCTGGTCGGACGTCCTCGCGGGCAGCCCGGTCGGGCTGCCCGACCCCAGCCGCGACCCCGCCGGGATCGCCGCGTTGATCGGCCTGCAGCAGCTCACCAAGGACGCGCCCGACCCGGGGGCGGCCTTCACCGAGGAAATCCGCAAGCTCTCGGCGGTGAAGGAGCCGTCGCCCGCGTCGCCCGCGTCCGAGCAGTCGGTGCTGGCCCGCAAGCTCGTCGCCGCCTACCCGGCGGCCGGGGTGCCGAGCTTCGACTACCCCTACGTCGTGCTGCCGCGCGCGTCGGAGGCCTCGCGGTCGGCGGCCGAGCGGTTCCTGCGGCTCCTGCTCGACCAGACCGCCACGAAGACGTTCGCCGACGCGGGCTTCCGGACGCCGTCCGGGCAGCTGCTCGGCGACCGGCCCCGGGACACGCGCACGAACGCCGCGCCGCGCCCGGCCGGGCCGCCCGCGCCCGAAGCGATGTACGGCGTGCTCCAGGCGTGGGCCGGGGCCAACCTCAGTGCCCGCGTCCAGGTGCTGCTCGACGTGTCCGGCTCGATGGCCGCCACCGTCCCCGGCACCGGCCAGAGCCGGATGGCGCTCACCCTCCAGGCCGCGACGCAGGGGCTCGGGCTGTTCAAGCCGACGACCGAGATCGGCCTCTGGCTGTTCTCGACCAAGCTGGACGGCGCGAAGGACTACAAGGAACTGCTGCCGATGCTGCCGATCTCGCAGCAGATCGCCGCGGGCGGGGTGACGACGCTGCAGGCGGTCAAGCCCAAGCCCGGCGGCGCGACCGGGCTGTACGACTCGATCCTCGCCGCCTACCAGAACGCCCGGCAGAGCTGGCAGCTCGGCCGGATCAACGTCGTCGTCGTGCTCACCGACGGCCGCAACGAGGACAGCGACTCCATCGGCCTGCCCGGCCTGCTCGCCGAGCTGAACCGGCTGCAGGACCCGCGCAAGCCGCTGCCGGTGATCGGCATCGGCATCGGCCCGGACATCGACGCGAGCGAGCTGCGGCAGGTCTCGGCCGCGACCGGCGGCGAGTCCTTCACCACGCCCGACCCGCGCAAGATCTCCGACGTCTTCTACCAGGCACTGAGCAGGCTCATGTGCCAGCCGCCCGCCTGCAAGAATTGAGGACGCCATGTCTTTTGGGGTCGAACCCCAAACCCCAGCCGGGGGGCAAGCCCCCCTGGACCCCCCAAAGACCGTGGTAGTGCTGACCCAGAAGCCCGCGTCACGGGCCATCCGAAGACCGTCCACGCTGGTGATCGCCGCGTTCGTGGCCGGCGTGCTGCCGTTCGCCCTGCACACGTGGGCGGCCCTGCACGGCAGCTTCGCGCAGGACGACTTCGTCGTCACCCACCAGGCGGCCGCGGCCGGGCCGTTCGACCTCGGGTACCTGTTCCAGGACTACCACGGGCACCTGATGCCGGGCGGGTTCTTCCTCGCCGCCCTGCTGACGTGGTGGGCGCCGCTGAACTTCCCCCTGCTGGTGCTGCCGCTGCTGCTGATGCGGGCGGGGGCGACGGTGTTGTTCTGGTGCCTGCTGGTGCGCTGCTTCGGCCGCCGCTGGGCGATCCTCGTGCCGTTCACCGTGTTCACGGCCTCGACGTTGCTGCTGGTCCCGACGTTGTGGTGGTCCTACGGCATCCAGCTGGTGCCGGTGGTCCTGGCCGCCGCGGGCGCGTTGCACGCGCACGTCCGGTTCCTTACCGACGGCGGGCGCTGGTGGCTCGGCGCCTTCGCCTGGACACTTTTCGGCCTGGCGTTCTACGAGAAGGCCGCGGTGATCCCGGTCCTGCTGGCCGGGGTGACGGTCCTGCTCGGCCGGTCGTTTCGCGAGCACGCCCGCTACTGGGCGGCCCAAGCCGTGCTGCTGGCCGGGTTCGTCGCCGTCTTCTTCCTGGTGACGTCGAGCCAGGTCGGGCAGGGAGCGCAGCCGATGTCGGCGGGCACGGTCGCCGACCTGACCGGCCGGATGCTCGGCGACACCCTGCTCCCGGGCCTGGCCGGCGGCCCGTGGTCCGGTCCCGGACCGGGCGCGACCTGGGCGCCGTCGCCGTTCGTGGTCGTCCTCGTGCTGCTCGCGGTCGCGCTGGGCGTCGTGCTCGCGGGGGCGCGCATCGGCGGGCGGCGCGCGTGGGGCGCCTGGGCGCTGCTCGCGACGCTGTTCACGGTGGACGTCGCCCTGCTCGCGCTGACCCGGCTGCGCGAGGTCGGCCCGGCCGCCGGCGACGATCCCCGGTACGTCGCCGATTTGGCGCTGTCGGCCGCCTTGTGCGGAGCGTTCGCATTCCTGCCGCCCGGATCTCCCGCCGGAAAGCGCGAGCGGCCGGTCGCGCTGATCTTGAGCGTGCTGCTCCTGATCAGTTCCGCGGTGGGTTTCGCGCGCCTTTCCCCCGCATTGCGCTTCGATCATTCCCGGCAATACATCGCCCATGTCCGCGCCGCCGTCGGCGAGGATCCCGACCTGGTCTTCTACGACACCTTCGTGCCGTCGGAGGTGGTGCACGAGTGGTTCGGGGCGGACTCGCGCGCGTCCCGGGTGGTCGGCCTGCTGCCCGGCACCCACTTCGACCAGCCGACGAGCCGGATGCACGTGCTCGACGACACGGGCACGCCGCACCGCGTCACCGGCGTGGACCCGGTTTCCCGCGGGGTGCCCGGCCCGGTGCCGGGCTGCGGGAACGCGATCGGCGAGACCCTCGTGCGCATCCCGCTGGACACCCCGGTCCTCGGCCGGTACCTGCTCAAGCTCGACTACTACACTTCGGACGGTGGCGAAGGCCTGGTCGAGCGGACGCCGGTGTGGTTCCAGGCCGGGCTGCACACGCTGTACCTGCCGGTGGACGGCCTCTTCGACCACATCGGCGTGCAGCTGTCGAGCCCGGGCGCGCCGGTGTGCGTCGCGAAGGCCGAGGTCGGGAAGCCGGTGACTCAGTAGGGGTCGTACGGGCTGTCGTGGCCGGCCAGCCGGGCCAGTGGCCGCAGCCGCAGGCGCAGCAGCACCTTGATCCCGACGTTGCGCAGGAACCACGGCAGCTGCGCCAGCACGCGCAGCCGGTCTGCCGCGGAGGGCGGCGCCAGCCGGAACCGCGCCAGCGACGTCGCCCGGTCCAGATAGGTGTACCGGCGTCCGAAGAGGACCTTCGCGATCGTGCCGAGCGTGACGCCGATCGAGGAAAAGCAGTCGTGGACGAGGATTTCCGCACCGGGCGGCAGGTGCGCCGACCAGCGCAGGTCGTCGGTGTAGGTCCAGTAGTCGTGCTTGCCGTCGATGTAAAGCAGCTGTATGGGCCGATCCCAGTCAGGGCGCAGTTCCGTGCTGTAACCGGCGACGAGCTCGACGACGTCGTCCAGCCCGGCCCGCCGGATGTTGCGCTCGAACAGCTGCCGCGTCGGCGATCCGCCGAACAACCGGCCGTCCACGAAGGGATCGACCGCGATCACCGTGGCCCCGACCGTGCGGGCGGCGGCGCCCAGGACGATCGTGGATCGGCCCTGGTGGCTGCCGATTTCCAGGATGACGTCGCCCTTCTCGAGCCGGCGCGCGGCCTGCCACAGCGCTTCGCCCTGCGCGCGTGTCATCCAGCCCTTGACCGGTTCGGCCAGTGCCCACGCGTCGGCGAATCCGTCCGCCGTCACCTCTGCGGTCATGGGCACCTGCCTGTGAACTCGGGAACCGGAAAATCGTCGGCACATGGTAGCCAGGTTTCGGCTTAGTATCTACCGGATGGTAACCACCACCCGCGATCGAACCCGGGACGACGCCCCGCCCGCGGAGCGCGACCGGAAGTTCTCGCCCGGTGCGTTCATCCGCCGGCCGAGCACGTGGATCGTGCTGGCGCTGACCACGTTGTCATTCCTGCAGATGCCGGGGAAGACGACGTTCGACACGAAACTCGACCTCGCCGTCGACCCGCTCGCCTTCCTCGGCCGCGCGCTGCACCTGTGGAACCCCCAAGCCACCGCGGGGGAGCTGCAGAACCAGGCGTACGGCTACCTCTTCCCGATGGGCCCGTTCTTCGCGCTGTGCCAGGCCGCGGGCGTGCCGGCCTGGATCGCGCAACGGCTGTGGGGCGCGATCCTGCTCTCGGTCGCGTTCGGCGGTGCCCTGCTGCTGGCGCGGGCGATGAAGCTCGGCACCGAACGCACGCGGCTGATCGGCGCGCTCGGGTACGCGCTCGCCCCGCGCATGCTGACCGAAATCGGTGGTCTGTCCGCGGAAATGCTGCCCGCGGTGCTGCTGCCGTGGGTGCTGGTGCCGTTGGTGCGGGCCGGCTCGACCGGCTCCCCGCGCCGCGCCGCCGGGCTGTCCGCTTTGGCCGTCCTGTGCATGGGCGGCGTCAACGGCGCGATGGTCGTGATGGCGCTGGTCCTGCCCGGGCTGTGGCTGCTGACCCGCAAGTGGACGCGGCACCACGTCGAGCTCGTCCTGTGGTGGTTCGTCTTCGTCGTCGGCGCGACGCTG
Organism: Amycolatopsis balhimycina FH 1894; assembly: GCF_000384295.1. Taxonomy (NCBI): domain Bacteria; kingdom Bacillati; phylum Actinomycetota; class Actinomycetes; order Pseudonocardiales; family Pseudonocardiaceae; genus Amycolatopsis; species Amycolatopsis balhimycina. Next base: position 3,347,300 of record NZ_KB913037.1, on the reverse strand, counting down.
TGGTGGATCCTGCCGCTGCTGCTGCTCGGCGAGTACAGCCTGCCGTTCCTGGACTACATCGAGTCCGCGACGAACACCACCGCGCCGATGTCGTTGTTCGAGGTACTGCGCGGGACGAACCAGTGGGTCGCCTACGTCGTGCAGGGCACGCCGTGGTGGCCCGGCGGCTGGTCGCTGATCGACAACCCGGTGCTGATGCTCGCCACCGGGCTCGTCGCCGGCGTCGGCCTGTTCGGGCTGACCCGGCGCGGCCTGCCGGAACGGCGGTTCCTGGTGCTCGGCGTGGTCACCGGCCTGACCCTGCTGACCATCGGGTACGTCGGCACGCTCGACAGCCCGCTGGCCGAGCAGGTCCGGCACCTGCTCGACGGGCCGCTGGCCCCGCTGCGCAACGTCCACAAGTTCGAGCCCGTGCTGCGGCTGCCGCTGATGCTGGCGTTCGTGCACGGGATTTCGAGCCCGGTAACGGCTCCGCGCCGCTTCCTGCGGCCCGCCCTCGGCCTGCTGCTGGTGCTGGTGATGGCCGCCCCGGCGTGGCTGCTCAACCTGCGGTCCGGCCCGGGCTGGAACGAGGTACCCGCCTACTGGTACGACGCGATGGGGTATGTCGCCAAGGCCGACCCGAACGCGCGGACGCTGCTGCTGCCTGCCACCGGGTTCGGCGAGTACGACTGGGGCCGCACGGTCGACGAGCCCGCGCAGGCGATCGCGCGGAGCCCGTGGGCCGTGCGCAACCAGGTGCCGCTCGGTTCCGAAGGCAACACGCGGCTGATGGACTCGGTGGACGCGGCGCTGGCGGACGGCCGCGGCGATCCCGGGCTGGCCGCGCTGCTCGCGCGGTCCGGGTACCGGTTCCTGCTGCTGCGCAACGACATCGAGCGCGAGCGGACCGCGGCGCCGCCGATCGCCACCCTGCGCGCCGGGCTGGCCGGGTCGCCGGGCATCGGCAAGGCGGCGGAGTTCGGGCCCCTCGAAGTCTACGAGGTGAAGCAGCCGGTCCCGCTCGCCACGGCGACGTCCACAAAGGACGTTCCGACGGTGAGCGGTGGCCCGGAGAACCTGCTGCCGCTGATCGACTCGGGCCAGCTCGATCCGGCGACGCCGGCGGTGCTGACCGGCGACGGCGGCTCGGCCGGCGGGCCGCGGCTGGTCACCGACGGCCTGCGCCGGGCCGAGCGGAACGTCGGCGGTGTCCGCGACAACCTCAGCCAGACGCTGACCGCCGGCGAGGCCTACCGCCAGCAGCGCGCCGCGGGCGACCTGCTGCCGTTCCCCGGGCAGGAGCACCAGACCGTGGCCGCCTACCGGGGCATCCGCGCGGTGACGGCGTCGACGGCGGCGTCCTTCGCCGACGCCTTCGGCGGCTCCGACCCCAGCCACCAGCCGTTCGCCGCGATCGACGGTGACCCGCGCACGGCGTGGCACTCGTCGTCGTTCACCGGGCCGGTCGGCCAGTGGCTCGAGGTGGAGCTGGACACGCCGCGGCTGGTGAACTCGGTGCAGCTGCAGATGGTCGACGACATCCGGGTCGGCTGGCCGCCCACCCGGATCCGGATCACCACCGACAACGGCTCGGTCGACCAGCAGGTGATCCGCGGCGCCGGGCCGCACGAGTACTCCGTCGCGGCCGGGGTCACCCGCAAGGTGCGGATCACGTTGCTGTCGCTGGTGGTCGGGCGGCAGGACGGGAACGTCGGCATCGCGGAGCTGAAGATCCCCGGCACCGAGCCGCAGCGCGCCCTGGAGGTGCCCGCGGACCTGCCCGCCGGCCCGGCGCCCGGGTTCGCGTTCACGCGCGGCGCGCAACCGCGTTACGCGTGCCTGCCGGTCGGTGACGCCGTGCGCTGTAATGCCGCGGTCGCCCGCGACGGCGAGGAACCCGACGGGATCCGGCGGCTGTTCAGCACGCCCGCCGACGAGACGTTCCTGGTCGGCGGCTCGGTGCTGCCGGCGGGCGGCGGCCGCAACCCGGTTTCGCTGCCGGGGGTCACGGTGGCGTCGACGTCGCAGCTCGGCGGCGACCCGGCGGCGGGCGGGTTCGCGGCCGTGGACGGCGACCCGGGCACGACGTGGCGTCCCGACGTCACCGACCTGCGGCCGGCGCTGACCCTCGGGTGGGCGAGCCCGCAGCGGATCTCCGGGCTGCACATCGGGGTCGCACCGTCGAGCGGCGCGCGCGTGCCCCGGCAGGTGCAGCTGGTCGGACGGTCGGCGGCGCGGACGGTGCAGCTCGACGCGGGCGGGTCCGCCTCCTTCGAGCCGCTGGACACCGACCAGCTGCAGATCGTGCTGCCGGGCGACGACGACGATCCCACGGCCCGCGCGTTCGTGGGCGTCGGCAGCCTTTCGCTGTCCGGGAGTCCCGACCTGCTGCCGGGGCCGGACCCGGCGTTCACCGTGCCGTGCGGGTCGGGGCCGAACGTCCACCTGGACGGGCTCGACTACCGGACGTCGGTGCAGGGCACGCTGTCCGACATCACCCAGCACCGGCCGCTGGCGCTGCGGATGTGCCGTGACTCCGAAGGCGGCATCGCGCTTCCCTCCGGCGGGCACGAGCTGCGGACGGACCGGTCGGACTCGTTCGTCGTCCAGGACCTCTGGCTGCGTCCGGTCCACGCCTCCGCGACGCCGCCGGGGCACCGCGCGGTGCAGGTGGGCGAGTGGGACGCGGCGTCGCGGTCGGTGAAGGTGGCGCCCGGTCCGGAGGCGGTGCTGGCGGTCCCGGAGAACGCGAACGCCGGCTGGGAAGCCACTTTGGACGGTCAGCAGCTGACGCGCACCCGGGTGGACGGCTGGCAGCAGGCGTGGATCGTCCCGGCGGGCGTGGGTGGGACGGTGTCGCTGGCGTTCGAGCCGGACGCGCACTACCGCCTGAGTCTCCTGATCGGCGCGGCGGCGGTGCTGGCCCTGCTGATCGGCGTGGCTTGGCCGGCCCACCGACGCCGCTTCACGGTCTCGGCGGGCGGTTCCTGGGTACCGGTCGTCCTGATCGGTTTGCTGGTGGCGCTGGGCGGGATGCTGCCGGTGGTGCTGCTGATCGCCTGCCTGCTGGTCCGCCAGTTCTCGGAGCGCGCACCCCGCTACCTCGCCTTCGGCGGCATGGCGGTGGCGGCGGCCGTTTCGGTGACGGGCCGCGTCCTGGGCCACGGCCAGGAGTGGGCCTACGGCCCGGTGACCCAGGCGGCCCTCCTCCTGGCGGCGGCCGCGATGGTGGCGACTTGCGTGGAGTGGTTCACCCGCAGGGACAACCCCACCGAACCGCCACCCCAGCTACCCCGCGGGTCCACATGACCAGACCCGCACCTCGCGTGATCCAGCCCGTAACTCGCGTGACTGAGCCCGTGACTCGCGTGATTGGGGCCGTAACTGGCGAGTTACGGCTCCAGTCACGCGAGATCCGGCTCCAGCCACGCGAGATCCGGCCTCAGTCACGCCAGATCCGGGCCTGGTCATGCGAGTTACGACCCCAATCACGTGAGGTGCGGGTGCGATCGCGGGAGATGCGGCGGGGAGCCGGAACTGTCGGTGGCCGCCGGTAGCGTGGAAAACGGGGGCTGCTCAGGCCGGTTTGCGGGGCCGGAGCTCCAGGACCGCGCCGGCCAGGGCCAACGCGCCCGCGGTGCAGGCGGCCGCGGTGACCACCTGGGTTGCCGAGCCGTGCAGCCAGGTCGTGATCAGCACCGTCTCCGTCGCCACCGCCGCCCACATCAGGACCGTCACGCGGCGGTCGCCGTCCGCCAGGCGGGCGTACAGCAGGATCTGGACCAGCGCCAGCATCGAGCCCGCCAGCGCGAACGGCCACACCGGCATCGTGCTGCCCGCGTACCGCGCGCCGCCGATCAACGTCAGCAGTGACGGGCCCAGCACCAGCGACACCACCAGCACCACCGCGTCGAGGCAGCCGCACACCAGAAGAGCCACCGGCAGGACCCGGCGGCGGCCCGAACCGTGAGCGAACCGGGGGAGGACCAGCACCCCGACCGCCTGCGGCAGCCAGTACGCGATCTTCGTGACGATCGCCCCCAGCGCGTACTCGCCCGCGGACCCGGCGGGCAGCGTGTGGCGGGCCAGCACCAGGTCCAGGTTCACCAGCAGCACCAGCGCCAGCATCGCCTGGGCCGTATGGAGTACTTCGCCGCCGTGGCGGTCGGCCCAGCGGGGACGCGGGCGGCCGCAGATCTGCCAGCCCGCCAGGACCACCAGCAGCGAACCGATCGCCGTCCCGGTCAGCGCCCCGGCGGTCGAGTGCGTGACGACCAGGCCCACCAGGGAACCGCCGACCTTGCCGGCGCCCTCCAGCGCGATCAGGCCGGCCAGCGTGGCGAACCGGTGGCTGCCCTGCAGCAGCCCGTGGAACAGCCCCAGCAGCGTCAACGGCCCGAGCGCGGCCGTCACCAGCAGGGCCGGCGTCAGCGAGCCCAGGTGCAGCAGGAGGACCAGCAACGGGCTGAGCGTCAACGCCGCCGTCGCGACGATCCCGCTCGTCACCAGGCCGAGCGCGAACAAGGAACCCGGTGACAGCGACGGCGACCGCGCCACCCGCAGCGCCACGACCGTCTGCAGGCTCATCGCCGGGACGACGCCGATCACCAGCACCGCGAGCAGCGAGCTCAGCTCCCCGAACGCGCCGGGCACGAGGATCCGCGCCGCGGCCAGGCTCAGCACGTAGCTGGCCGCGTTGTTGCCCGCGAGCGCGAGGGAGACGAGGATCGCCGCGACCCGGTTGCCGGTCCGGGCCGGGACTTCGGTGTCTACGCTCAACGGGGGACTCCCATTACTGGCGAGTAATGACCAGGGACCTTAACCGCGCGGGCAACGGAAAGGAAGGGCAGTGGACGCACCGGGCAGGCGGTTCGCACTTCCCGTGCTGTCCGCCGTACTGGCCTTCGCCGTCTGCGCGCCGCTGCTGGGCCGCGGGTTCGTCCTGAGCTACGACATGGTTTTCGCGCCGCGCCAGTACTTCGTGCCGGACGCCTTCGGGCTCGGAAGCACCCTGCCGCGGTCCGTCCCCGCCGACGCCGCCGTCGCGCTCGCCACCACCGTGCTGCCCGGCGACGTCGTCCAGAAAATCGTCCTGCTCCTGGCCGTCTTCTTCGCCGCACTGGGCGCCGGGCGGCTCGTCCCCACCGAACACACCGGCACCCGGCTCGTCGCCGCGACGGCGTACGCCTGGACGCCGTACGTCGCGGAGCGGCTGTTCATCGGCCACTGGCCGTTGCTGCTGACGTACGCGTGCCTCCCGTGGATCGCCGGGGCCGGGCTCGCGGTGCGCAGGCACGAACCGAACGCCCTGCCGAAGCTGGTGATCGCGTGCGCCCCGGCCGTCCTGACGCCGCCGGGCGGGGTGCTGGCCGCCGCCGTCATGGTCGTGGCCGCCGGGTCGCGGCGGCTCTGGCCGACGCTCGCCATCGCCGTCGCGCTGAACCTGCCGTGGCTGCTGCCGACGCTCCTCGACGCCGGTGGCACGTACTCCGACCCGGCCGGCGTCGCGGCGTTCAGCGCCCGCGCCGAAAGCTGGGGGCCAGCGCTGCTCAGCGTGCTCGGGCTGGGGGGCATCTGGAACGCCGAAACGGTGCCCGGCAGCCGGGCCATGCCGCTGATCCCGGTGCTGACGCTCGTCGTCGTCGCGATCGCGGCCGCCGGGCTCGGCCCGCTCGCGAAGAGGTGGGGGAAGGCGCCGGCGTGGTCCCTGTCCGCCCTCGGCCTCGCCGGCGTCCTGCTGGCGTCGCTGGCGACCCTGCCGGGCGGGGACGCGCTGCTGGCCGCGGCGACGCGGCACGTGCCCGGCGCCGGACTGCTGCGGGACGCCCAGAAGTGGGTCGCCTGGTGGGCGTTGCCGCTCGCGCTGGGGTTCGCGCTGGCCGTCGAAGCCGCGGCGGCGAAACTGCGGACCTCCCGTGGCCGCGTCGCGCTGGTGGCCGCGGCGGCCGCCTTCCCGCTGCTCACCATGCCGGACCTGGCGTGGGCCGGCTGGGGCCGGCTCGGCACCGCACAGTACCCGGACGACTGGCGGGTGGTGTCCGAAGTGCTCGGTGCCGACGACCGGCCGGGCGACGTGCTGACGTTGCCGCTCTCGGCGTTCCGCGGGTTCGCCTGGAACGACGGCCGCACGCAGCTCGACCCGGCGCCGCGTGCCCTGCCGAAACCCGTGCTGATGGACGACACCCTGATCGTCGGCACCGAGCGCGTCGCCGGCGAAGACCCGCGGATCGGGGACGTCCGCGCCGCGACGTCCGCGCGGGAGCTCACCGCCGAGGGCATCGGCTGGATCCTCGTCGAACACGGGACGCCCGGTGACGTCGACTCGCGGTTGCTCGCCGACGCGACGCCGGCGTGGTCCGGGGCCTGGCTGACGCTCTACCGGACGCCCGGTGTGCCCGGGGTGAAAGGGATTTCGTGGGCGCCCGCCGTCGTGGCGAACGGAGTAGCGCTGACGTTGCTGTGCGTCGCACTGTTGTGCCGCATGTTACCGATGCGTACATTGGGCCGCGGCAGGAACTCCCCGCCGCGGAAGGAGTGACACGTGGGCACGGTCATCGGCGTCATCGCCGCCATCATCATCGGGGGCGGCACGGCGACCGGAGCGGGGTTCGCGCTCATCAGCAGCGCCGACCCGGACAGCTCCGCCCAGGTGCAGGAGAAGCTGAACGCGCAGGTGAAGTACAACCCTGCCGACCACCCGAACAAGATCTACGGGGACCGCTGACGCGTGACCCGGCTCGCCTCCGACCACGCCCACCGCGTCGTCGGGCTCTACGGCGACCCCACCGTTTCCTGGAGCATCCTCCTCGAAGCGGATCTCGCCGCGGCCGCACCCGAACCGGAAAAGCTCCGCACCCGGCTGGCCGCCGCGATCCAGCAGTACCCGCACCTCGGTGTGCTGCCCGAAATCGAGGTGACGGCCGACCTGCCCGCCGTCCGCGACCGCTTCGCTTCGGTGCCCTACGAACGCGCCGAGCCGCTCGTCCGCGTCGCCGTCTGCACCGGCGAACCCACCTTGCTCGTCGCCGCCCACCACGGCGCCCTCGACGGCCTCGGTCTGCTGTCCCTGCTGGGCATCCTCCTCGACGTCCCGGTTTCCTCGGGGGCGCGCGGGATCGGCGAACGCCCCGGTGGCAGGTCCTTTGCTCTTTCGGCCCTTCAGCGGCTCGCTGAGGCGCTTTTCGCGCCTCCGGGCCGGATTACCCCAGACCGTGCCGCGGCGGCCGCCGGAGACGTCTTCGCCGCCCACCACGAGCCGCGGTTGCGCTGGGGAGCCGCGGGGTTCGTCGCGGCCGCCGTCCGCGCCACGGAACGCTGGAACCGCGCGCACGGCAAGCGAACCGCTCGCGTGGTGGCGGCGGTGGGTGCGTCGCGACGGTCCGGAGCGGCGCCGGAACCGGTGCACGACAGCGCGTTCTTCCGGCTGCGGCTCGGCCCGGACGCGGACGTCGCCGCGGTCCTCGCCGGGCAACCTCCGGAGCCGGACTTCCCCGCCCGCAGCAGCAGGCTCGCTCGCCTGGGCACCCGGCTGCTGGCGAGCAGGCTCGGCTCGACGTTCCTGGTGTCGAACCTCGGCGTGGTGTCCACTGGGGACACCGTGCGCTCACTCGCGTTCTACCCGGCCGCGAGCGGGCGCTCCGGAGTGGCCTTCGGCGCGGCCACGACCGGCGGCACCACCACCGTGACGGTGCGCGCCCGCCGTAAGGACTTCGACGCGCCCGCCGCCACGCGGCTGCTGGACGAGTTCCGCGACGCGGTCCGCGACCAGGCCGCGCGGCCATGACGTGAACGACTCTTTCCTGTCATCGGACGACAGGAAAGAGTCGTTCACGACATCACGGGCCGCTGCGCGACGCGGTGCGGGGTCAGGACCCGGGGGCGGGGTGCGGGACGGCCGGAGACGTCGCGGACCAGCGACTCGAACTGGCAGGCGCTTGAGTCCCAGCTGTACTGGCCGGCACGCTCGGCGCCGGCCAGGCCCATCTCCGTGCGGGCCGGCGCGTCGGCGAGCAGGCCGTCGACGCGGGCGGTGAAATCCTCGAAATCCTCCGCCAGCAAGCCGGTGTGACCCTCCACGATGGACTCGGCGACGCCGCCGGCGGCGCGGTAGGCGACCGACGGCACGCCGTGCGCCGCGGCCTCCATGATGACGATGCCCCAGCCCTCCTTGACCGACGGGCACAGGTGCACCCACGACCGCGCGAGGATCTCGTGCTTGGCCTGCTCGTCGACCCAGCCGTGCAGGACGACCCGGTCCGCGACGCCGCGCTCGGCCGCGTGCGCGCGCAGCACCTCGTCCCACGGTCCCTGGCCGACGACCTCCAGCCGCAGGGACGGCCAGCGCCCCGCCAGCCGCGCAACGACGTCGATGGCGTGCTCGATCCGCTTGTGCGGCACCAGCCTGCTCACCGCGACCAGGGTGGGTTCGGGGTCCCGGCCGGAGGTGCACGGCGGCGGTGCGTCGAGGCCGTTCGGCACCACGGTGACGCGCTCGCCGCCGATGCCGAGCCCGGCCAGCTCGGCCTTGGTGACCTCGGAAACCGTGACGTAGCGGCACTTGCGGAACAGCCGCGGCGCCAGCCACGACTCGATCCACCAGCCGACCCGGCCCAGCGTCTCGCCGAGCGCGCTGATCCACTGTTCCTTGTGGACGTGGTGCACGAGCACCAGCACCGGGCAGCCGGCGACCAGCCGCGCGAAGAACGGCATGCCGTTCTGCACGTCCACCACGAGGTCCGCGCGGGCCCGCCGGATCGCGCGCAGGGCGTGCGTGTAGACGCCGAACTTGTTGCCCCGCCGCCGGTAGCGGACGCCGTCGCGCCACTCGCCCGCGGTCGCGCCGGCGTAGGCGGCGCACTGGATCTCGACTCGGTACCCCGCTCTCGCGAGCCCTTCGGCCATCCGCTCGACGTACCGCTCCGACCCGCCGCCTTCGGGGTGGCCGGTGTCGCGCCAGTTGACGAGGAGCACACGAGGACGTTCCATCGGGTTATCCAAACTCCTGCGACGATGCTAGGTTACTGGTGCGTACACCCTAGATGAACGTATTCGGGAAAGCGACGGTTCAATGGTAGGTAATCCTGTTATCGTCGCGACGGCGCAGCCGCATCGAGCCACGTTCCGCCGTTCCGTGACGCTGTTCCGGACGTTCCTCACCGAACAGACGGACCCGGACGGCTTCTATTCCGCGCTGGCCGCCGACTCCGTCCGGCAATTGGCGTCGCACGCTCCGTTGTCGGGCCGCACGGTGCTCGACGTCGGCGGGGGTCCCGGCTATTTCTCGGACGCCTTCCGCGCGGCCGGCGCGGTGTACCTCGGCCTCGACCCGGACGTCGGCGAACTGTCCGCGCGGGGCGAGCCCGGCGAGAACATGATCCGTGCCAGCGGCACGGAACTGCCGGTGCGCAGCGGTTCCGTCGACGTCTGCTACTCGTCGAACGTGCTCGAACACGTGTCGGAGCCGTGGGTCATGCTCGACGAGATGTGCCGGGTGACCAAACCCGGTGGCACGGTCTTCGCCTCGTTCACGCCGTGGTATTCGCCGTGGGGCGGCCACGAGACGGCGCCGTGGCACTTCCTCGGCGGCGACTACGCCAGGCAGCGCTATCTCCGCAAACTCGGAAAGCAGCCCAAGAACAAATTCGGGGAAAGCCTGTTCCCGGTTTCGGTCGGCGCCGCGCTCCGCTGGGCGAAGGCGACGCCGCTCGCCGATCTGGTGGCCGGTTATCCGCGGTATCACCCGAGCTGGGCGATGTGGATCGTGCGGGTTCCCGGCCTGCGGGAAATAGCGTCCTGGAATTTGGTCCTGGTCCTGCGCAGGCGGTGACAACCGGGGCTTCGCCCCGGGCCGGGGGCTCCGCCACCCGGAACCCCCGAAACGCGGCTGTGACAACCGGGGGCTCCGCCATCCGGAGCCCCCGAAAGAAAGTCAGGTGCGGGCGAAATCCACCTGGCGTCGCTGCCTCGGCGCCGGTGGTGCGGCCGGACGGCGGCGGAACAGCAGGAAGAGTGCGACGAGGATCAGCACCCCGCCGCCGATGCCGAGCCACAGCGGACCGGTGCTCGACAGGAACTCCAGCTTGCCCTTGTTCTCGTCGACCTGGTCGACCATCTGCGCGATCGTCGTGCCGTTGTAGGCGAGCGTCCCGTCGAACACGACGGTCGTGTTCGAGCCCGCCCGCAGTTCCTGGTGCTGCTGTTGCTGCTGCTTCACCTCGATCCCGGTGACCGGCTCCACCCACATCGTGTTGACGCCGCGGTAGTAGAGGTCGGCCGTGACGGTCGACTCCGCCGAGCCGATGAGCGAGCCGGGGACCTTCTTCGAGTCGAGCTTCGTGTCGGGGATGTTCTGGACGAACTTGTAGGTCTCGATCCCGTTGACCGTCTCGGTGCCGGTGTACTTGGCGGTGACGGCGGCGCCGGTGCTGTCGTCGTAGACCTTGTAGTCCTTCTGCTCGGTGTCGAACGGGAACTTGAAGTTCAAGCCGGGCTGGGCCTTCTCGACGTTCTTCTCGTCCGGCGTCTCGCCGTCCTTGTTGGCCTTGTCCTTCAGTTCGACGACGTAGCTGCTCTTGGCGTCGCACTTCGGGTCCGTCGCGCCGTTCGGCTCGTAGCCTTCGGCGGTGCGCCGGTTGAAGCAGACCTGCCGCTTGCTCCCGGCGACCACGACGTCGTCGGCGTCGTCCTTGACCTTCACCGCCAGCAGCCAGACCGCGTAGTCGGTGTCCTTGCGCATCTCCGGCGCGGCGAAGTTCGCCTGCACGTGGCCGGTCGCGGTCAGTTTCGCGTTCTCGCGGATCTTGGTGACCGGGCCGGACCCGTCGTTGGTCACGGCGAGGACCTTGCTCGCGGTGCCTTCGAGCACCGACGTCGAATCCTGGTCGAGCGGCACCTTGGCGAGCTTCGGGTAGACGCAGGTCGGCAGCACCACTGCCCCGGCGACCGCGAAAACCCCCAGCGCCAGCAAGATCAGGCCGAAAGCTCGTCGCAACGGTCCTCCTGGGTTGTACTACTCCATACACGCAAATTACCCGGCGGTAATCAGTGCGCAGATAGTGGCCCGCGCCACGTCGCGCGTCAAAGTGTGACTCGCGGTCACAGACACCCGGTGCGACCGGAAGGCCGCATGGGCACGGCCGTTCGGACCAATCGACCAAACATGTTTGTTCCCGGGCACAACGGGCGCGGGCCCACCATCGGACGATCCACCCATCCGCCGCGCCGGAGGAGCAAAGGAGAAACTCGCTGTTGTCGCAGGACCCTTCCCTGGTCGCCATCGCGGCGACCGCGCGCTGGCGGGCCCGGATCGTGGCGGCCGCCGCGAGCGCGGGCATCACTCTCGCCGATCCCCTCGCGGGCGTGCCCGGCATCCGGGTACTGACCTGCGCCCGGGGTGACCTCGGGGCGATCGTGCCGCGGCTCGCCCGCGACGGCGAGCCGTCCCGCCCGGCGATCGGCGCCCACTCCGACTCCATCGCCGACCGCGAGCTGCGCGACGCCGTCGCGGACGTGGCCGTGCTGCTTTCCTTGCACGGCAATATCGTGCTCGACCTCGACGCGGGCGGGCGCCGGCGCCCGCCCGAGCGGCCGGACGTCGTCGTCTCGGCAGGCTCGAGCCGTCCTCAGTGGACGGAACCGGCGGTCACGCTCCCGGTGGGCACGGACCGGCGCGGGGGTCCGCTCACGGTGGCGCTCACCGCCGGCCCCGGCTTCGAAAGCGCCCTGCTGGAACTGGCCCGCCTCGTCGAAGCGGACGCCGCCTAGCTTCGGCCGGTGACGGCGGTGACGCGCCGCCGACCTGGCCTAGTCTTCGTCTTCCGTCTCGACCCATTCGAGCAGGTCGCCGGGCTGGCAGCCGAGCACCCGGCACATGGCTTCCAGGGTGCTGAAGCGTACGGCCTTGGCGCGCCCGTTCTTCAGCACGGCGATGTTGGCGGGCGTGAGCCCGACCTTCTCGGCGAACTCCCCGACGCTCATCTTGCGCTTGGCCAGTTCGACGTCGATGCGCACGACGATCGGCATCAGATGACCGCTTCCATGTCGGAGCGCAGCGCGGTGGCCTGCCGCAGCAGGGCGCGCATGACCAGCATCAGCAGCTCGATCACGGTGATCCCGACGGTCACCAGGAACAGCACCATCGGCATCCCGGGGTCGTCCGCGTTGAAGACGACGAAGATCAGCATGAAGGCGAAAACCAGCCACGCGGCGCCCACGGCCCAGACGATCACGTCGACCCACTTCAGGGACACCGGAGTGAAGATCCGGTCCTTCTTGACCAGCGTCAGCAGCTTCCAGGTCGCGACGAGGATCACCTGCACGCACAGCACGAGGAACACCGCGATGATGGTCAGCGGCCAGCGCAGTGGCGCGTCGTGCGGGTTCTGCTGCGTCTGGTAGGCGATCCCGCCCGGCAGGGAGAGCGTCTGGAAGACGAGGAGGACGCCGAAGAGCACGACGAGGAAGATTCTGAGTGCGGCGACGGCCCACTTCTCGGTAACCATGCGTCGACTATCGCCGCTGATCTATCGAAAGTCAATCGGTAGCTGTCGATCTACGATGGCTCCGGGTCGAGCCGCACCGATTCGAGCGCGACGTACAGCTCGCCGATGTCGACCGGGTCGGTGAGGTCCCGCTTGGTCAGCTCCTGCACGCGGCGCAGCCGGTAGCGGACGGTGTTGGGGTGCACGAACAGCCGGTCCGCGGCCTCCTTCGCCGAGCCGTGGCCGGCGTACCACGCGAGCAGCGTGTCCAGCAGGACCTTGCGTTCGGCGCCCGGCAGGGCGAGCAGGCCGGCCAGCGCGGACCGCACGACGTCGCGGGCCATCCCCGGCGCGGCGGCGACCAGCGTCGTCACCGGCGAGTCGCCGAACACCACGACACCAGCCGTCCCCGACGGCAGCGAGCGGCGGGCGATCCGGGCGCGGTGCAGGGCGTCCGGCACGTCGGGGAAGCCGGCGAACGGCCTGCTCATCCCGGCGGCCACCGGCAGGGAACCGAGCACTTCGCGCAACCGCCGGACGTCCTCGATCCGGTCGATCGCGACCAGCCCCGCCTCGCCGCCGGGCCGCCACGCCGACCGCCAGCGGCGCGCCCGCAGCAGCGCCTCGACGGAGTCGTGCTCGTCCGGTTCGATGCGTTCGGTGACCACGGCGACGAACATGCCCGCGGTCGGCAGGCCCAGCTCGCGCGCGGCGGCTTCCATGTCCGCCTGGCTGACGAGCCGGCCGCGCAGCAGGTCGTCGAGCAGCCGCGCGTTGGCGTGCGACGGTTCCGCCGCGACCTCCTCGTACGCCGTGGTCAGCGCGTCCGAGTAGAGGTCGATCGCCTTCCAGACGTAGGAGTTGATCTGGATCGTCCGGGTGGGATTGAGGAACTCCGGGCCGGCGAGTTCGAGGAGGGCTTCGTTGACGAAGGTGCCGCCGATGCGGAACGCGCGCAGCACGGCCGGCAGCGGGATGCCCTGGCGTGCCTGGACGAGCCCGGTCTTGCGGGCGGCGTCGATGGCGAGGCCGTGGCCTTCGGCGACCGCGGTCAGCGCGCGTTCGAGGTTCGCCCGGCAGACCTGCCGCAGCTCGCCCGGCGCCACGCGCTCGACCTGACGGTAGAATTCGTCCTGCTCGCCGAGAAGCCGGGCGAGACGGTCGGCGAACTCCGGCAGCCTGGCCAGCATCTCGCGCACGAGCTGGCGGTGCTCGCGAGGTACCGGCGTGGCCAGAGCTTCGATGCCCATTCCTCACTTTAGCTCGGGTGCCCGGCCGCGAACACGCACGAACTTGAGCAAAATTCACGTCTGTCGCGGCGATCGTCTCACGAAGGCCGGCGTGCGGCCAGGTACAGCTGATCCTCCGGCCGGACGGCGGGGTGGCTCGACTCGTACCGCACCAGCTCCCGGTAGCCGACCGCCAGGCCGGCGTCCTCCAGCCGCGCGACGAACGTCCCGGCCGGGTAGCTGCTCGACCGGATCGGGTGCCCGAGGAAGCTCGTCTCGACCCCGTCGGCGTCCACCGCCACCGTGCCGAGCACGAACCAGCCGCCGGGCACGAGCCACGTGGCCACCTTCGCCACCACGGCGTCGATCTCGGCCCGGGTCATCTGCAGGAGGGAGAAGAACGCGGTGACCACGTCCCGGCTCCCGGCCGGCTGGGTGAGGGTGCGCAGGTCGGCCTGCTCGAACCGCGCGGCCGGGACCTGGGCCCGCGCGATCTCGACCATCTTCGCCGAGACGTCGTACCCGGTGACGTCGTGCCCGGCGGCGGCCAGGGTCTCCGCGACCGGGCGGCCGGTGCCCGAGCCGAGATCGGCGATCGTGGCGCCCGGCGAGAGGCGGCCGAGCAGCCACTCCAGCACGGCCTGCCGGCCGTGCTGGTCGGGGAAGGCCGTTTCGTAGTCCTTGCCGATCGCGTCGAACACCTCGGCGGCGGTTTCGGTCATGTGCCGAACCCTGCCAGAAACCGGAGCCGCTAGGGTGCCGCCGTGGCTGGTTTGCGGGGTGTCTTCGCCGGGTTCGGCAAGAGCAGGGCGTTCGCCGTGCTCGGGCGGGCGCTGGTGCCCGCCGATCGGGTGCTGCTGCGGGTCAGCGGTGGCCGGGTCGGGGTCGGGGCCGTCGTCGGGTTGCGGACGCTGCTGCTCACCACCGTGGGGCGTCGCAGCGGTGAGCCCCGGCAGGTGCCGCTGCTGTACGTCGAACGCGGTGGCGGGTACGTCGTGATCGGCTCGAACTGGGGCGGCGAGGCCCACCCGGCCTGGTCGGCGAACCTGCTGGCGCACGCGAAAGCGACCGTCGCGATCGGCGGCCGGACCTTCGACGTCACCGGGCGGCTGCTGACCGGGGACGAGCGGCGGGAGATGTGGGACGCCGTCGCCGCGTACTGGCCGGCCTACGACCGCTACGCCGTGCGGGCCGAGCACCGCGAAATCCGCGTCTTCCTGCTGGAACCCGTCAGTCGATGAGGTCGGTGTGCCGGATCCGGTACACCTGCAGCCGCAGGTTGTAGTACTTGTCCGTCTCGCCGACCCACCGCATGCCGAGCCGCTTGGCCACCGCGATCGCGCGGGTGTTGTTCGGCCGCGCCACGGCGAACAGCTCCTCGGTGTCCTGAGTGAACGCCCACTCGATCAGCGCCGTCGCCGCCTCCGACGCGTAGCCCTTTCCCCAGGCGCCGGGGGCGAGCTGCCAGCTCAGCTCGAGGTCCTCTTCGAACGGTGGCAGCAGCCGGATGCCGAGGCCGCCGAGCACGGCGCCGTCCTCCTTGCGCTGCACGGCCCACCGGCCGCGCGGCGGCGGCAGGTTCGGCTGCGCCTCCTGCCAGGCGTGCAGCACCGCGCGCATCGCGGCGACGTCGCCGACGCGGTCCATCGCCGGGGTCAGCCAGTGCGTGACGTCCTCCGCGCCGTAGATCGCGAACGCGGCTTCGGCGTCGTCCACCGTCCAGTCCCGGATCACGAGCCGGTCGGTGCTCAGCGGAGTCTCCATACCAGACGCTACGTCCGGAAGTCCTTGATTGTTCCCGGGACGGCCTAGAGTCGGCCCGTGGACGAGATACGCGCGCTGCTGGCCCGCGCCGCCGAGCTGGCCGCGGACCACCGCGAGAGCCTGGCGGACCGGCCGGTCGCCCGTGCCGTCGACCCGGACGTCCTGCGCGCCGGCTTCGGCGGCCCGCTCCCGCAAGCGCCGAGCCCACCGTCCGAAGTGCTCGAAGAGCGCTTTTCGGGGGTCCGGGTGGCGAAGCCCCCGGCCCGAGGCGAAGCCTCGGTTGTCACAGCTCGCCCGCGCCGCCGAGCCGGGACTGGTCGCCACGGCCGGGCCGCGGTTCTTCGGTTTCGTCGTCGGCGGCGCGCTCCCGGCCGCCACTGCCGCTGATGTTCTGGCCGCGGGCTGGGACCAGAACGGGTTCAACGCCGTCCTCTCACCCGCCGCGGCAGCCGCCGAAGACGTCGCCGGTGCCTGGCTGAAGGAACTGCTCGGCCTCCCCGCCACGGCGTCCGTGGGGTTCGTCACCGGTGGCCAGGCGGCGAACACCACCGGGCTCGCCGCGGCCCGGCACCACGTGCTGGCCGAAGCCGGCTGGGACGTCGAACGCGACGGGCTGACCGGCGCCCCGCGCGTCCGCGTCGTCGCGAGCGAAGAACGGCACGCGACCATCGACCGCTCGCTGCGCCTGCTCGGCTTCGGCACCCGGGCCGTCGAGCCGGTGGCCGCCGGGCCGCAGGGCGCGATCGACGTGGCCGACCTCGGACGGGTCCTCGCCGCCGGGAGCGGACCGGCGATCGTCTGCCTGCAGGCGGGGAACGTGAACACCGGCGCGTGCGACGACCTGCGTGCCGCCCGCGAAGCCGCGGGCGACGCCTGGATCCACGTCGACGGCGCTTTCGGGTTGTGGGCTGCGGCCAACCCGGCCACGGCCGCGCTGCTCGACGGCGTCGAGCTGGCCGACTCCTGGGCCTGCGACGGGCACAAGTGGCTGAACGTCCCGTACGACTCGGGGTTCGTCTTCTGCGCCCGCCCGGAGGTCCACGCCGCGGCGATCGCCTACCGCGCGGCCTACCTGACCGGGGCCGGCGAAGTGTCCGGCATGGGCGACCTGACGCTGGAGTCGTCGCGCCGCGCCCGCGGTTTCGCGGTCTGGGCGGCGTTGCGCGAGCTGGGCCGCGACGGCGTCGCCGAGCTCGTCGACCGCTGCTGCCGGCTGGCGCGCCGCTTCGCGCAGGCCCTCGCCGACGGTGGCGCCGAAATCGGCAACGACGTCGTCCTCAACCAGGTCCTGGTCTCCTTCGGCGACGACACCGACGCGATCATCCGGAAAGTCCAGGACGACGGCACCTGCTGGCTGGGCGCCACCACCTGGCGCGGCCGCCGCTACCTGCGGATTTCGGTGTCCGGCTGGGCGACGACGGAGGCCGACGTCGACCGCTCGGCCGCGGCGATCCTCCGCCTGCGGAGTCAGTGACCTTCGCGCACCGAGAGCGAATCGGTCCGCCAGGCGATTTCCTTCTCGCCGCCCGTCGGCCAGCTCGACGAAAGTCTTCGCCGGACACTGCCCAGCGCGCCCAGCTCGGCGAGGTCGACACGGGAGCCCTGCGCGGCCAGCGATGAAACCTCGGCGGTGGTGAGCGGGACGAAGTCGAAGTACTGCGCGTCGTCGCCGCCGGCCTGGTCGACGAACTCGGTGAAGATCGCGGCGAACGACTGGCCGCATTCCAGGCAGCGGCGCAGCGAGACGCTGAAATGGGATCGCTCCACCAGGCGATGGGTCTTGCGCAGCCGGGTCGTGCAGAACGCCAGCGCGGTCAGGGCGTCTTCGCCGGAGCAGCGGGCGCAGCCGAACTCGGTCATCGAGCGATCATTGCACGTCCGTGAATCCGCGTCCGGCTGGGGGACCATCGGGAAATCCGTTGACCGTACTGATTTGACTCTGGTTCGCAGTGGTCTGGACCTGTTAACCTCGGCACGCCCATCCGGCCCTTGAGGAGAATCCTGTGCTCCGCATGAGAAAACGCGTCGCCGTCATCGCACTCGCGCTCGCCGGTGCCTCCGTCGTGGCGCCGCCCGCGGAGGCCGGGCAGGCCCAGGGCAAGGTGATGGCCTACTTCGCCGACTGGGACGTCTATGCCCGCAATTACCACGTCAAGGACATCGAGACGTCCGGATCGGCCGCGAAGCTGACCCATCTCAACTACGCGTTCGGCAACGTGACGGGCGGCGGCTGCGCGGTCGGCGATCCGTGGGCCGACCACGACACGCCCTATGACGCCGCCGCGAGCGTCAGCGGCCAGGCCGACAGCGCCGGACCCGGCGCCCTGCACGGCAGCTTCAACCAGCTGCTTGAACTGAAGAAGCTGCACCCGAAGCTGAAGGTGCTGTGGTCCTTCGGCGGCTGGACGTGGTCGGCCGGGTTCACCGAGGCCGCGAAGAACCCGGCCGCGTTCGCCGAATCCTGCTACAACCTCGTCAACGACCCGCGCTGGGCGGGCGTCTTCGACGGCATCGACGTCGACTGGGAGTACCCGAACGCCTGCGGCAACACCTGTGACACCAGCGGGCCGAAGGCGTTCACGGCCCTGGTCGCCGCCCTGCGCGCGAAGTTCGGGCGTCAGCTCGTCACCGCCGCGATCACCGCTGACGGCTCGAAGGGCGGCAAGATCGACGCCACCGACTACGCCGGGGCGAGCCGGTACCTCGACTGGTACAACGTGATGACCTACGACTACTTCGTCGCGGGCGCGAGCCCGACCGGGCCCACCGCGCCGCACTCGCCGCTGCGGGCCTACCCGGGCCTCCCGACGGCCGGCTTCTCTGCCGACGCGGCGATCCAGAAGCTGCGCCGTCAGGGCGTGCCGTCGTCGAAAATGTTGCTGGGCCTGGGGTTCTACGGCCGCGGCTGGGACGGCGTGACGCAGAAGCAGCCCGGCGGCACGGCGACCGGCCCGGCTCCCGGCACCTACGAAGCGGGCGTCGAGGACTACAAGGTCCTCAAGACCAAGTGCCCCGCCAACGGCAGGGTCGCGGGCACAGCGTACGCGAAGTGCGGCTTGCAGTGGTGGAGCTACGACACGCCCGAGACGGCGTCGGCCAAGGCCGGTTACGCGAAGTCGCAGGGGCTCGGCGGGGTGTTCGCCTGGGAGCTGTCCGGCGACACGGCCGGCGCCGAACTGCTGCGGGCCGTCGCGGGCCGCTGCTGAACCAAGCTGAAGGGCCCGGACGCGAGCGCGTCCGGGCCCTTCGTCCACTTAGGACTTCGCCGGGAAGCCGTGCCGCCGCGCGCCGAGTCGAACGTCATGAAAGAGTCGTTCATGACGTCGGGCGAGGTGAACGGGTCGTTCATGACGCCGGCCGCGTCCGAGTGGGTGGCGGCCGGTCGCGTTCCGTCACCTCACCAGCGGCGCGACGGGTCGATCACGTGGACGGCCGCTTCCTCCGCCGAAGCCGCGCCGCCGTCGATGCCCGCGTCGGACGCGTGCAGCTCTTCGTCGGCGTCCTCGCCGTAGCCCTCGTTCGACGCGACCAAGCGGCCCGCGCGGACGTCGCCGACCTCGTCGTCGATCAGCTCGCCGTCGCTGTCTTCGCTGTCGCCGAGGCCGTCGCCGTCCTCGGAAGCCACGTCCGGGACCTCGCGGGCGAGCCGGCGGTCCCAGCTTTCGCCCTCGGCGGTCTCGCGCGCGGTGGTGCCCCAGCCCTCGGTCGCCTGCGCGCGTTCCGGCGGGGAATAGCCCTCCGCCAGCTCGTCGCGGTCGTCCAAAGTGTCTTCGGGGTCCAGGATGCCGTCGTCGGCGCTGTCTTCGCTGTCGTTGCCCACGACCACCATCTTCCCGCAACTTCCTTGGCCGCGCCCAGCCCGGGTGATATCACCGTGTCATGCCGGGACTCCGCCCGGAGCTGGGTGGAAAGGTGATCTCTCATGCCGATGAGACGCAGGGTGCTGGCCGCGGGGCTGGCCGGGGTGTTCGGCGCCGCGGTGTCCGGACGGACGGCCCAGGCCGCGCCGGCGGTCCCGCCGGTGCGGCTGGACCAGCTGAACCTGGTCAACCTGTCGCACGTCAACGACCCCGCCACGACGAACGTCTTCCCCGGGGACCCGGCCTTCGAGCTGGAAACCATCGCGACCATCCCCGCGGACGGCTACTACCTGCAGTTCGTCCGCGAGGGCGAGCACACCGGGACGCACTGGGGCGCGCCAGGGCACTTCAACACCGGCGAGCCGCTCGCCGACGACATGGATCCCGGCGACCTGTTCCGGCCCGCCGTGAAGATCGACGTAAGAGCGAAGGCCGCGGCGAACCCGGACTACGCCGTCACGGTCGACGACCTCAAGGCGTGGGAGAAGCGCCACGGCCGGATCCCGGACGAGTCCGTCGTCGTGCTCTGGACCGGCTGGGACGCCAAGTGGGGCACTCCCGCATACCCGAACACCGACGCCAACGGCGTGCTGCGCCAGCCGGGCTTCTCCGTTCCCGCCGTGCGGTGGCTGATCGACACCGGGCGGCTGGGGCGCCGCGGCGGCACCGGCACCGACACGTTCAGCCCCGACGTCGGCACCGACGAGACCTACACGGTGTCCAAGCTGGTCTACCGGCGGCACCGGATCAGCCTGGAGATCCTGGCGAACCTCAAGGCGCTGCCCACCACCGGCGCCTGGGTGCTGGCGGGCGGCCCGATCAACCGCCACGGCGCCGGCTCGACCGCGACGATCTTCGGCGTCCTCCCACCAGGCGTTAACGCCGGCTAACCGCTTCCGAAGTCCGTGAATGGCACATTGAGGGACTCTAAGTCCCTCAATGTGCCATTCACGGACTTGCCGGTCAGCCCGCGGAAAGCGTCGAAAGGCGCAGCTGGGACAGCGGGGCCGGGCGGCCGAACCGGTAGCCCTGGGCGGTGGTGCAGCCCGCCCGGACGACCAGTTCGGCCTGCTCGGCCG
Organism: Amycolatopsis balhimycina FH 1894; assembly: GCF_000384295.1. Classification (NCBI taxonomy): domain Bacteria; kingdom Bacillati; phylum Actinomycetota; class Actinomycetes; order Pseudonocardiales; family Pseudonocardiaceae; genus Amycolatopsis; species Amycolatopsis balhimycina. Next base: position 3,326,907 of record NZ_KB913037.1, on the reverse strand, counting down.
TCTCGATGCCTTCGGCGACCACGGCCACGTCGAGGTCGGCGCACAACCCGACCAGCGACCGGCACAGCGCCGCGTCGCGGTCCGGCTGGACGCCGGTGGTCAGCGCCCGGTCCAGCTTGATCAGGTCGACCGGCAGCGCGTGCAGGACGGTCAGCGAGCTGTACCCGGCGCCGAAGTCGTCGAGCGCCACCCGGACGCCGAGGGCCTGCAGGCGGCGGATCGCGGCGGCACCCGCGGCCAGGTCCGGCACCGGCACGGTCTCGGTGATCTCGACGATCAGCCTCTCCTCGAGCGCGGCGGCGCCGAGCCGGCTCGCGCAGACGTTCACGTGCACGGTGAGGTCCAGCCCGGCCGCGGTGATCTCCCGGCAGGCGAGGTCCAGCACCAGCGCGTCCAGTTCGGCGCCGAGGCCGGCGCCTTCGGCGGCGCGGACGAACGTCTCGGGCGACACCGCGGTGCCGTCCCGCGTGGTCCACCGGGCCAGCGCCTCCACGGCCACCGGCGTCTCGTCGGCGAGCCGGACGATCGGCTGGAAGACCAGGGCGAAGCCTTCGGGGAGGCCGCCGTCCGCGCGGCGCAGCGCCGACGGGAAGTCGGGCGGGCTATCCGGCGACGGGTGGTACACGACGGTGGTGTCCTTGCCCAGCCGCTTGCCCGCGTACATCGACGAGTCCGCGCGGCCCAGCAGCACGTCCGAGGTGACCAGCGGCTCGGCCGGGTCCGGCACCACCAGGCCCATGCTCGCGCGGACCGGGACCAGCGTGCCGTGCACCGCGAACGGCCGCCGCAGCGCGCTCTGGATCCGGTCGGCGACGGCCTGCGGCGCGTCCAGCTCGCCCTCGAGGAGGATCGCGAACTCGTCGCCGCCCAGCCGCGCGACGGTGTCGCCCGCGCGCACGCAGCTCAGCAGCCGCTGGGCCACGGCGTGCAGCAGGACGTCGCCGCCCGCGTGCCCGAACCGGTCGTTGACCTCCTTGAAGTCGTCCAGGTCGACGAAGATCAGCACGAGCGCCCGGTGCCCGCCGTCCGCGGCCTGCTCGACGGCCCGGTCCAGCCGGTCGGCGAACAGCGCGCGGTTGGCCAGCCCGGTCAGCGGGTCGTGGTAGGCCTGATGGGTCAGCTGCAGCTGGCCCTCGTACACCCGGCGCAGCAGCAACCTGTTGTCCAGCAGGGAAAGCAGCTGCCGGGCGAGGACCAGGAACACCACGAGCACGCCGACGGACACCTCGACGCCGTCGGGCCCGGCGCCTGCCAGCAGCTGCACCGTGATCAGCAGCGCGACCGCGGTGACCGGCAGGTACGGCAGTGCGACCTGCCACCAGTCGACGCCGACCGCCTGCCCCGCGTCGTCGTGCCGCCGCGCGCGGGGCGTGAAGAGGAGGGCGAAGGTGATGAACAGCGGGCCGAGCACGAACCCCGCGTCCGACCACGGCTTCATGCTCTCCGCGCCGATGCTGACCAGGTAGGCGAACACGCTGTCCGAGCAGGCCAGCGCGACGATGCCGACAGCGGCCAGCAGCAGGTTCGCGCGGTAGGGCCGGTCCACCCGGTCGAACACCACCAGCAGCACCGCGACGACCACGACCACCAGGTCCGTCAGCGGATAGGCGATGGCGACGGCCCAGGTCAGCGCGTCCGGGCCGGTGGCGCGGACCACCTGACCGAGCGCCGCGGTCCAGGTGAGGATGAACAGCGAGCCGGTGACGACCAGCCCGTCGAGCACCACCGCGACGCCGAACCACTGGGCGGGCTGCCAGCGTTCGCGCTCCGGCCGGGACCGCGCGTGCGCCAGGACGAACAGCGCCGGGAGCGCGAACAGGGGGAAGCTCAGGTACCCGACGTCGGCCAGCGACGGCGACGGCAGCCCACGGCCGTCGATCAGCTGGTACCAGGACCAGACGCACTGCCCGAGCGACCAGCCCGCCATGCCGGTCGCGACCAGGACCCGCCACCAGCGCTGGTGCCCCGGGACCCGCCGGGCGACCAGGAAACCGCAGACAACGCCGGAGAGCCCGGCGCTCAGCTGCATGGCGTCGTCGATCCACAGCGCGACGGTGTCGCCCCAGAACGCGAAGCCGTTGGACAGGATCAGGGCCGCCGTGACGAAGACGAGCGCGATCGCCACGGGGTACCGCCGCACTGTCATGGCACCTCACGTGGTCACACACGCCGGTCGGACCGGCAAACACTACACCGGGCGTGATCGAGTACGCGCTCACCGCACCGGTGCCGGCTGTCCTCGCCGGACGCGGCCCCACGGCTTGAAGACCGAGAGGACGTTCGAGAGCAGCAGCAGGCTGGGGGCGACGACCACGGGCGGGAGCAGGCCGCTCGGGTCGCCCAGCGGCGTCCCGCCGGCCGCGAGCTGCCTGCCGTACTCGGCGACGTCGTCGATCCCCGGCCGCAGCGAGAAGAAGATCAGCAGCACCATCAGCACGTTGGCGGCCAGCTTCACGGCCACCCACCAGTACCGGACGAGGCCGTACTTGGTGCCGAGGCCGAGCACGACGCCGGTACCGAGGGTGAGGACGGCGGTGGTCAGCATCGGCCACACCACGAACAGGCCGACCGCCCGCAGGCTCGTCGCGACCACGGCCGGGTCGCCGGCGATCAGCGCGGTGCAGACCAGGATGCCGAACGCCGCGTCGATCCCGAACCACAAGCCGCCCGACACGATGTGCACCAGCAGGTACGCCTTGCGAGCCCGGCTGCTCAGCCTGGTCATGGTGACCGCCCTCCAGTTCGATGTCCCCATCGTCGGAGCCGGCGGCGTCGCGGTCGTCCGCCCACGGACGGCACTTGCCGCTACGCCCGGGTGCGTACGGCTGTCACAGATCGCGGCCCGGACTCGCCCTGTACGGGCCGCAGCGGGACGCGGTCGACCGGCCGGGCGCGTGGCTGACGACGGTCGCGAGCCGGATCTGCCTGCTCGCCCGGCGCGGCGAAGCCGTCGTGACGGTCATGGCCTTCGACGTGGCCGGGGAGTCGATCAGGCGGATCTGGGCGGTGCGGAACCCGGAGAAGCTCCGGCGATGGCCTGTTCCAGCAGGCGCTGCTCCGGCACCTGGCCGGCGCGGAGGAGGCCGCGGCGGACCTCGAACGGGACGTGCCGTCCGTGCTGGCGCGCCCCGAGATCAGCAGGCGCCACATCTTCGGGCTCATGATCAACAAATACCCCCGGCGGCTCGCCGTCAACCGGGCGGCGGGCCACGGCCGGGTCACGATCACCCGGCCGGGCGGCGGCGAGCGGGAATGGACGATCTTCGCCGGGTCCTCTTCGCCCGGCCGGGGCGGGTTTTTCCGTCGCGGAATCGGCGTGACACGCCGAGAATGCGCGCCCCCGGGAACCGGACGTCAAGCGCTTTCCCGTTTCCCCGGGCACCGGGAACGGAAACCGCGGGATAACGATCCGTTTGCCGCGCCTTGATCGACTGGACATCGGCGATGGCGCTGACGAACATTGATGCCCGCGGGAGGGAAGGGGAAGCAACGGTGGACGTCAGTGCGGCGGACGTGGTCGGTGAGCTGAAGGCCCTGCGCAAAGGGAGGGCAATTTTCACGACAACGCTCGCGGACCGGGTGGGCCCCGCATTGCGCACCACTTGTGGCATTGCCGAAGAGGACGGGACCGTGGAGATGCGGCGTAAGCTCTTCGACCGATTGCGGCCGCTGGTCGAATCGTTGCCGGATGATCTGAAGATCGCGCTGATCGCCGCGTTCGCGCTGGACGAGCGGGCGCGGAAGCCGTTCTACCAGGAACGGGTGCACTGGGCGGCGATCACGCTCGACCGCGACGACCGGACGGTCCGGCGGCGGATCGACGAGGGAATCGAGCAGATCGCCGCGCTGGCCGTCGCCGGTGCGGCGGAAGCGGGACCACGTTATCCGAGCCGCAGCTGGCACACCGAAGAACTGCGCGTCACGCTGGCTCTCGACCAGCCGGTGGCGGAGGCGTTCGAATTCCGGCGGGTGATCGCCGACGCCGACGAAATCGCCGAGCTGGACCTGGCGCTCACGCTGCCCGCGCCCGGTGAATCCGGGGAATCGGTGCGCGAGTCCGATCTCGCGGTCGACGTGTTCCACGGCGGTGTGCTCGGCCGCCGGGTGCGGGAATCGGGGGACCGGTTCGGGCTGGCGCTGCGGCTCCCGGAGCCGCTGCGGCGCGGCGCGCGGCACGAGATCGGCCTGCGATTCCGGGCGAACCTGCGGGAACCGCGTTATCTCTGCGTACCGCGGCACCCGGTCGATCTTTTCGACCTGCATGTCCGGTTCGGGGAAAACGTGCCGGAACGGATCGTGCGGCTGGAAGGGGTCGATCGCGGTGAAACGAACGATCCGGCGCCGCCCGGCGCCGAGCTGGAACCCGACGAAGCCGGTGAGGTGCACGTGCGGTTCCGGCACCTCGCGCCCGGGTTCGGCTACGGGATTCGCTGGTGGTGAATTGTCCAGGATCTGTCCGGTAATGCGCGGGTGCCCGCCGTCCGGGCCGGGTGGGCGGTGAACGGTTAACGGACAATAGCTGGACAACCATCGCCGCATTGCAACGTTGCTGGTCAGCGCCTCGATTACCGGTATGTCGGGCCGGGAACCGTCGAGGCACCCATGTGCTCCATTGTGGACGGAAGGACGGGAGTTCCGGTGGCGGACGCGAGGAGGGACCCGTGGAAACCATGATCTCGGAGGCGGCGCCGGAAGTGGCGGCGCCGGTCGACGGCTACACCGTGCCGAAGGACTCGCCGCGGCCCGACGGCGCACTGACGAAGGAGCGGCTCGACCCGGTGGTGGCGGCCGCGCGCGACGGCGACCCGGACGCGGTCCAGGCGCTGCTGCGGCTGATCAAGCCGGCGGTCGTGCGTTACTGCCGGGCGCGGATCGGCGGCCGCGACCTCTCGTACCTCTCGGCCGACGACGTCGCGCAGGAGGTGTGCCTGGCCGTGCTGAAGGTGCTGCCGAACTACCAGGACCGCGGCGGCTCGTTCCTGTACCTCGTGCGGGCGATCGCGGCGAACAAGGTCGCCGACGCCTTCCGCTCGGTGGCGCGGGACCGGGCGAAGCCGGTGCCGGAGCTGCCCGACCGCCCGCTGGGCGGTAACGAGCCGGAGAACCACGTGCTGGAGCTGGACCTGGGCGCCCGGCTGGGCCGGCTGATGGCGTTGCTGCCGCGGCTGCACCAGGAGATCCTCGCGCTGCGGATCGTGGTCGGGCTGTCGGCGACGGAGACGGCGGAGGCACTGGGCATCTCCGCCGGCAACGTCCGCATCACGCAGTACCGCGCGCTGGGCAAGCTGCGCGGCATGATCGGTGACGGCGGGCTGTGAGCGTCACTCCAGCCATTCGGTGACGAAGTGGTCGCTTTCGTGGATGTGCACGGCCTCGTAGACGCCGGGGCCGAGCACGGCGAACTTGTGCGGCGTGCCGGCCGGGACGACGAGCACGTCCCCGGCACCGCCGTCACGCTGCTCGTCGCCGACGGTGAACCGGGCCCGTCCCCGGATGATGACGAACGTCTCGGTGTAGGGGTGCCGGTGCAGACGCGGGCCCGAGCCGACGACGCCGGTGCTTTCGCGGATGACCGAGATCCCGGACCCGACATCGCGTCCTTCGAAGTTCTCGCTGTCGCTCATCCACCGAGCGTAGCCAGTTCACGGACCTACCTCCGGGCCCCGCGCTCGGTGGTGACCGCTTTGCGCAGCTGGGTGAGCGCCCGGTGCTGGGCGACGCGGACCGCGCCCGGTGTCGAGCCGACCGCCGCCGCGGTCTCCTCCGCGGACAGCCCGACCACCACGCGCAGCACCACGATCTCCCGCTGCTTCTCCGGCAGGACCCGGAGCAGCGTCGCCATGCGTTCGCCCAGCTCGCGCCGGAGGGCGTGGTGCTCGGGGTCCATCGAGGAGTCGATCTCGTCCGGCAGCTCGGCGACCGGCTCGTCCTGCTGCCGGGCCGCGGCCTTGCGGGCGGCCGCGACCTTGTGCCGGGCGATGCCGCAGACGAAGTTGGGGAACGGCCGCTCCGGCGGCCACGCGGGCAGCGCCTTGAGCACGGCGAGGCAGACGTCCTGCGCGACGTCGTCGGCCGAGCACCAGGTGTCCTGCCCCGGGCCGAGGCGGGCGCGGCAGTAGCGCACCACCAGCGGCCGCGCCGCGGCCAGCAGGCGATCCTGGGCTGGGCTGGTCGTCATGACTTTCCTCCCCGAGCTGCCGCGGCCGCGTCGACCGGCAGGGGGTACTACCCGTTTTCCCCCGGAACGGACCTGTACCACGGGGATTCCCGGCTATTTCCGGAAAATCCCCGGCCCGCTCGGCGATTCCTAGATCGAAGACGGGGATGACCTCGAAAACCGCGAGGGCCCGGCCGACGCGATGTCACCGATGCGTGGAAAGTCCGGTTCGGCTCACGGCTGCTGCCGGAACGCGTCCAGGACGCGACGCTCCCTTTTTGTCGGCCGGCCCGCACCGCGGTCGCGGCGGGCGACCGGGATCGCCGTCTCCGGGGGCGGCTTGGGTGTCCGGTCCAGGAAGCACGTCGCCGCGTCCGCCGCGCCCACGCGTTTCTGGATCACCCGGACGACGTCGAGGACCTTGGTCGTCCCGTCGACGCGCAGGCGCACCTCGTCACCCGGCACGACGGTCGTCGCCGGCTTCGCGGGCTTGTCGTTGACGCGCACGTGGCCGCCGCGGCACGCCGCCGCGGCGTCCGGGCGGGTCTTCGTCAGCCGGACCGCCCAAAGCCAGCGGTCCACTCGGGTGGACTCCACAGTCGTCCATCATGGCCCATTCAGCGGCACAGGCGCGCCGGCCCGTCAGGTTACTCGTGGGTATATGTCGACTTGTCAGGAGGTTTCGAGCTATAACTTGTTCTAAATACCTCAACGGTGAGGAACAACACATGAGTGACGAACCCGTGTGGAGAACAACTTCTGGCTCAGTTTCCCGGCGCCTCTTCATCGCTGGAACCGGTTCTATCTTAGCCGGTGCCGCGCTGGCCGGCCGAGCCACGGCCGCATCGTCGCGGCCAGCCGCCACAGCCGCCGTTTCCGACGGTGCCCGCGTGTCCGCGCTGGTGATCGGCTCCGGCTACGGCGGCTCGGTCGCCGCCCTCCGGCTCGCCCAGGCCGGCATCGACGTGCAGATGATCGAAATGGGCATGGCCTGGGACACCCCCGGCTCGGACGGCAAGATCTTCTGCACCACGCCCAATCCGGACCAGCGGTCGTTCTGGTTGCGCACCAGGACGAAACAGCCGTTCTCCAACTTCCTCGGGTTCCCGATCGACAAGGACATCCCGCGCTACACGGGCGTCCTCGACGCCGAGGAGTTCGGCGGGATCATCGTGTACCAGGGCCGCGGCGTCGGCGGCGGCTCGCTCGTCAACGGCGGCATGGCTGTCACGCCGAAGCGGGAGAACTTCGGCGCGATCCTCCCGACGGTCGACGCGAACGAGATGTACAACGTCTACTACCCGCGCGCCAACGCGGGGCTCGGGGTCGCCAGTATCCGCCCGGCCTGGTTCGAAAGCACAGACTGGTACCAGTTCGCCCGCGTCGGCCGGAAACAGGCCCAGCGGTCCGGTTTCCCGTTCGTGTTCGTGCCGGACGTGTACGACTGGGACTACATGGAGCAGGAGGCGGCGGGCACCGCCACGAAGTCGGCGCTGGCCGGGGAAATCCTGTTCGGCAACAACTACGGCAAGAAGTCGCTGCAGAAGACCTACCTGCCGAAGATCGCCGCGACCGGCCGGGTCACCATCTCGCCGCTGCACCGCGTGACGCAGGTGGTGCCGGCCTCCGGCGGCGGCTACACCGTGACGATCGAGCAGCTCACCACCGCGGGCGCGGTGTCCGCCATCAAGACCGTCACCGCGGACACGGTCTTCTTCGCCGCCGGCAGCGTCGGGACCAGCAAGCTGCTGGTGAAGCTGAAGGCGACCGGCGCACTGCCGAACCTGAACGGCGAGATCGGCAAGGGCTGGGGCGACAACGGGAACGTGATGGTCGGGCGCGCCAACCAGATCTGGGACCCGACCGGGGCCTCCCAGTCGACCATCCCGTGCGGCGGCATCGACAACTGGGCCGCGGGCGGCGCGTTCGCGGAGGTCGCGCCGCTGCCGACCGGGATCGAGACGTGGGCGTCGTTCTACCTGTCGATCACGAAGAACCCGAACCGCGCCCAGTTCACCTGGAACCCGACGACCCGGGCGGTCGACCTGAACTGGCAGACGGCGTGGAAACAGCCGGGCATCGACATGGCGAAGACCATCTTCGACAAGATCAACACGACCGAGGGCACGATCTACCGGACCGACCTCTTCGGGACGTACAAGACCTGGGGCGACCACCTCACCTACCACCCGCTCGGCGGCGCGGTGCTGGGCAAGGCGACCGACAACTACGGCAGGCTCGCCGGCTACCCGGGCCTGTACGCGATCGACGGCTCGCTGATCCCGGGCAACACCAGCGTCAACCCGTTCGTGACCATCACAGCGCTGGCCGAACGCAACATCGAGAAGATCATCGCGCAGGACTTCTGACCAAAGTTCGTGAAGGCCACCTTGAGGAACTACAAGTTCCTCAAGGTGGCCTTCACGAACTTTCTCACGACCGGTGGGACGGGAGGACGCAGACGGTGTCGAGGCCGAGGACGTGGTTCAGCCTGCCGAAGGCGAGCCACGCGCCGAGGCTCATGCTCAGCTCGACGATCTCCTGCTGCGTGTAGTGCGCGGACATCCGCTTCCAGAACTCGTCGTCCAGGTTGTGGTGGTCCAGGGAGTACCGCTCGGCGTACTCCGCCGCGAGCCGCGTGCGGTCGTCGAAGCGGTCCGTCGTGCGCCAGTCGAGGACGGCGTCCGCGAACTCCTCCTCGACCTTCTGCCCGTCGCGTTCGGTGCGCCAGTCGAGGCAGAAGACGCAGCCGTTGATCTGCGCGATCCGCAGCCGCGCGGCTTCGAACTCCCGCAGCCCCAGCGTCGTGTGCTCGTACACCGCCAGCGAGAACTTCGACGCGGCGATCCCGATGCCGGGCACCATTTCGCCCCAGACGTACCCAATGGGGTCCTTGCCCGCGGGGATGTCGATGTTCACGGACGGCTCCTTCCGAGCTTGCCCGCTGCCGGGCGCAGCGGGACGTCGAGTGCGTCGTAGAGGCCGGGTCCGGCCGCGGCCAGCCAGTCGATGGCGCCGACGAGCCGTCCGACGGCGGTGGCGTTGCCGCCCGCCGACCGGTTCTCGCCTTCGTCGGTCGCCTCGACGGTGACCTCGATGCGCGGCCGTCCTTCGATGATCACGCGGTGCGCGCCGTCGCCGCTGGGCGGCACCGGCCAGTCGGGCGCGCACGACGGGTGGATGCGCGTCACGTGCTCGATGACGATCCGCGGCTCGCCGCCGACGATGCCCTGCACCTCGAACCGCACCGCGCCCTGGGTGCCCTTCTCGAACTCGCCCATGGTCCGCGTGGTGACGGTTTCGTCCAGGGGCCGCCGATCGAGGGTCTCCCGCAGCTCGGTGACCTCGACGCCGAGGCCGCGCGCGATCAGCCGGACCTGGCCGCCCCACACCATCGACGGCACGCCGGTCATCAGCATCGGCGGGTCGTAGTCCATCGGCTGGCCCATCCCGACGAGGTACCGGACGGAGTCGGGCTGCTCGTAGGTCGAGTAGTCGAAGATCTCCTGGCAGCGGATGACGTCGACGTCCGTGCCGAGCCCGCTGATCAGCAGTGGCAGCACGTCGTTGCCCCAGCCGGGGTCGACGCCGGAGACGAACAGCGAGCCGCCGCCGTCCTTGATCGCCGCCAGCACGGGATCCCGCAGCTCCGGCGGCGCGTTCCGCTGGTCGTAGAGGGGGTAGAGGGCCGGCGTCACGACGACCGCGCCCGCCCGGATCGCGCGCACGATGTCGGCGAGCGCGTCGTCGAACCGGACGTCGCCCGAAGCGGCGTACACGACCGCGCGCGGGCTCGTGGCCAGAACGGCGTCGATGTCGTCCGTCGCGGCGACCCCCAGCGTGCCGATGCCGGCCAGCTCGCCCGCGTCCTTGCCGACCTTCGCCGGGTCGTGGACGAGCACCGCGGTGAGCTTCAGGCCCGGGTGGGCGTCGACGGCCCGGATTGCCGCACGGCCGACGTTGCCCGTGCCCCACACCACTGTGGCGATCATGACCTGAGTTTTCGCCGTCCGCGCGGGCGCGGGTAGAAATTCGTTCCGGCCAGCGGACCGCGTGGTCGTTGGTAGCATGCTTCAGCGTCCGAACGCCGCACCGGAGGTCCGTCATGACGATCGACCCGAAGCCCCGCAGCCGCACGGTGACCGACGGGATCGAGGCCGCGCCCGCCAGAGGCATGCTGCGCGCGGTCGGGATGGGTGACGGCGACTGGCACAAGCCGATCATCGGCGTCGCCAGTTCGTGGAACGAGATCACGCCGTGCAACCTGTCGCTGGACCGGCTGGCCCAGGCGGCCAAGGAGGGCGTGCACGCAGGCGGCGGCTACCCGCTGCAGTTCGGCACGATCTCGGTGTCCGACGGGATCTCGATGGGGCACGACGGCATGCACTTCTCGCTGGTTTCCCGCGAGGTGATCGCCGACTCGGTCGAGACGGTGATGCAGGCCGAGCGGCTCGACGGCTCGATACTCCTGGCCGGCTGCGACAAGTCGCTGCCGGGCATGCTGATGGCGGCCGCACGCCTCGACCTGGCGTCGGTGTTCCTCTACGCGGGCACGATCGCCCCCGGCTGGGTGAAGCTCACCGACGGCACCGAGAAGGACGTCACGCTTATCGACGCCTTCGAGGCCGTCGGCGCGTGCCGGGCCGGGCGGCTCAAGACCGACGACCTCGACCGCATCGAACGCGCCATCTGCCCGGGCGAAGGCGCCTGCGGCGGGATGTACACCGCGAACACGATGGCGTCGGCCGCGGAAGCCATGGGGATGAGCATGCCCGGGTCGGCGGCGCCGCCGTCCGCGGACCGCCGTCGCGACCACTACGCGCACCTTTCGGGTGAAGCCGTCGTCGGGCTGCTCGAACGCGGCATCACCGCGCGGGACATCCTCACCAGGGAGGCGTTCGAGAACGCCATCACCGTCGTCATGGCCCTCGGTGGTTCGACCAATGCCGTGCTGCACCTGCTGGCCATCGCGCACGAGGCGAAGGTCGAGCTGACCCTCGACGACTTCAACCGCGTCGGCGACCGCGTCCCGCACCTGGGCGACCTCAAGCCGTTCGGCAAGTACGTCATGAACGACATCGACCGCCACGGCGGCATTCCCGTGCTGATGAAGGCGCTGCTGGACGAGGGGCTCATCCACGGCGACGCGTTGACGGTCACCGGGCGCACGGTGGCGGAGAACCTCGCCGAGCTGGACCCCGAGCCGATCGACGGCGAAGTGCTGCGCCCGCTGAACAACCCGCTGCACCCGACCGGCGGCATCACGATCCTGCGCGGCTCGCTCGCGCCCGAGGGCGCGGTCGTGAAGTCCGCGGGCTTCGACACGGCCAACTTCGAGGGCCCGGCCCGCGTGTTCGAACGCGAGCAGGAGGCGATGGCGGCGCTGACCGAGGGCCGGATCCAGGCCGGCGACGTCGTGGTCATCCGCTACGAAGGCCCCAAGGGCGGGCCGGGCATGCGGGAGATGCTCGCGATCACCGCGGCGATCAAGGGCGCCGGGCTGGGCCGGGACGTCCTGCTGCTGACCGACGGCCGGTTCTCCGGCGGCACCACCGGCCTGTGCATCGGCCACGTCGCGCCGGAGGCGGTGGACGGCGGGCCGATCGCGTTCGTCCGCACCGGCGACCGGATTGCCGTCGACATCAAGGCCCGCAGCATCGACCTGCTGGTCGACGCGGCCGAGCTGGCCCGGCGCCGCGAAGGCTGGGAGCCGCTGCCGACCAAGTTCCCCGAGGGCGTGCTCGGCAAGTACGTCAAGCTCGTCCGGTCGTCGTCCTACGGTGCCGTCACGAGCTGAGCGAGAGCGCGTTTGTCGACCTTCCCGACCGCGGTGATCGGCAGCGCGTCGACGAAGTCCACGCCCGCCGGGACGTAGTGCTCCTGGCCGAAGACATCCCGCGCGTGGGCTTTGAGGTCGTCTTCGGTCACTTCGCCGGACGCGACGACCACGGCGTGCAGCAGCCGGCCGTCTTCGGTTTCCCGCCCGAAGACGGCCACGCTCCGCACGGCCGGGTGCGTCGCGAGGGCGTGTTCGACAACGGTGGTGGGGACCTTCGTGCCGTGTTCGCCGACCACGACGACGTCGTCCGCGCGGTCGAGCAGGTAGAGGTAGCCCTCGTCGTCGAAGCGGCCGAGGTCGCCGGTGCGCAGCCAGCCGGCACCGACCTCCGGCCCGCCGAGGTAACCGTCCATCATGGACAGTCCGCGCACTTCGACCTCGCCGTCGGTGATGCGGGCCTCCATCCCGGGCACGATCCGGCCGACCGAGCTTCGCAGTTCGGGTCGTGCGACGAGCTCGGCGGCGGAGATGCTCGCGATCATCGGGGCTTCGGTGAGGCCGTAGCCCTGGCCGACGACCGGGCCGAAGACGTCGAGGGCCTGGGCGAGCCGGTGCGGCGGCAGCGGCGCGGCGCCGAGGGAGAGCGAGCGGACGCTGCCGAGGTCGGTGGTTTTCCGTGCCGGGTGGTCGAGCACCGCGGCCAGCCGGGGCGGAGTCAGCGAGAGGGTGTCGATCCGGTGCTCCTGGATCGCTTTCAGGACCGCTCCCGCGTCGAAGCCGTCGTGGACCACCACGGTGTCGTGCCGCAGCAGCGCGCCGAGCACAGTGGCGTTGCCGGTCATGTGCGTCATCGGCGCGACGAGCAGCGTGCGCCCGGGGCCGTCCGGCGACGGCGTGAAGAGGTACGCCATGCCGTCGTAGATGCCGCTGTGCCGGATGAGCTTCGGGATGCCGGTGGTGCCGCCGGTGGGGAAGAGCAGGCGGACCGTTTCCGGCGGGTTCAGCGGCCGCGGTTCGCCGTCGAGGTCGTCGAGGGTCCGGACGTCGCCCGCGGGCCAGTCGTCCGGCCGGTCGGTGACGACGGTGGCGCCGCTCGCCGCAGCCAGCCGGTCCCGGTGCGGCGCCGAGGCGGGGACCATGAGCACGGTCGCGCCGCGCAGGAGGGCCGCCAGCTGGACGAGGACCGTCTCGGGCCGGTTGCGCAGGTCGATGGCGACGGTCTCGGCCTCGCCCGGGCCGCCGTGCAACCGCCTCAGGCGGTCGCGGGCCTGGTGGTAGGTGGTGATGCCGCCGTCGGCGTGGAACAGGACGCGGTCGCCGCCGTCGTCGAGCGCGGCGAGGACCTTCGTCAGGAAGAAGCTCACCCGTGGACGGTACTCAGTCCTGGTAGGAAAGCTTCTCGAGTTCCTCGTCGAAGTCGAACCAGTCGGTCTCGCTGCCGGCCGGGACGACGTCGTAGGTGCGGTCGAGGAAGGCGGCGATCTCCTTCGCGGGCGCTTCGAGCACGGCGGCCCCCTCGGGCGAGCTCAGCTCCACGACGACCAGCGCGGGGTCGGCGGCGGGCCCGATCCGCACGTCGCCGTCGCCGCAGCGGGTGAGCAGGCCGTCGGCGAGCAGGTCACGGCCGAAGAGCCACCGGACCGCGCTCGGGCCGGCGTGCAGCACCACGGCGACCGCGTACGGGTCGCGGGTGTCGTGCTCCAGCTCGGCCGGCACCGGTCGCGGCCCGGCGCCGAAGGTGCGCAGGGCGAAGTCGAGGCTGGCGCTGGTCACGGTGTGCGGGTCGGCCATGGTGGCCCCTTTGCTACTCGTCGGTCGGGTCCTGCTCGTTCCAGAGATAACCCATGGTGAGTTCAACGCCCAGCGATCCGAAAAACATTCACACTCTGGGGTGATCAAGAAGTGTCCGAGGTCACCGTCGGCGTGGCCAAAAGGGCAACTCCCTCACCCAGGGTGAGCGGTGGTGACGGGCGTTCGGAGCCGCGCCGCCGCCGGATGGGTCCGCGCCCCGGAGTTGCGCCTTCCGGGTGGGAAGGGCCACTCCGCACCAGTCCGGTCCGGCGTCCGGCCGCGAACCCTGCTCGGGAAGCGGAGGACACGGAGGGTGCGGGCATGGGTGAGCGTGGGCGGTTGCGGCTGCAACCGGACGAGGCGCCGGCGCCCGTGCCGGACGCCGAAGAACTGCTTCGGCAGGTGGCGGCGGGCGACGAGACGGCGTTCGCGTCGCTGTACGACCTCGTCGCCGGTCCGGTGCTCGGGCTGGCGACGCGCGTCCTGCGCAGCCACGCCCAGGCCGAGGAGGTGGCGCAGGAGGTGCTGGTGGAGGTGTGGCGCAAGGCCACCAGGTACGAGCCGGAGCGCGGCAGCGCGCTGTCGTGGGTGCTGACCATCGCCCACCGCCGGGCCGTGGACCGCGTGCGTTCGCACCAGGCCGGCGTCGACCGGGAGCAGCGGGCCGGCCTGATGGACGTGCGGCGGCCGTTCGACGAGGTCACCGAGTCCACCTTGGCCGGTCTGGAGCAGCAGCGGGTGCGGCAGTGCCTGTCCGCGCTGACCGAGCTGCAGCGCGAGTCGATCGTGCTGGCCTACTACAACGGCTACACCTACCCCGAGGTTGCCGAGGTGCTGAAGGTCGCGCCGGGCACCGTGAAGACCCGCATCCGCGACGGCCTGATCCGCCTGCGCGACTGCCTGGGGGTGGACCGATGACCGCCGAACTGCACACGCTGACCGGGGCATACGCGCTGGACGCGGTGTCCGATGCGGACCGCGCGGAGTTCGAACGCCACCTGGTGGAGTGCGCCGCCTGCCGCCAGGAGGTCGCGGAGCTGCGCGCCACCGGGGCGCGGCTCGCCCTGGCCGCGGCGGTGGACCCGCCGCCGCGGCTGAAGCCCGCGGTGCTCGCCGCCGTGGTCCGCACCCGCCAGCTGCCGCCGAGGGTGCCCGTGGTGCTCGACGACCCGGCCCGGGCCAGGACGTGGCAGCTGCGGGTTTCGCTCTTCGGCGCCGCCGCCGCGGCCGTCGTGGCGGTGGTTCTGGGCCTCGGCACGGCGTCCGGTCCGCCGGCGCCCGTCGACCCGGTGCTGTCCGCCCCGGACGCTTCGGCGATCCAGGGCACCGGGCAGGGCCGCGCGACGCTGGTGGTTTCCCGCAGCCGCAACCAGGCGGTCCTGCTGGCATCCGGCTTGCCCGCCCTCGACGCGGCGCACGTCTACCAGGTCTGGTTCATCGGCAGCGGTGGCGCGCGGTCAGCCGGGCTGATGCAGCCGGAATCGCCGGACCGGATGCGCCCCATGCTCGCCGACCTGCCCCCGGGAGCGGACCGGATCGGGATCACCGTGGAGCCCGCCGGTGGCTCGCCCGGCCCGACGACGCCGGCGGTCGCCCGGATCGATCTCGCCTGACCCCTCGACCCCTGACAGGAGTGCGATGAGCACCTCAACGGTGGCGGCCGGACCCCGCCTGCGTCACTGGGTGGCCGCTCTGCTCGGCGTCCTGGCGCTGGCGGCGGCGCTGGCGGCGGGCCACCTCGTCGCCGGGTTCGTCGGCGTCAACGCCTCGCCGTACCTGGCGGTCGGCAACGGCGCCATCGACCTGACCCCGGTGGAGCTCAAGGACTTCGCGGTCCGCACCTTCGGTACCTACGACAAGCTCGTCCTGCTCTCGGGGATGGCCGTCGTGATGGTCCTCGTCGCGGCGGTGGCGGGTCTCCTGTCCCGCCGCACGCCGGTGCCGGGGCTGGTGGCGATCGCCGGGTTCGGCCTGGTCGGTCTCGTGGCGGTGTACGCGCGGCCCGACCTCGGCGTCGTGGCGTTGCTCGCCCCGCTGGCGAGCCTGGTCGCCGGGGTCGGGACGTTCGCCTTCCTGCACCGCCTGGCCCGGCGTGATGCCGCCCCGGACGCGGCCGCCGGTTCCTCCCGCCGGACGGTGCTGCTGGCGGGCGCCGGAGTCGTCGCGGGCGCCGGGGTCGCGGGCCTCGGCGGCCAGTTGCTCGCCGGGACCCGGGACGCGGCGTCGTCGCGGGAAGCGGTGGGTCGGCTGGTTCCGGCCCGGACCGCGCCGATGATCCCGGCCGATGCCGGCTTCGCCAAGCTGGGCACGCCGGAGTTCCTGACCCGCAACGCGAACTTCTACCGCGTGGACACCGCGTTGACCGTGCCGCAGGTGCGGACGGAGGACTGGAGCCTGCGGCTGCACGGCATGGTCGACCGCGAGCTGCGCTACGGCTACGGCGACATCCGCGACCGGCCGCTCGTGGAACGCACCATCACGATGACTTGCGTCTCCAACGAGGTCGGCGGCACCTACGTGTCCACCGCGAACTTCGTCGGCGTCGACCTGGCCGACCTGCTCGAAGAGGCCGGGGTGCGCCCCGGCGCCGAGCAGCTCTATTCGTCCAGTGTGGACGGCTGGACGTCGGGCAGCCCGGTCGCCGCGGCCCTGGACCGGGCGTGCGGGGCCATGCTCGCCATCGGCATGAACGGCGAGCCGCTGCCGATCGAGCACGGTTTCCCGGCCCGGCTCGTCATTCCCGGGTTGTACGGCTATGTATCGGCCACGAAATGGGTGACCGACCTCGAAGTCACGACCTGGCGAGCGCGGCAGGCGTATTGGCTGAAACGCGGCTGGGGTCGCGAGGCGCCGATCAAGACGGAATCGCGGATCGACACGCCGAAAGGGTTCGAAACCGTCCCCTCGGGGAAGATCCGCGTCGCCGGGGTCGCCTGGGCGCAGCACACCGGCATCGAGAAGGTCGAACTGCGCATGGACGACGGCCCGTGGCGGGAAGCCACGCTGTCGCACGAGGTGAACCTGAACACCTGGCGGATGTGGTGGCTCGAGTTCGACGTCGCACCCGGCGGTCACCAGGTCGTCTGCCGGGCGACCGACAAAAGCGGGTACACGCAGACCGAAATGCGCGCCGGAACCGTACCCGACGGCGCGACGGGGTGGCACAGCATCGCCTTCACGGCGCGATGACCCGGATCACCCGAATGGGGGCAATCTGTTTTGACCGCAGTTCCGAATCAAGGGTAAGAAGCAGTTATCAGCCGCTAATTGGAGTGATTTTCGTGACCAAGCTTCGTGTCGCCGGAATCGGCGTCGCCGCTGTCGCCGCGCTTTCGCTGACCGCGTGCAGCGGCAGCGACACCGCTTCGTCGGGCAGTTCCAGCAGCTCGATGCCGTCGTCGGTGCCCGCGCCGTCGTCCAGTATGGCTTCCGGTGCCGGCAACGGCGTGACCACCAACGCCGACGTCTTCGGCCCGGCCTGTTCCCAGTTGCCGCAGGGGGCCGCGCCCGGTTCGCTGGACTCGATGGGCCCGCAGCCGGTCGCCTCGGCCGCGTCGACGAACCCGCTGCTGACCAAGCTGGTGGCGGCGGTCAAGGCCACCAACCTGGTCGACACGCTGAACAGCCAGGAAGCCATCACGGTGTTCGCGCCCGCCGACCCCGCGTTCGCCGCGCTCGGCGACGCCAAGTTCGCCGAACTGGCCGGCAAGCCCGCCGAGCTGGCGCCGATCCTGCAGTACCACGTCGTCGGCAAGCGCTACGACGCCAAGGGGCTCGCGGCCGCGGGTTCGGTCGACACCCTGAACACCGCCGGCGGCCCGGTGAAGATCGAGGGCTCCGGCGAGAACATGACGGTCAACGGCGCGAAGATCCTGTGCGGCAACATCCCCACCAAGAACGCCACGGTCTTCGTGATCGACAAGGTGCTGACGCCGGGCACCAACAAGTAATTCAGCGTCCCAGCAACGGGCCGAGCCGTTCCGCGATGTCGGTGAGGATCTGCACGTAGTCTTCGTGTTCGAAGCTGAACGGCAGGGCGAAAGCCACCTCGTCGACCTCGCGGAACGCGGCGTGCTCGTGCAGCCGCCCGGCGATCTCCGCGGACGTGCCGACGAAGTCGGGGGAGAACAGCATGCGCGCCGGGCCCTGTGGTTCCGCGGTGCGTGGCAGCCGTTTTTCGGCGTAGGCCTCGTATTTCGCCCGCTGTTCCGGCGTCGCGCTGTCGGTCGGGACGACGACGAGGCCCTGCGAGATCCGCCCGGCGGGGTGGTGCTCGCGGAACGTCCGGATGTGCGAGAGCTGGATCTCGGCGAAGTCCGTGCTCTCGCCTTCGGCCTTGACCACGCTGCTGGTCAGGAAGTTCATCGCGTGCTTGCCGGCCCACTCGGCCGAGCGCAGGCTCGCGCCGCCGTACCAGAGGCGGTCGCCGAGTCCCGGTGCCTGCGGCTGGACCCGGTCGGAGAACACCTCGAACCCCGCGGTGCCGCTGAACCCCGTCGCCGGCTCGCCGCGTACGAAGTCCAGCAGCCGCTGCACGCGGTCGTAGGAAAAGTCCTCGACGTCCGCGGTGTCCGGGTAGAGGGCGTGCTTGACCTCGTCCCAGCGCATCGGCGGGCCGACGCTGAGGCCCGGGTTGAGCCGTCCGCCGGAGAGCAGGTCGACGGTGGCGAGGTCCTCGGCCAGTCGCAGCGGGTTCTCCCAGCCGAGTGGGATCACGGCGGTGCCGAGTTCGATCCGGCTGGTCCGTTGCGACGCGGCGGCCAGCACGGCGACCGGCGACGAGATGCCGTACTGGAGGTGCCGGTGCCGCACCCAGGCGCTGTCGAACCCGAGCCGTTCGCCCAGCTCGATGATCTCCAGCGTCGACTCGTGGCCCCGGCGTGGGTCGTCCGCGTCGAACAGGCCGATGGTCAGGAAGCCGAGCTTCCGCAGTGATCGCGACACGGTGCCGATTCTGCCCCCGCGACGAAGGGTGTTCCACTTGGTGGACTACGGCTCCCGCAACCGGTCCAGGCCGTCGAGGATGAGGTCGAGGCCGAACTCGAACTCGGCCTGGTCGTCGCACCAGCCCAGGGTCGAATCCGGGTCGTCGTGGGCGATCTCGCTCAGCATCCCGACCAGGTTCGGCAGCTGGGCGGCCAGTTCGGCCGGTACTTCCGCCGACGCGCCGGCGTTCGGGTCGAACAGTTCCTGGCTGAACCCCAGCGCGCGGCTGCCCAGTGCGTGCAGCGCGTGGTGGATCCGGTCGTGGGAGAACCCGCCCTCGCGCATCAGGCCGACCAGGCTGTCGTAGTACTTCAGCACCGCGATGCTCGTCGACGAGCGCGTGCCGAACAGCGCCGGGGCCCAGCGGTGGCGGAGGAACACCCGCCGGGCCGCGAGGATGCGCCGCCGGGCCGTCTGCTTCCAGTCCGGGCCGCGGTCCACGCGGGCCACCACGTCGTTGATCTCCTCGGCGACGACCTCGACGATCCCGTCGAGCACGTCCTCCTTCTTGGCCACGTGGTAGTAGAGCGACATCGCCTCGGCGCCGAGCTCCTCGGCGAGGCGGCGCATCGTCACCGCGCGCAAGCCGTGTTCGTCGGCGAGCGCGACGGCCGCCTGCAGCACGCGCTCCCGGCTCAGCGGAATCCGGGCTTCGGTCGTCACGGCCCAGATCGTACAACGTAAGACGTGCTTGACCGGACTGCGTCCCGAAGCTACCTTACGATGTACGACTTACAACGTAAGGGAGAAGTCATGAAGGCTCTCGTCCAGCGTGCGTACGGTTCCCCGGACAGCCTGACCTTCGAAGACGTGCCCGATCCCGTACCCGGCGAAGGCGAGGTGCTGGTCCGGGTGCACGCCACTTCGGTCAACCCGTACGACTGGCACTTCATGAGAGGTGAGCCGTTTGTGGCTCGGCTGATGACCGGGGGCTTCGGCCTGCGCCGTCCGCCGGCCGGCGTCCTCGGGTGTGACCTGGCCGGCCGGGTCGTGACCGCCGGGACCAGGTTCGCGCCCGGCGACGATGTCTACGCGCTCCTGCCGCGGGGTGCGCACGCCGAGTACGTCTGCGTGCCCGAAGACCTGCTCGCGCCGTTGCCCGCGAACCTGTCCCACGAACAGGCGGCGGCGATGCCGATGGCGGCCGTCACCGCGCTGGTCGCCCTGCGGGGTCTCGAAGCCGGGCAGCGGGTGCTGGTCAACGGCGCTTCCGGCGGCGTCGGCACCTTCGCCGTCCAGCTGGCCAAGGCGCTCGGGGCGCGGGTCGATGCGGTCTGCGGTGCCGCCAACGTCGAGGTGGTGCGCTCACTCGGCGCGGAGCACGTTTTCGACTACCGGGCGGAGGACTTCACGCGCAGCGGCCGCCGCTACGACGTCGTGCTGGACATCGCCGGCAGCCGGTCGGTGTTCGCCTGCCGGCGGGTGCTCTCGCGCACCGGGACGTTCGTCGCCGTCGGTGGCCCGGCCGGGCGGTGGGTGCAGCCCGCCGGGCACGTCTTCGCCGCACTGGCTTCCGGGCCGTTCGCGCGGCGGCGCGTCGTGCTCGCTGACGCGGTGGCCTGCCCGGACAAGCCGGCGGTGCTGCGCGAACTGGCAGGCTTGGTGGAGCGCGGCGCGGTCACGCCGGTCATCGACCGGAGCTACCCGTTCGGTGACCTGCGTGCCGCGATCGCGTACCAGGAAGCCGGGCACGCCAACGGGAAAGTGGTCGTGACGGTGTGATTTCCCAGGTGGCCGCCGGTTACCTTGAAGTGCGCACCGCCCGTTCGGTTAGCGTGGTGTGGTGCGTATCGATATCTGGTCCGATCTGGTCTGTCCTTGGTGCTTTCTCGGCAAACGCCGCTTCGAGCAGGCGGTGACCGAACTCGGCGTCGACGTCGAGGTGGTGCACCACTCGTTCCAGCTCGACCCGTCGTTCCCGCGCGGGACTTCCCGGTCGACGCGCGAGGTGCTGGCCGAGAAGTACGGCCGGACGCTGGAAGAGGCCGACGCGATGGAGGCGCAGATGGAGGAGCGCGCCGCCGCCGACGGTCTCGAGTACCACCTCGACGGCGTCCACATGGGCAACACCGTCGACGGCCACCGCCTCGTCCACCTCGCCGCCGAGCGCGGGCTCGCCGACGCCGTCGTCGAGCGCTTCTACCGCGCCCACTTCACCGAACGACGGTCGCTGTTCGACCGCGACTCGCTCGTCGAGCTGGCCGCCGAGGCGGGGCTCGACGCGGCGGAGGCCCGGTCCGTGCTCGAGTCGGACGCCTACGAAGCCGAAGTCGCGGCCGACGGCGAGCAGGCCCGCGCGCTCGGAGCGACCGGCGTGCCGTTCTTCGTGATCGACCGGCGGTTCGGCGTGGCCGGCGCCCAGTCGTCCGAAGTGTTCACGCAGGTGCTGCGACGCGCGCTGGAGCCCGCGGCGAGCTGAGCGGTCAGCGGCGACGGCGGCTCCGGGTGAACCGCGAGCGGTCGGTGGCGACGCCGGCCAGGTGCAGGGCGACGCACAGCAGCCCGGCGGTGGTCAGCGTCCCGGTCGTGATGATCGGGCCGAGCCCGAACCCGGCCAGCTCCATCAGCAGGGCGAGCCCGAAGAGCACAGCGGCGAGAATGGCGAGCATGACGGCCTCGTTTCCGTGGCGAGGGGCCGAATGGTCCCTGCCACTGCGACGTTCGCGGTACCGGACGTCCCGGCTTGGTGGCCAGTACTTCCCCCGCTTCCGCACGGTGAAACGGACTTCGCGTACCGGCTCACGTCCCTGAAGGGCCGGTTCGCGTGATTGGAGGGTCAGCACGCGTGATTGGCGGGACGACACGCGGGGTTCTCGTTCGGGCCGGGTCAGGCCGGGGGTGGGGCCGTGCTCGAACGGATCACCAGTTCGGTCGGGAGGATCACCGGCTCGCCCGCTTCGGCTCCTGTTTCGATTTCCGTCAGCAGGGCTTCGACCGCGTGGCGGCCCACCGCCTCGAACGACTGGCGGATCGTGGTGAGCGGGGGCCAGAAGTGGGCCGACTCCTCCATGTCGTCGAACCCGACCACGCTCACTTCCTCCGGGACGCGGCGGCCCGTCTCGTGCAACGCGCGGAGCAGGCCCAGCGCCATCTGGTCGTTCGCCGCGAACACCGCTGTCACCGATGGGTCCGCAGCCAGGCGCAAGCCTGCCTGGTAGCCGGACTCGGGTGACCAGTCGCCGGTCGAGACCGGAGGGACCACGCGGCCCGCGCCCGCCAAAGTGGCCTGCCACGACTTCCGGCGCCGCTCGGCGGAGTAGGACTGGGGTGGGCCCGCGATGTGCCAGACCGTTTCGTGCCCGAGGTCGAGCAGGTGCCGGGTCGCCCTGGCCGCACCGTCGGCCTGGTCGTTGTCGACGACCGGGTACGCGTACTGGGCGCTGGAGTCGATCACCACCACCGGGAGCCCGTGCGGCAGTTCGATCTCGCTTTGGTCGAGCTGGTGTTGCTCGATGAGGATGATGACGCCGTCCACGGCCTGTTCGTTCAGCGTGCTGAACGCCCCGGTGACCTCGCCCTGGGTCGGCCGCGTCACCGGCATCAGGATGATCGAGAACCCCTCCGGGACGACGGCCGCCGCGATGGCGTCGAGGGTGCGGCTGTTCCCGAACGTCGGCAGTGCCGAGATGATCACGCCGATGCTGCGGAACTGGCCGTTACGCAGGGCGCGGGCGGCGCTGTTGGGCCGGTAGCCGATCCGGCGCATCGCGGCGAGGACCCGTTCGCGCGTGGCGTCGTCGACGTTCGTCTTGCCGTTCGCCACGCGCGAGACCGTCTGGCCCGACACGCCCGCCTCGCGGGCCACGTCCGCCATCGACGGCCCGCGCCGCCGGGAGGCGCGGCCGGATGCGGACGAGGTCGCTGTCTGGCGCGCCACGGTCACTCCTTGGTGTTCTGGACATGTTTACGTCAACAAGTTACTCTGCGGCCGTCCATGTTGACGTAAACATCTCGCCGGGTCCAGTACCCGGCCGCATGACCACTCGGAGAGACGATGACGTCCACAGCGGCTCCGCCCGTCCCGGCGCCGTCCCGTCCGGCGCCGGCGGCCCGCCGGCCGCGGCGGAAATGGCGGGGCTGGCTCTTCGTCGCCCCGTTCATGCTGGTCTTCGCGCTGACCTTCATCGCGCCGGTCGTGTACGCGTTCGTGCTCAGCCTCTACCGTGACCAGGCCTTCTTCGGCGGCACGGTGTTCGTCGGCGCCGACAACTACGTGCAGGTGTTCGGCGACCCGAAGTTCTGGGAAGCCTTCCGCCGGGTGCTGGTGTTCCTCGCCGTGCAGGTGCCGATCATGCTGGTGCTCGCGCTGATCGCGGCGCTGGCCATCGACAGCGCCCGGCTGCACGCCGCGGGCTTCTTCCGGGTCGTGATCTTCCTGCCCTACGCGGTCCCCGCCGTGGTCGCGGCGCTGATGTGGGGCTTCATCTACGGTGACCACTTCGGACTCGCCGCGGACCTGAACCACCTGCTGGGTACCGACTCGATCAAGCCGTTGTCGCCGCACTGGCTGCTCACGTCGATCGGGAACATCGTCACGTGGGAGTTCGCCGGCTACAACATGCTCATCTTCTACTCCGCGCTGAAGGTGATCCCGAAGGAACTGTTCGAGGCGGCCTCGATCGACGGCGCCGGCGCGTTCCGCACGATCCTGTCCGTCAAGCTCCCCGCGATCCGGGGCGCCATCGTGGTCGCGACGATCTTCTCGATCATCGGCAGCTTCCAGCTGTTCAACGAGCCGAACATCATGCGCAACCTGGTGCCGAACACGATCGGCAC
This sequence comes from Amycolatopsis balhimycina FH 1894, assembly GCF_000384295.1. Classification (NCBI taxonomy): domain Bacteria; kingdom Bacillati; phylum Actinomycetota; class Actinomycetes; order Pseudonocardiales; family Pseudonocardiaceae; genus Amycolatopsis; species Amycolatopsis balhimycina. The sequence continues at coordinate 3,303,418 of NZ_KB913037.1, read as the reverse complement.
GTTCTACACGCCGAACATGTACGCCTACAACCTTTCCTTCAACGGGCAGCAGTACAACTACTCCGCCACCGTCGCGATCGTGATGGGCGTGATCACCGCGGTCATCGCCTACGTCGTGCAGCTGCGCGGCTCCCGGAAGGAGATGTGACGTGGCGACGTCTTCGATGACACGGTTCTCAGTGAGCAACCCCCGCAAGTCGCGTGTCCTCACCGGCTTCATGGCGCTGTACCTGCTCTACACGCTGGTTCCGCTGGCGTGGCTGGTGATCAACGCGAGCAAGACCCAGCCGGCACTGTTCTCGACGTCGGGCCTGTCCTTCGGCGACACGTTCGCCTTGTTCGACAACATCGGCCGGACGTTCACCTACAACGGCGGGATCTTCTTCCGCTGGCTCGGGAACACCCTGCTGTACGTCGTGGTCGGGGCCGGTGGCGCGACGATCCTCGCCACGGCGGCGGGCTACGGGCTGGCCAAGTACCGCTTCCCCGGCCGCCGCGCGGTGTTCGCCGTCGTCCTCGGGGCCGTGGCCGTGCCGCCGACGGCGCTGGCCGTGCCGACGTTCCTGATGTTCAGCAAGATGGGGCTGACGAACACGCCGCTGGCGGTCATCATCCCGTCGCTGATCAGCCCGTTCGGCCTGTACCTGATCTGGGTCTACGCCGCCGACGCCATCCCCGACGAGCTGCTGGAAGCGGCGCGGATCGACGGCGCGGGCGAGATCCGGATCTTCCTCACCGTGACGCTGCGCCAGCTGGTCCCCGGGATCATCACGGTCACGCTGTTCACGATGGTGCAGACCTGGAACAACTACTTCCTGCCCCTGATCATGCTCAGCGAGCCCAAGTGGTACCCGCTGACCGTCGGGCTCAACCAGTGGAGTGCCCAGGCCAACGGCGCCGGCGCTCAGCCGATCTTCAACCTGGTCCTCACCGGGTCGTTGCTCACCATCATTCCCCTTGTCGTCGCTTTCCTGCTCATGCAACGGTTCTGGCAATCGGGCCTGAGCGCGGGCAGCGTCAAGCAGTAAACCGCCGTCACACCGCCGTGAAGGGACACTCGATGTCACGCATCCGCAACCACGCCAAGGCGGCTGTCGCCGTGGCGCTGGCCGCCGCATTGGCGGTCGGCTGTTCGTCCGGGGGCGGTTCGTCCACCGCGCCCGCCGCCGCCACCGGCAACCAGGACTCCGTCGACGCCGCGCTGAAGGCCGGCGGGGAGATCACCTACTGGAGCTGGACCCCGTCGGCCAAGGACCAGGTGGCCGCGTTCCAGAAGGAATACCCGAACGTCAAGGTCAACTACGTCAACGCGGGCACGAACAAGGAGGAGTACACCAAGCTGCAGAACGCGATCAAGGCCGGCTCGGGTGCCCCCGACGTCGCCCAGATCGAGTACTACGCGCTCCCGCAGTTCGCGCTGACCGATTCACTGGCCGACCTCAATCAATACGGCTTCGGCTCGTTCGAGAAGGACTACAGCGCCTCGACCTGGGCGCAGGTGAAGAACGGCAACGGGCTCTACGGCCTGCCGCAGGACTCCGGCCCGATGGCGCTGTTCTACAACAAGGAAGTCTTCGACAAGAACGCCATCGCCGTGCCGAAGACCTGGGAAGAGTACATCGCCGCGGCGAAGAAGCTGCACGCCGCCGACCCCACCAAGTACATGACCTCGGACACCGGTGACCCCGGGGCCGTGCTGAGCATGATCTGGCAGGCCGGCGGGCACCCGTTCACCGTCGACGGCCGGAACGTGAAGGTCAACTTCGCCGACGCGGGCACCAAGAAGTGGACCGCGATGTGGGACCAGATGATCCAGGGCAAGCTGCTCGCCCCGGTCAAGGAATGGTCCGACGACTGGTTCCGCGCCCTCGGTGACGGCACCATCTCCTCCCTGGTCACCGGTGCCTGGATGCCGGGCAACTTCATCTCGTCGGTGGCCGCCGGAAGCGGCAAGTGGGCCGTCGCGCCGATGCCGACCTACGACGGCAAGCCGGTGACCGCGGAGAACGGCGGCAGCACCCAGTCCGTGGTCAAGCAGAGCAAGAACCCGGCGCTGGCCGCGGCGTTCGTGCGCTGGCTCAACCACGGGGGCGGCGTCGCGCCGTTCATCAAGAGCGGTGGCTTCCCGTCCACCACGGCCGACCTGACCTCGCCCGCGTTCGTCGACGAGGCCGTGCCGTACTTCGGCGGCCAGAAGATCAACCAGGTGCTGACCCAGGCGTCGAAGGACGTCGCCCCGGGCTGGACCTACCTGCCGTACCAGACCTACGCCAACAGTGTCTTCAGCGACACCGCCGGCAAGGCCTACGTGAACGCCACCGGGCTCGACGCCGGGCTGGCGGCCTGGCAGCAGGCCATCGTCGACTACGGCAACCAGCAGGGCTTCACGGTCAGCGCGGGATGACGGTTCACATCGAGGGTGACGTAGGTGACCCTGCCCAGGTCATCGGCAGGGTCCCGCGTCGCCTCTTCGGCTCCTTCGTGGAGCACATGGGCCGGTCCGTGTACACCGGGCTGTACGAGCCCGGACACTCCACTTCGGACAGTCACGGCTTCCGCGGCGACGTCCTGGAGCTGGTGCGGGAGCTCGGGCCGACCGTGCTCCGCTACCCCGGTGGCAACTTCGTCTCCGGCTACCGCTGGGAAGACGGAGTCGGGCCCGACCGGCCCGTCCGGCTCGACCCGGCGTGGCACAGCGTCGAGTCCAACCGCTTCGGCCTGCACGAATTCGTCGGGTGGGCCGAAGCCGCGGGTGCCGAGGTGATGTACGCCGTCAACCTCGGCACCCGCGGCATCCAAGACGCAGCGGACGTCCTCGAGTACTGCAACCACGCCGGCGGCACGGAACTGAGCGAGCGGCGGCGCGCGAACGGCGCCGACCGCCCGTTCGGCTTCAAGCTGTGGTGCCTGGGCAACGAGATGGACGGCCCGTGGCAGATCGGCCACAAGACGGCCGAGGAGTACGGCAGGCTGGCCGCGGAGACCGCGCGGCTCATGCGGATGATCGACCCGGACCTCGAGCTGGTCGTGGCCGGCAGTTCGCACGCGGACATGCCGACGTTCGGCTCGTGGGAGCGCACGGTGCTGCGCCACACCGCCGAGCTGGTCGACCACATCTCGCTGCACGCCTACTACCAGGAGCTGCACGGCGACACCGACAGCTACCTCGCGAGCGGGGCCGCGCTGGACCGCTACATCCGCAAGACGGCGGGGGTCATCGACGAAACCCTGGCGGAGCTGGGCCTCGACAAGAAGATCGGGATCAGCGTCGACGAGTGGAACGTCTGGGACCTGCGCCGCTGGAACGAGGTCGACCAGGCCCGCCTCGCCGAGGGCGGCTGGCGGGAGCACCCGCGGATCATCGAGGACACCTACACCGTCACCGACGCGGTCGTCGTCGGCTCGCTGCTGAGTTCCCTGCTGCGCAACGTCGACCGCGTCACCATGGCGAATCAGGCCCAGCTGGTGAACGTCATCGCGCCGATCCGCTCCGAGCCCGGTGGCCCGGCCTGGCGGCAGACGACGTTCCACCCGTTCCAGCGGGTCGCCGCGCTGGCCGGCGGGTCGAGCCTGCGCCTGGAGGTCGACGGCGAGCGGCTGCGCACCGCGCAGCACGGCGAGGTCGACCTCGTCGACGTCGCCGCGACGATCGAGGAGTCCGGGCGCGGCGCGGTGTTCCTGACCAACCGCGCGACGGCGTCGCCGACCGAAGTCCGGATCCGCCTGCGCGGCGCCCGGTTCGGCGTCTACGCCGCCGAAACCCTGACCACACCGGACGGCGAGACCCGCCACACCGTGAACACCGCCGACTCGCAACCGGTCCGGCCGGTGCCGTTACCCGGCGCCGCCGCGACGTCCGATCCCGGGGGGACCACCATCACCGTGACACTGCCACCCTTGTCCTGGACCGTGCTCCAGCTGACGCCGCAGGCGGGCCCGGATGCCTGAGTTCGCCATCGGGGAAACCGACTTCCTGCTCGACGGCCGTCCGTTCCGCATCCTGTCCGGTGCCCTGCACTACTTCCGGGTGCACCCGGAACTGTGGGCCGACCGGATCGACAAGGCGCGGCGGATGGGGCTCAACACCATCGAGACGTACGTGCCGTGGAACGCGCACGCCCCCGAGCCCGGCACGTTCGACCTCTCCGGCGGGCTCGACCTCGACCGCTTCCTGCGGCTCGTCGCCGACGCCGGGATGTACGCGATCGTGCGGCCCGGTCCGTACATCTGCGCCGAATGGGACAACGGCGGGCTGCCGGCGTGGCTGTTCCGCGACCCGTCGGTCGGGGTCCGCCGGTACGAGCCGAAGTACCTGGACGCGGTGCGCGAGTACCTCACGAAGGTGTACGAAGTCGTCGTCCCGCACCAGATCGACCGCGGGGGACCGGTGCTGCTGGTCCAGGTCGAGAACGAGTACGGCGCGTTCGGCGACGACAAGCGCTACCTGAAAGCGCTTGCCGAGCACACGCGCGAATCGGGAATCACCGTGCCACTGACCACAGTGGACCAGCCGACGCCGGAGATGCTCGAGGCGGGCAGCCTCGACGGGCTGCACCGCACCGCGTCGTTCGGCTCCGGCGCCGAGGGGCGGCTGGCGATCCTGCGGGAGCACCAGCCGACCGGGCCGCTGATGTGCAGCGAGTTCTGGAACGGCTGGTTCGACCACTGGGGCGCGCACCACCACACCACCGCGGCCGCGGACTCGGCGGCGGAGCTCGACGTGCTGCTCGCCGCGGGCGCGTCGGTCAACCTGTACATGTTCCACGGCGGCACCAACTTCGGCCTCACCAACGGCGCCAACGACAAGGGCGTCTACCAGCCGCTGGTCACGTCCTACGACTACGACGCGCCGCTGGACGAAGCCGGCGACCCGACGCCGAAGTACCACGCCTTCCGCGACGTGATCGCCCGCTACCACAAGGTGCCGGATTCCGTGCCGCCGCCGGCACGGCCCGCGCCGACGCCCGCCGGGGTGCTGCGCGATCCCGTCCGGCTGCTCGACGCACCGGACCGCTGGGGCACCTGGGAGTTCCACGAGGAGCTGCCCGTGTTCGACGACCTCACCCCGATGCCGCAGCTCGCGCTCCTGCGCTGTGCCGTCGAGGGCGATCGGCCCGGCGTGCTGACCTTCGGCGAGGTCCGTGACCGCGCCACGGTGTTCTTCGACGGCGACCTCGTGGGAACCCTGTCCCGGGACCACCACGAGCGCGCGATCCCGCTGCCGCGGGCCCGTGGCGAGCTGCTGGTGCTGGTCGAGGACCAGGGCCGCGTCGACTACGGCCCGCGCATCGGCGAGGCGAAGGGCATCATCGGCGGGGCGTCGCTGCACGGCGAGCCGCTGACCGGCTGGGACGTGCTGCCGTTCGAGCTGGCCGCGCTGCCATCGCTGCGGCCTTCGTCGCCGGAGTCCGTGGTGGGCGCGGTGGCCGGGCCGGTGGTGCTGCGCGCCGAGATCGAGGTCGACGAGCCCGCCGACCTCTTCCTCGACACCGGGGAGTGGGGCAAGGGCGTCGCGTGGCTGAACGGGTTCGCGCTCGGCCGGTACTGGCGGCGCGGTCCGCAACGGACGTTGTACGTGCCGCGCCCGGTGGTCCGGGCCGGCGCCAACGAACTCGTCGTGCTCGAACTCGGCACGATGCTCGACCCGGCGGCCCGGTTCGTGCCGCGGCCGCTGCTGGGCCACACCGAGGCCTGAGAAAGAGTCCCCACCGCACCGAAGGGCAGTTCGACGATGAACTTGCGGCGTTTGCTCACCGTCCTTTGTGTACCAATCGTGGCGACCGGGTTGGCCGCCGCACCGGCGGAAGCGGCCACCGCGGTGACCGTCAAGCCGGATCCCACCTACCGGCAGCAGTCGTTCGACGGCTGGGGCGCCAGCCTGGCGTGGATGGCCGAGGCGACCGGCGGCTACCCCGACGCCGTCCGGAACAAGCTGGCGGACCTGGTCTTCGGGCCCGACGGGCTGAACCTGAACATCGCCCGGTTCAACATCGGCGGCGGCAACGCCCTCGACGTCCCGGCGTACCTGCGGCCGGGCGCCGCGGTCCCGGGCTGGTGGAAGGCGCCGGCCGGCACCACCCGCGCCGACAAGGACTGGTGGACGCCTGGCAACCCGGCCGAGTTCGACCCCAAGGCCGACCCGAACCAGCGCTGGTGGCTGGACAAGATCAAGAACCGCGTCACGAAGTGGGAGGCGTTCAGCAACTCGCCGCCGTACTTCCAGACGACGTCGGGGTACGTCTCGGGTGGCTTGAACGCCACCGACGAACAGCTGCGCGCGGACAAGATCGGCGACTTCACCGCGTACCTGACGCAGGCCGTGCGCACCCTCGAACGTGCGCACGGCATCAAGTTCTCGTCGGTGAACCCGATGAACGAGCCCAACACGAACTACTGGAAGACCACCCTCGGCGCCGACGGTAACCCGACCGGCGGACGGCAGGAAGGCGCGCACATCGGGCCGTCGGTCCAGGCGCAGCTGATCCCGGCGATGGCCGACGCGCTGAAGGCGGCCGGCTCGCGGGCGATCGTCTCCGCGCCCGACGAGACCAACCCGGACATCTTCGCCGCGGACTGGGCCGGCTGGTCGCCTGACGCCCGCGCGGCGGCGGGCCGGCTGAACGTGCACACCTACGGCACCGGCAACCGGCCGGTCCCGCGTGACCTGGCCAAGGGCGCGGCCAAGCCGTTGTGGATGAGCGAGGTCGGCGGCAGCTGGCTGGACCGCCAGGACTTCACGGACATGGACCCCGGCCTCGGGATGGCCAAGCAGATCACCGACGACCTGCGCCTGCTCGAGCCGAGTGCGTGGGTGAGCTGGCAGCCGATCGAGGACTACAACAACATGAAGCCCGGTGGCGAGTCCGCGGCCGGGATGAACTGGGGCGAGATCCAGGTCCCGTTCGACTGCCCGAAGAACGCCACCCTGGCGACCTGCCAGATCAAGACGAACACGAAGTTCAACACGATGCGCAACTTCACCCACTACATCAAGCCGGGTGACCGGCTGGTCGGGGTGGACGACACCGCGTCGACGGCCGCGATGCGCGGCGAGGACCTGACGACGGTCGTGCACACCAACCCGGGCACCGACGCGCAGGACGTCACGCTGGACCTGTCCGGCTTCCGCAACGTCCGGCCCGGCGCCTCGGTGACGCCGGTCGTCACCGACGTCAACGGCGCGCTGCAGCGCGGCAAGCCGGTGAAGGTGACGGCTTCGCACGCCACGCTGCGGGTGCCGGCGCGTTCGGTGACCAGCTTCCTCGTCGACGGCGTCTCGTCGACGGCGGCCGGCACGGGCCTCGGCTCCGGCAAGCCGTTCACCTTCACCGGTGTGCAGAGCGGCAAGTCCCTCTCCGCGGAGAACGGCTCGCTGGTGCAGCGCACGACGGACGCTTCGGCGCCCGCGCAGCGCTGGACGCTCACCGACCGCACGGGCCGCTACGGCAACCGCGACCGGTTCACCATCACCAACGCGGGCACGGGTCAGGTGCTCGGCACCGCCGGCGGCGCGGTGACACTGGCCGCGGCGGGAACGTGCGACCCGGCGGCGGAGTGGACGCTGTCCACCACCGGCGACGGCACCTGGACGTTCGTCAACGCGGCGAGCGGCCAGCTCCTCGACGTCACCAGCGAGTCCCGTGAGGACGGTGCGCGGATCGGCCTCTACAAGCCGACCAACGGGCCGAACCAGCGCTGGCAGGCCGTCGCCCGCTGACCCTGCACGTTCGTGAAGGCCACCTTGAGGAACTTGTAGTTCCTGAAGGTGGCCTTCACGGCTTCCGGGGGTCAGGCGGGTTTCAGCGGGTCGTGGCGGCTACCCGGCGCGGCCGACGTCAAACCGGGCACCCGCGGCCGGTAGAATTCGGCCGGACCCGTTGAAACGCCAGCGGTGGTCTCTGTTGACGCTGCTGGCGAGCTATCCCCGTGCTCGCCGCTTGACGCATGGGAGGGGTGGGCCTTGCCGACCACTGGCGACGGCATGGCGGAGCGGGTCGACGAGCTGAACGCCGTCCTGGCGGATCTCGTCGGGGTCCTCGAATCGATGTCCGACACGCCCGGTCTGCTCGACGCGGTCTGCGGCGAAGCGGTCCGCGTGGTCCCGGACGCGGACCTGGCCAGCATCATGGTCGTCCGCGACGGGGTGACGCAGACCGCGGCCTTCACCGACGAGCGCGCCCGGCGCATCGACGACGTCCAGTACGCGGCGGGCGACGGTCCCGGCCTGCTCGCGGCGCTCACCGGCGAGGTCGTGCGGGTCGCGGTCGGCGAACCGGGCGGTCAGTGGCCCGACTTCGTCGCCGCGGCGAAGGGGCTCGGCGTGGGCAGCTACCTGGCGGTCCCGCTGCGCGTGGACGACACCCTGGTCGGCGCGATCACGCTGTTCGGGTTCGAGACCCACGGCTACCACGAGTTCGACACGAAGGTGCTGCGCCTGTTCACCCTCTGCGTGGAGACGGTCCTGCGGCTGACCCGCCGCTACCGCGAGGCCCGCCGGCTCGCCGACGAGCTCCGCAACGCGATGGAGACGCGCGCGGTGATCGAGCAGGCGAAGGGCATGCTGATGCTGATCCACCGGGTGAACGAGGACACGGCGATGCAGCGGCTGATCGTCGAGTCCCAGCACACGAACATCAAGCTCCGCGACGTGGCGGCCCGCTTCACGAAGCGGATGAGCTCCGCCGACGGCGGGCCGCGGTCCTAGCGCCGACCACCTGTGTAAAGCCGTGAATGGCACATTGAGGGACTCTATGTCTCTCGATGTGCCATTCACGGCTTTGGTGTACGTCACCGCGTCGGCCGCCGCCCCTGACGGCGCGTCAGCCTCGCTGGTGGTGGTGCAGCAGGCGGGTGAGCAGACCGGTCAAGACCTGCCGGTCCTCGGCCGTGAGCGGGCCGAGGAGTTCGTCCTGCGCCTGCTCGAGTGCCTGGTCCAGCCGCCGCAGCTGCCGGTCGCCCGCCTTGGTGAGGCGGACGATGTTGCGCCTGCGGTCGTCCGGATCCGGTGTCCGCTCGACGAACGCCCGCTCGGCCAGCTCGTTGATCGCCGCGACGACGTCGCTGCGGTCCATGCTGCACCGGCGACCGAGGCCGGCTTGGCTGGCCGGTCCGAACTCGGCGAGGGCGGAGAGGATGCGGAAGTGGTACCCGCGCGCGTCCGCCGCGGCGAAACCCGCCGAGGCCAGCCGGTGGGCGTGCACGGCCAGCTGGGTGAGCAGCCAGCTCGGCTTCGCGGTCATGCGGGCGGGGGCTTCGTCCACGCGGGCAGCCTACATCGTTGGCGCCGCCAACCGGTGTCAGGCGAGCTCGGAGGAGACGACCGACGGCAGCGCGCGCAGCCGGTCGAGCAGCGGCTCGATCTCGTCGCCGGCCAGCAGGACGGCGCAGACCATGCTGCTTTCGCGGACGCCGTCCCGGATGTCGACGGAAAGCTCGTGCACGAGACGGCCGTCCTGAGCCAGCGCGCCGACGAGACCGGGGACCTGCTCGACACCGCCGACGAAGTAGGTGGCTATCCGGCGCCGCAGCAGCAGCGCGGAACGGGGAGCGGGAACGGCGAAGGAAGTGGTGCTGGACATGGCTGATCTCCACGGTTTCGGTACGGGAGGGAGTCGGGGCCAGGTCCGCCTGAAAGGGCCGCGAATCCGCGGTCGCCGACACAGCGCGCCGGCGACCTGGTTCAGCCGGCGCGCCGGGTTACGAGTCGCGAGGACGACATCAGGCGCTGCACGGCGACAGGCTAACACGCCGCCGGCCGGTCAGCTCGCCCGGATGATCGCCAGGCCGAGCGGGGTGATCTCGTGGATCTGTGACTTGCCCGACCGGGCGCTGGTGATCAGCCCGCTCGCCCGCAGGACCGACGCGTGCTGGCTCGCCGTCGCCGGGGAGATGCCCGTCAGCTCGGCCAGCTCGCTCGTGTTGCAGCGCGTGATCGCCGTGGTCATGAGCACTCTGGCCCGCGTCTGGCCGAGCAGCGCCGCCAGTGACGGGCCCGGCTCCGCGTCTTTGTCGAAGCGTGCGTGGCTGATCGAATAGACCAGCGCCGGGGGCAGGCCCGGGTCCTTGTACGTCGTCGGCATGCCGTGCGCGAAGAACGCCGGGATCAGCCGGAGCCCGCGGCCGTTGAGGTGCAGTTCCTGCTCGATCGGGAAGCGCACCCGCAGCACCGGCGGGGTCCACGTGATGTCCGGGTGCAGCGTCGAGAGCAGCAGCTGGGGGCCGCCGCGGTCGAGGTTCGTCTGCAGCCGGCGGCGGTCGCGGGCGACCGCGTGGCGCATCGCCGCCCAGTCGGGAGCCACGCACTGGCGGTAGTAGTCGTGCAGGGCCGTGCCGAGCCGGCGCAGTTCGCGGGACTCGCCGTCGGCGAGGCGGCGCAGCCACGGCGGGACGCGGGTGCCCTGCGCCGTGAGCTCGGCGACGTCGGCGGCCAGCGTCGGCTCCGGGGTTTCGAGCACCGCCGAGACCCCTTCGCCGATCGTGCGGGCCCCGGCCGGGGTGAGGAAGTCGGGGCAGTAGCCGTACGGCGGGACGGCCGACATGAGCAGCCGGCCCGACTCCGGGACCGCGGAGCGTGATCCCCGGCGCCACCGGCCGAAAAGCGGCTCGCCTTCCGGCCGCCGGATCCGGTAGCTGCTCATCAGCAGCTCCCACATCGGGTCGGCGTCCTCGGCGATGGACACCTTCGCCAGGTCGGCTTCCGTGAAGTGCACGTTCAACATCACCCCGAGCGTAGCCCGGGCCGTCCGGGCACCCCGACGCGCCGGTGCCGGAAATTCACGGACCCGGCCGGGAATTCCGTGCGATTCGCGCGTCTTCTTCACCCTCCGCAAGGGTAAAAAGCCGTGCCGTGGCAGTTCACCCTGCGTAGCTGGTGCGTACGGGGGAAACGGCCGGTGTTCCTTGACAACACTGCGGTCCCCGGGGTTACGTCGTCGGCTGAATTCCGCGGAAAAAGAACCAGAAATCGTTCTCGGGCCACCGGTACGAATCGAGCCACGCCACCGATGAAAGAAGCCGAACCCCCCTCCCGTCGTTCCACCGCGTCCTGGAATCCGGGCAGCTGGCGGTTGCGCACCAAGATCTCCGTGGTGCTGTTGCTGCCCGTCCTGGTCGCATTGCTGCTGGCAGGCGGACGCGTGCAGGCCGAGCTCGCCCAGGCGGGCGGGCTGAGCGCCGTGCGCGATCAAATGCCGGTCGTGCAAGGGATTTCCGAACTCGCCGGGCTCGTCGACGACGAGATGATCCACGACGGCGGAGCCGCCCAGACCGCCGCGGTCGACGCGAAAGCCGCTTCGGTCCGCCACGACGCCGCATTTTCGCGGCTCAACCTCCAGCTGTCGCGGACATTGGAAGATCAGCTGGGTAAATTGGCCGGCCTGCGGCAGCAGACCGGTTCCCAAGCGGGGAAAACCGCCGTGTACCACGACTTCACCGTGTCGCTCAGCGAACTGATCGCCGGGGTCGTCCGGCAGGCCGGGAATACCGATCTCGACGCCGCGGCCGCCGTTGCCGAAGCATTGGTACAACTGCGGACCGGTCTCGCCGGCCAGGAAGCGCTCGCCGGGAATCCGGTGGACGCGCTGGCGGCCGCCGTCGCCGAAGAAACCGTGCTGACCGGCCAGATCCGCCGGGCGCTGCCCGCCGGCGCGGCGGCGGCCCGGTTCGCCGCGGCGACCAGCTCCGGCGCCGGCGGACCCGCGGCGAAGCGCGCCGTGCTCGGCACCATCCTGGCCGAGCAGGTGAAGACGCTTTCGGACGCGGTCGGCGTGCAGACCAACCTCGCCCGGTCCGACGCGCTGCGCGACGCCGCGCTGGTGCTCGCTTCCCTGCTCGGCGCCCTCGCCATCGCTCTCGCCGTGGCCCGGTCGGTGGTCGCCCCGATCCGGCGGCTGCACACGGCCGCGCTCGACACCGCCCGCCGGCGGCTGCCCGCCACGATCGAGCGCATCCGGGACGGCGACGACGTCGACTGGCGGGCGACCGCACCGCTCCCGGTCGACTCCGAGGAGGAGATCGGGCAGCTCGCGCGCGCCTTCGACGACATGCACCGGCAGGCGGTGCGCCTGGCCGTCGGCGAGCAGGCCGAGATGCGGATCCAGGTCAGCGAGATGTTCATGACGCTGTCGCGGCGCAGCCAGTCGCTGGTGGAACTGCAGCTGTCGGTGATCGAGGACCTCGAAGCCGACGAGCAGGACCCGCAGCGGCTGGCCGAGCTGTTCCAGATCGACCACATCGCCACCCGGCTGCGGCGCAACGGCGAGAACCTGCAGGTCCTCGCGGGCGGGCGGCCGGTCCGCCGCGACGTCGGGCCGGTCGCGACGGTCGAGCTGCTGCGGGCCGCGACGTCGGAGGTCAAGGACTACCAGCGCGTCACGCTCGGCAACGCGCCGCGCGGGTCGGTGCAGTCCGAGGCCGCGGCCGACGTCGTGCACATCCTCGCCGAGCTGCTGGAGAACGCCATCCGCTCGTCCCCGCCGGACGAGCAGGTCGTGCTCACCGCCGACCGCGGCTTCGACGGCGGCCTGCTGATCGAGGTCGTCGACGTCGGGCTCGGCATGAGCCGCGAAGACCTCGAAGCGGCGAACGCCCGGCTGGCGGCCGGGGCGGCGGTGAGCCCGGAAACCACCCGCCGGATGGGCCTGTTCGTGGTCAGCAGGCTGGCCGCCTCGCACGGGATCACCGTCCGGCTGCGGCCCACGACCACGCGGACCGCCAGCGCCGGCATCACCGCCAGCGTGCACGTCCCCGGTGTGCTGATCCTGGTCGACCTGCCGGCGCGGCCCGGGCTGCCCGCGCTCGCCCCGGCGGTCAACGGCGCCGCCCGGCACGAGCTCGAACCGCGGTGGCCCGTCGAAGAACCCGGTCCCGTGCCGTCCGCCGGCACGGAGCACACGCCGATGCCGACGCCGATCTTCGACCAGATGCTGTCGCACTGGTTCGCGGAAGCCCCCGCGAAACCGGCGGCGCCCGGGGGCTGGACGTCCCCGGCCGACCAGGTCCGGCTGGCCGCGGAGGCCGCGGTCGGCACCCTGGACGACGTCGAGTTCACCGACTCGGGCCTGCCGACCCGGCAGCCGGGTGCGCAGCTCGCGCCGGGCTCGGTGGCCCCGCGGCAGCCGAAGCCGGCGGACACGTCCTTCCGCGATCCCGCCGCGGTGCGGAACAACCTTTCCCGGCACTACAGCGGCATGCGCGCGGCCCGGCACCGGGTCGCGGCCGATCCGAAGACGGAGCAGTGATGAGCACCCGGCAGGAAGGAACGGAAGTGGTCGACCAGTCCCGGAACTGGCTGGTGTCGGCGTTCACGCAGGAGGTGCCCGGCGTCGCGCACGCCGCGCTCGTCTCGGCGGACGGGCTGCTCGTGGCGGCGAACGAAACCCTGCCGCGCGACCGGGCCGACCAGCTTTCGGCGATCGCGTCCGGCCTCGCGAGCCTCGCGCTCGGCACGGCGGACCTGTTCACCGCGGGCCGGGTCGTGCAGTCGGTGATCGAGATGGAGCAGGGCTTCCTCATGCTGATGAACGTCGGCGACGGCTCGAACCTGGTGGTGCTGGCCAACCCTGGCTGCGACATCGGGCTGGTGGGTTACGAGATGACGTTGCTCGTCGACCGGGTCGGGAAGATGGTCGAGACCCCGGCCCGGCCCGCGGCCACGCCGGGGGCGGCCCGGTGACGGAAGGCCGGCGGCGCGAAGGCGGGCGGCACGCGGCGTCGCTGGCCCGCCCGTACGCGTGGACCGCCGGCCGTACCCGGCCGACGGTCGACCTGGCGGTGGAAGCCCTCGTGGAGACGACGGTGGAGGGCCGCACCGCGCCCTACAGCCCGACCAACCCCCTGGCCGTGGTCACCCAGCTGTGCCTGCACCAGCGGTCGGTGGCCGAGGTGGCGGCCCACCTGGGCGTGCCGCTGGGCGTGGCCAGGGTGCTCATCGGCGACCTGCTCTTCGCCGGCCAGGTGTCGATCCGCGACACGCTCACCGCGGATGCCTCCTGGGACGAACGGAACGACCTGCTCGAAAGGGTCCTCAGTGGACTACGTGCGCTCTGACAGTCACTCCAAAAGCCGCATCACCTCGGCGAAGATCGTCGTGGCCGGCGGGTTCGGGGCAGGCAAGACGACCTTCGTCGGCGCCGTCTCGGAGATCAACCCCCTGCGGACCGAAGCCCTGATGACGACGGCGGCCGTCGGCGTGGACCGGACCGAAGCGGTGCCGGGGAAGTCCTCCACCACGGTCGCGATGGACTTCGGCAGGCTCACCCTCGCCGACGACCTGGTGCTCTACGTGTTCGGCACGCCCGGCCAGCACCGGTTCTGGTTCATGTGGGACGACCTGGTCTGCGGCGCGGTGGCGGCGATCGTCCTGGTCGACACGCGCCGCCTGGCGGACTGCTTCGCGCCGATCGACTTCTTCGAGTCGCGGGGCCTGCCGTTCCTCGTGGCCATCAACCAGTTCCAGGACACCCACCAGCACGCGCCCGACCAGGTGCGCGAAGCCCTCAAGATCCCGGCGGCGGTGCAGATCATCAGCTGCGACGCGCGGTCGCCGGAGTCGACGAAGCGGACCCTCATCGCCGCGGCCGAGCACGCGCTCGCCGAACTGCACGCGCCCCATCAACGGAAAGCCTGACAGGAGCCCGTAAATGCCCATGGACCACGAAGACTTCGCGATGGGCAACTGGCTCGTCGTACTCGCTTATCTCACCTCGGTGGTGGGCTGCGCCCTCGGGCTCGCCTGCACGCTGCAGGCGCGCTCCACCGACAGCCCGCGGGCCCGGCTGACCTGGCTCGTGCTGGCGGCCGTGTCCATCGGCGGCGTCGGCATCTGGGTCATGCACTTCATCGCGATGCTCGGCTTTTCGACGCCGGGCATGCCGGTGCGGTACGACATCCTGCGCACGACGCTGTCGGCGATCCTGTCGGTGGTGGCGGTGTTCTGCGGGCTGCTGGTGTTCGGCGTCCGCAACCGGTTCGCCTGGAAGCGGCTGCTGCTCGGCGGGCTGCTCACCGGGCTCGCGGTGAACGTCATGCACTACACCGGGATGTGGGCGGTGCAGGTCAAGGGCACGATCGGGTACGACCCGACGCTGGTGGCGCTGTCGGTGGTCATCGCCGTCGTCGCGGCGACGGCGGCGCTGTGGTTCACGGTCGGGCTGGACAAGCTCCTACCGCGGCTGGCGGCGGGCCTGGTGATGGGCGCGGCGGTGACCGGCATGCACTACACGGGCATGGCGGCGGTGCGCCTGCACCTGGACCCGGCGGCGGCGGACCCGTCCGGCACGGAGGTGTTCTCGTTCCTGTTCCCGGTGTTCGTGCTGGCGGCACTGGCGATGGCGGTGCCGATCTGCGCGGTCCTGATGGCCACGTCCAGTTCGGAGGCACCCCGGCACACGACGCTCGTCCCCTAGTCCTTTGCGGACACGGGGAACCGGCCGGCGCTGAAGTGCACCAGGATCGCCGTCGCGGTCGCGCAGACGACGTCGCCGGCTTTCAGTGTCCCGGCGGCGTGGAGCTTGCGGCCGTCCCGGCGCACGAGCCGTCCTTCCGCGGTGAGCGGCACGGCGTACGGCGTCCCCTGGTGGTAGTCGACCGTCAGGGACGCCGTCATCCCGGGAAAGCCGGCCGCCGCGGTCGCGCGGCCCAGGACGTGGTCCAGCACGGCCGCCACCCAGCCACCGTGCACGCGGCCGGGCGGTCCTTCGTGCGCGGCGCCGAGGAGGACTTCGGCGCACACCGAGTCCGGCCCGACGTTCACCCACGACAACGGCGGGGCCAGCGGGTTCCCGGGCCCTTCGAGCGGGTTGTTGATGCTCAGGTGCCCCCCGCCCTCGAGGGCGGCGAGCAGCAGGGGCTTCGCGCCGCCGGCCGCGCGCAGGGCGGCGGTGACGGCCTCGACCCGGTGTGCGGCGGCGGCGAGGTCGGCCTCGTCGTCGCGCACGCACACGGAAGCCTCGATCAGCTCACGGATCCGGGAGCCGAGCAGCGCCCGCCCCGGCGGCACGCCGTCGACGACGGGAAACGGATTTTCGGGCATCGCGCTCCCTGCCGGGCTGGAACTAGAACACGTTCCACTCTAGCAGGCGTCACCAGGTCGGACGGGCGCTGACACCGCCGTCGACGACCAGGTCGTGGCCCGTGATCCAGGACGCCAGCGGGGAGGCCAGGAAGACGCACGCGTTGCCGACGTCGGCGGGCGTGCCCAGCCGGCCCAGGGGTGCCGCGCGGTGCCAGCGCTCGACGCCGTCCGGCCACTCCCGCTCCAGGCCCGCGCGGGAGATCAGGCCGGGGGACACCGTGTTGACGCGGATGCCGCGCGGCCCGTACTCCAGCGCCGCGCCGCGGGCGTGCGTCACCAAGGCCGCCTTGGCCGCGCTGTAGTGGACGTGGCCCGGTGCGGGCTGCCGGGCCTCGATCGACGCGATGTGCGTGACGCTCCCGCCGTCGCGCAGGAGCCGGGTCGCGGCCTGGGTGCAGGAAAACGCGCTGGTCAGGGTCGCGTCCAGCATCGCCCGCCAGCGCTGGGCCGTCAGGTCCGCGAGAGCCTCGACCGGCTGGACGCCGGCGTTGTTCACCAGCGCGTCGAGCCGGCCGCCCCAGTCCGCGACGGCGTCGAGCAGGGTGTGGCAGGCCTCGTCGTCGGTCAGTTCGGCGGCGAACGCGCGGGCCCGTCCGCCCGCGGCTTCGATCGCCGCCACGACGTCGTCCGCGGCGCCGGGACGGCGGTGGTGCACGGCCACGGCGCTGCCCGCTTCGGCGAACCGGAGCGCGATCCCGCGGCCGACGGTGCCGGAAGCGCCGGTGACGCAGGTGATCGTGCCGGACAGGTCGGGCAGGCCGGGTGCTGAGGTCACCGGCCGATCGTAGATCCGCGTCCCCGATCCATCGTAGGTTGTGGGGCATGGCCGAAACCCGGAAGTTCGCCCAGCTGCTGCAGACGCAGATCCGCCACGAGTTCACCGCCGCCCAGCAGTACATCGCGCTGGCCGTCTGGTTCGACGCCCGCGACCTGCCGCGGCTGGCCAAGCGCTTCTACCGGCAGGCGATCGAGGCGCGCAACCACGCGCTCGCGATGGTGCGCTACCTGCTCGACCGCGACCAGCCGGTGGCCATCCCGGGTACCGGCGACGTCCGGAACGACTTTTCGAGCGCGCACGAAGCGATCGAGCTGGCCGTGGCGCAGGAACGGGCGGTCACCGCCGACATCGAGGCGATGGCGAAGGCCGCGCGCGCCGAGGAGGACTATCTCGGCGAGCAGTTCGTGCACTGGTTCCTCAAGGAGCAGGTCGAGGAGGTGGCGCAGATGTCCACGCTGCTCACCGTGGTCGAACGCGCGGGCGGCAACCTGTTCGAGGTCGAGAGCCACCTGTTCCGCGAGTCGGCCACGGCGGTCGACGAGGCCCCGGACATGCCGCCGGTCGCGGGCGGCAAGCTCTGAGCAGCTCCCGTTTCACCTGTTCGCGCGGAATCGTCGCGAAATCGGGTGGTTCCAGCAGGACAGGGCCTCGAAGGGGTTTCGGTCGTGCAACCATTTGCCGTCGGTTGCCCGGTCTGGGCCGCAGGGTCTAGCGCGTACCACCGTTCGGCGTAATGGTGGAGCCCTCGCCGGCGACGGGGCCGGCGGAAGGGGCAGCGATGGCGGAGCGGTTCGACTTCACCCTCGACCCGGTCGAAGCGGACGTCCTCGGCCAAGCCCTCGGCGTGCCCGCGCGGATCTTCCCGTTCCGGTTCCGGCCGGCGCCCGGGGATCCCCGGCGGCTGGCCGCGCTGGCGGACGACGTCGAGGCGGGGCTCGCCGGGCGCCGGTTGTCCGTGCGGGGCCGGCTCAACCGCGGCCTGCGCACGGCGTTCGCCCTGTTCGGTGCGCACCGGGCGCTGGTCGCCATCACCGGGATCGACGGGCTCGGCGAAACCATCGCGGTCGCCGGGCTGACCGACGGCGCCCAGGCCCTCGGCATCACCCAGCTCGCGGCGGACGACCGGCTGGAGTTTTCGCTCTTCGCCGACGAGGAGTTCGTCGACGTGCTGACCGGGGTGCTGCCCGCGGTGGACGGCGCGGCCGGCCGGCCCGTCTCCGTCGAGCGGTCCGCCGACGCCGAGATGTCGGCGATGCGGCGCCGTCGCCTGGCCGAAGCCGAGCACGACCACGAGGAAACCCGCGCCTTCGACACCCTCGACGTGGGACCGCGGCTCGGTCCCGGTGGCCACGAACCGGAGGAGCCCGGCGAACTCGCCGAGGTGCTGGCGGGTGCCCGGTTCGGCGGCGGGCAGATCGTGGTGACCGGCCGCGACCGCACCGGGCGCCGGGTGGCCGCCCCCACGCTGGGCTGGGTGGACACGGCGGCGGGCCGGTACCTGGTGCACGCGGCCGCCGGGCCGAACGGTGCCGTGTCGGCACGCTACGAGCCCGCCGGCCGCGAGGTCGTGGCCGGCGCGATCGGACGGGCGGTGTCCCATGTCTACTGACGGTGGTTTCGCGGTCGGTCCCCAGGCCGGGGCCCAGCTCGCCGCGGCGCTCGACGCCGTCGCCGAGACCCTGGACGCGGAAGCGGGCCGGTGGGCGGTGCTCGGCGGGCCGCCACCGCTCGGGGCGACCCCGGCCGGCCGGTTCGTCGCGGCGCGGATGGCCGCGACCGCGACGGACGACCGCGGCCTGCTCACCCGGCTCGAGCGGGCCCGGACCGCGTTCCCCCAGTACGTCGAGGCGATCGAGACGGCGGCGAAGGACTACGCCGGCCGGGAAGCCGCGACGCGCGACACGATCGGCCGCCTCCACCCCGGGGCCTGAGCGTCGAGGAGCACACGTGTCGAGAGAACCGCGGGAGCCGGACACCTGGTACGCCGGGTTCCAGCGCACCCTCCGGCAGGTCCCGGAAACCGCTTCGGCGGGCGGCGACCTGGAACTGCGGCCGTCCGCCGGGGTGCCGGCGACGGTGTGGGAGAACGTCTCCCACGAACAGATGACGACCGAGATCTCGACGGACGCGAACCCGGCCGTGGTCACCGAGTCGGCGCAGGAGTGGCTCCGCATCGGCGACGAGCTCCTGCTGCACGAGCGGGCGCTGGCCCGCGCGGTCGACGACAGCCACGGTGACTGGCAGGGGGCGGGCGGCGACGCCGTCCGCCGCCACCTGACGGCGGTCGGGCGCTGGCTCGGCACCACCGGGCGCGGCGCGTTGCTCGCCGGGCGGCAGCAGCAGCTCCACGCGCAGGCGCTGGAGGAGGCGCGCAGGCGCATGGCGGCCAACCCGCCGGTCGAGTTCTCGGCGGACGCGGCGAACGCGCGGCTGCAGGGCATCACCGACCCGGCCGAGTACGCCCGGCAGCTGGGCGAGGACACGCGGGCCCGCCAAGCCCAGGAAGCCGCGCACGCCGAGGCGGTGCGGATCATGACGGAGTACGACCGGACGCTGGCTCAGGCGGTGGCGACGCCGTTCTTCGCCGCGCCGCCGGAACTGCCCGGGGTTCCGGTCCCGAGTGGACAGACGGGGGAGCCGGGCCGGCCGGATTCCTTGGCGGCCGCGGTTGTTCCCAGCCAGGCGCCGCCCGGTTCACGGTCGGATGCGCCGGTGGCGAGCGGGGTGCTCCGGCCGGATTCGGCGGATTCCGCGGACTCGGCGGGCGGGGGTGGTGCCGGTGGGGTGCCGCCTGCCCGCTCGCCGGAGCAGGTGGTGGCGGCGGCCGGGCTGCCGCCGGTCCCGCAGCCGGGTTCGCCGGTGACGGGTGGGGTTCCGGCGTTCCGGGCGCCGGATTCGGAGGCTGCAGGCGGGGTGCCGCCGGGTTCGCCGGTGGTGGGTGGGGCTCGGTCGTTTTCGCGGTCGGATTCGCCCGTGGCGGGCGGGGTGCCGCCGCTGCCGCCGGCGGATCCCCGGGCCGTGGGCGGGGTTCAGCCCTTCCCGCGACCGGATTCGAAGGTGCCGGACGGGACCCGGCCGATGGCCGGTGGAGTTCCGCCGGTGCCGCAATCGGATTCGCCGGTGGCGGGCGGGGCTCGGTCGTTTTCGCGGTCGGATGCGCCGGTGGCCGGTGGGGTTCCGCCCTTCCCGCAGCCGGATTCGAAGGTGCCGGAGGGGACCCGGCCGGTGGCGGGTGGGGTGCCGCCGTTGCCGCCGCCGGACTCGACGGCCGTGAGCGGGGCGCGCTGGGTGCCGCCGTTCCCGTCGGCGGATCCGGTCGGCGTGGGCGGGGTTCCGCCGGATCCGGCCGCGCCGGGCGGGACCGCCGGACCCGGGCCGGTGCCTCCGGGTGGCGCGGGGTTCGGTGGGGGTGTCCGCGGTGGCCGGCGCCGCGACGACGTCGTGCGGTCCGGTGGCCCACGAGTCCCCGAGCTGCCCGAGGCGGCCCCGGGCGAGATCATCCCCGGCGGGCCGCGCCGCGACGATGTCCGGCCGCCTGGTGCCGCCGGGGTACCGGAGCGGTCCGGGGCAGCCCGGGACAGCAGCCCTGCCAGTGCCCCTGACGTACCGCGGCCCCCCGCCGGTCAGCCGGGCGCGCCGGGCACGCCAGGGGCGCTGGGCGGCGTCCCCCGGGCGGGCGGCAAGCCGGCCGGGGACGAAGAACACCGCGTCGCGGACTACCTCGAAGCGGATCCGGAGCTCTTCGCCGCCGAGGAGCCGGTCGTCCCGCCCACCCTCGGTGACTGGAAGAAGAACAAGAACTGGAGGAAGAAGCCGTGACGGGATTCGGAGTCGCCGCGGACGAGCTCACCGTCCACGCCGGACACCTCGACGCGCTCGACGCGCGGATCGCCGCGGTGGCCGCCACGGCCGCCGCCTCGTCGATGCCGGGCAACGCCTACGGCCTGCTCTGCGCGTTCCTCCCGCCGATCGTGAACCCGGTGGAGGACAAGGGAAAGGACGCCCTGGCCGCCACCTCCGCGGCCGTGCGCACCACGGCGGCCAACGTGCGCACCGCGGCCGGGAACTACCAGCAGCGCGAGGATGCCTCCGCGCAGCCCTTCCACGACTACCTCGCCGGAGAGGAACGAAAATGACCGGACCCGGCGTGCGGGCGATGAGCGGGAGCCCCGACGAAGCGCGGGCGAGCCTCGACCAGTGGGCGGCCGGCCTCACCGCGAAGGCCGAGAAGTACGAATCGGTGGCCCGGCGGACCGGGGACCTGCGCCTGAGCGCGACCAGCGTGTCGGACTTCGTGCGGGTGACCGTCCGGGCCGACGGCAGCGTCACCGATCTCGAGTTCGGGCCCAAGGCGCGCACCGTCCCGATGCCCGAGCTGGCCGCGCTGATCCTCGGCACCATGCGCCAGGCGCAGGCCGGGATCGCCGGTCGGGTCGGCGAGGTGCTGGCCGCCGAACTCGGCGACGACGACCCCCAGACCCGCGAGCTGATGCTGGCCGACCTGCGCGGCCGGTTCCCCGGCCCCGGCGACGAACCGCCGGCACCCGAGAGCGACGACGAAGCCGCCGCCCCAGACGACGAGCCGTGGTGATCCGGACGTGACCAACCCCGCGGTCAGCGGCGCATCGCTGCTGGAGTCCGCCACCGACCTGAAGTCCGCCATCGACAGCGGCGACTGGGCCGCCGGCGCCCTCGCCGCCACCAGTGCCGGCCTCGACGCGCTCGGCGCGGTGATGGACCCCTTCGGCACGATCCTCGCCCAGGGGGTCGGCTGGCTGATGGAGCACGTGGGCCCGCTGAAGGAGGCTCTGGACGCGCTCGCCGGCGACCCGGGCCAGATCTCCGCGCACGCCGAGACGTGGCAGGCCGTCGGCGCGCAGCTGGCGGAGATCGGCACCGACCTGACGGCGATGGCCGCCGCCGACACGCCGAGCTGGACCGGCCCGGCGGCCGACGCCTGCCACGAGCGGATCGCGGACACCGCGAAGCTGCTCCTGGCCTCGCAGAACGCCGCCGAGGGGGCCGCGGGCGGGGTGCGGGCCGCCGGCGAACTGGTGGCGGCGGTCCGCGGGCTGGTCCGCGACATCATCGCCGAGCTGGTCGGCCGCCTGATCAGCTGGGCGCTGCAGGCCCTCGCCACCCTGGGCATCGGGCTGACCTGGGTGGTGCCGCAGGTGGTCCGCGCCGTCGCCTCGACCGGCACGAAGATCGCGAGCGTCACCACCCGGGTGATCGACGCGCTGGGTAAGCTGATCCCCCTGCTGAAGCGGGCGGGCGACGTCTTCGGCGACGCTTCCTCGGCCCTGCGGCACGTCGACGCCGGACGGGCCACGCCGGCGCACGCGGTCGGGGACCTGCCGACGAGGCCGGGCGCCGCGGCGAAGCTCCCCGGCGACGGCGGATCGGTCACACCATCCCACGCGGTCGGGGACCTGCCGGGCGGCGGCGTGACCACGCCGACGCGCGCGGGTGGGGATCTGCCGGGTGGCGGTGCGACCACGCCGACGCACGCGAGTGGGGACCTGCCGAACGGTGGTGCGACCGCTCCGGCCCACACCGGCCCCGACCTGCCCACGAGCCCCAGCGCCGCCGCACCGGCCAAACCGTCCACTGTGGACACTCCGGCCACCACGCCGTCGTCGGCGCCGGGAACGCGGCCGTTGAGCGACCGCGGCAACCCCGCCAAGCACGACGTCCCGGTCGCCGACCGCACCCTCTGCGCCGACCCGATCGACGTCGCCACCGGCTGGGTCGTCCTGACTCAGGTCGACGCCGAGTTCGCCGGCGCCCTGCCGCTCGTCGTGTCGCGGACCCACCTCTCGTCGTACCGGTACGGCCGCCTCTTCGGGCTGTCCTGGGCTTCGACGCTCGACCAGCGCCTCGAAGCCGGGCCCGGCGGGCTGCACCTCGCGCTGGCCGACGGCACGCTGCTGACCTTCCCGGTGCCGGCCGGCGACGCTCCCGTGGTCCCCGACAGCGGGCCACGGCTGCGGCTGTGGCGGGACGCTGACGGTTACGTCGTCGGCGATCCGGACACCGATCGGCTGCTGTTCTTCGAGGAAGACGGCCGGCTGCGCGCGCTCGGCGACGGGGACGGCAACCACGTCGTGCTCGGCTACGACGACGCCGGCCTGCCCGCCGAACTGCGGCACTCCGGCGGCTACCGCCTGCTCGTCGAGACCGGAAACGGCCTGGTGACCGCCCTTCGCCTGCCCGGCGCGGACACCCCGCTGGCCCGCTACGGCTACGACGCGCGGCGGCGGCTCACCGAGGTCGTCGACGATCGCGGCATCCCGACGGCGTTCACCTACGACGCCGACGGCCGGATCGTCCGCTGGGAGGACTGCGCGGGCCGGTGGTACCGCTACGGCTTCGACGCCGAAGGCCGCTGCGTCCGCACCGAGAGCGACGGCGGCCACCTGGACTGCACCCTGGACTACGAAAGCCGCGTCACCCGGCTCACGAACTCCCTCGGCGCGACCACGACCTACCGGCTCGACGAACGGCTGCGCGTGATCGCCGAAACCGGCCCGCTCGGCCATGCGTCCACAGTGGACCTCGACGGGTACGGCCGGGTGCTCGGCCGCACCGATCCGCTCGGCCGCACCACGACCTACGAACTCGACGACGCGGGCAACGTCGTGCGCGTGACCAGGCCGGACGGCGGCGTCGCGGTCTCCGAGTACGACGAGCGCGGCCGTCCGGTGCTGCGGATGGGGCCCGACGGGGCGGTCTGGCGGCGGGAGTACGACCCGCGCGGCAAGCTCGTGCGCACCATCGACCCGCTGGGCGCGGTCACGGCGTACGGGTACGACGAGGCAGGCGGCATCGCCGCCGTCACCGACGCGCTCGGCGGCGTCACCCGGTTCGAGAACAACGCGGCGGGACTGCCGGTCGCCGTCACCGACCCGCTCGGCGCCGTCACCCGCTACGCGTACGACGCCTTCGGCCGCGTCACCACCGTCGTCACCCCGCTCGGCGCCGTGACCAGGTTGCGCTGGGCGCCCGGCGGGGACCTGCGGGAGCGGGTCGGCCCGGACGGCGCGACCTGGCGCTGGTCCGACGCCGCTTCGGGGACCGCCGAGGAAGCCGTCGACGCGCGGGGCCTGGTCAGCCGGACCGAGTTCGGCCCGTTCGACCTGCCGGTCGCCGAGACGGGACCGGACGGGCACCGGCTCGAGTACGCCTACGACACCGAACTGCGGCTCGTGGCGGTGACCAACGAGCAAGGACTCGTGTGGCGCTACACCTACGACGCCGCCGGGAACGTGATCGAGGAGACCGATTTCAACGGCCGCACCACGCGCTACGGCTACGACGCCGCGGGGCAGCTCGTCCGGATCGACCGGGCCGACGGCGGGACCGTCCTGCTCGAACGCGACGTCCTCGGCCGGATCGTCACCCGCCGCGCGGGGCCCGAGGTGGCCGCCTTCGCCTACGACAGCGCGGACCGGATGATTTCCGCGCGCAACGACGTCGCCGAGGTCCGCTTCAGCCACGACCCGCTCGGCCGGGTGGTGGCGGAGTCCGTCAACGGCCGCGTGGTGCACTCGGAGTACGACGCGCTCGGCCGCCGGACCGTCCGGCGGACGAGCGCGGGCGCGCACGCCGTCTTCACCTACGACGCGGCGGGGCGGCCGGTCGCGCTGCGTACCGGCTCCCGGGAGCTGCGCTTCGGCTACGACCGGGACGGCCGGGAAGTGTCCCGTCGGCTCGGGCACGCGGAGCTGCGCCAGTGGTGGGACCCGCAGGACCGGCTGATCGGGCAGGCGGTCGTCGTCGGCGAGCGGACCACCCAGCGACGCGAGTACGCCTACCTGCCGGACGGGCACCTCGCCGCGGTCTCGGACGCGCTGTCCGGCCCGCGCACGCTGGCGGTCGACGCCGCGGGGCGGGTGTCCTCGGTGACCGGGCCCGCGTGGCGGGAGGTCTACGTCTACAACGCGTCCGGCGCCGTCACGGCCGGGCCGGACGCCGCGGCCGGGCCACGCCGGTACGAGGGCACGCTGCTGACCGCCGCCGGGGACACGGTCTACCGGCACGACGTCCTCGGCCGCACGGTCGAGCGGGAGCGGCACGGCCGGACCTGGCACTACCACTGGAACTCCGACGACCGGCTCACCACCGTCGGCACCCCGGACGGCGACCGGTGGGTGTACCACTACGACGCGCTCGGGCGCCGGATCGCGAAGCTGCGGTTCGACGGCGGCGGCCGGCTCGCCGAGCGGATCGGCTTCACCTGGGACGGCACCGACCTGGCCGAGGAAAGCCACGCCGGGCTGACCGTCGGGTGGGACCGGGAACCGGGTGCCGGGCGGCCGATCGCCCAGACCGAGCGGTGGGGGACCGGCGAGCGGTTCCACACGGTCGTCACCGACCTGGTCGGCACGCCGGCCGAGCTCGTCGACGAGGCGGGCGACGTCGCCTGGCACCCGCGCGCCACGCTGTGGGGCCGGGTCGCCGACGAGCCGGCGCGGGCCTGGACCCCGCTGCGGTTCCCCGGCCAGTACCACGACCGGGAAACCGGGCTGCACTACAACTTCCACCGCTACTACGACCCGGAAACCGGCCGCTACCTGAGCCACGACCCGCTCGGCCTCGGCCCGGCGCCGGACTCGCTGGCGTACGTGCCCAACCCGACCCGCCAGATCGACCCGCTCGGCCTCACCGGCGTCACGCCGTGCCAAGCGAGTGGAAGCGGCGGCGGCAAGCGGCCGCCGGGCAGCAATCCGGGGCTGCCGCCCGGTTCGCCGGGACCGCAGCCGCCGAAGCGGGCCAAGACCAGTTACGACGACGGCACCCACGGCGCGAAGGGCCGGGAGCAGAAGCGGCTGACGGACCTGTTCGACAACCGGCTGAAGGGGCCGGGCGGCCCGACGAAGGGAAAGGTCAGCGGCGACACCCACCAGTCGGAGCACCCGATCGGCTACGAGGTGCTCGGCCGCGGCAGCGACGCCAAGCGCGGGGCCGGGGAGCAGCAGAAACTGCTGGAGAACCACGCTCCGGCGTACCAGGAGGAACTGCGGTCGCACCGGGAGCACATCGGCACCGGCACCAGTTCCAAGACCGCGCCGTCCGGGTTCACCGCCCAGTCCTACCGCGATTCCCAGCGCAACGCCCTGGAAGCGGGCGACCCCAACACGGCGCTGCAGCTCAACCAGCTCGACTACGCCCACCAGCAGCACTTCCACACCACGACGGGCACGGTCGGGGGCGACATCGCGGACAACTCCTTCCACCACATGGTCGACAAGTCGGTGGGCAAGGGCGTCGCGTACGCGACGGGCAAGGGCGTCAACGAAACCACTCCGCCGTTGAGCACGCACGATGCGCGGGAACTGCACGCGGCGCGCGAAGCCGCGCGCACCGGGAAGTTCCCGGACCACCGGACGTACGAGGAAGAACTCGAGGACATCCATCGGCGCACGTACCGCGACCCGACGCCGAAGGACTGGGAGGCGCTGGACCGCGACTCCGGCGACGACTGATCGTCCGGCGAGCAGGTGGCCGCCCGGATGTCATGAACGACTCTTTCCTGACGTGGGACGAGGTGAACGAGTCGTTCATGACGCGCGGCCGGGATTGCGCTGCGTAGCCGACCGTTGTCATCGAGCGCCGTGCGGGTTTAAGCTGTCGGCAACAAACAAATGTTATCGCTAACAGCGATAGCGAAAGTTTCGAGAATTCGTCGAATTTCGGATCCGATGGCGAAAGTTTCGGTCGCCACCGGCGCACTTCTCCCTGTCCCCAGGAGGTCATGTGAATTCCCGGATCCGCTATCTGATGACCATCGCCGCGGTCCTGCTGACCGCGCTGCTGAACGTCCCCGCGGCGAACGCCGCCGCGCTCCCCGGCAGTTTCCGGTGGAGCTCCAGTGGCGTGCTGATCAGCCCGAAGTCCGATGCCAGTCACAACATCGCCGGCATCAAGGACCCGACGGTCGTCTACGCGAACGGCAAGTACCACGTGTTCGCCAGCACCGCGAACGCGGCGGGCTACAACCTCGTGTACCTCAATTTCTCCGATTGGTCGCAAGCCGCTTCGGCCCCGCAGTACTACCTGGACCGGACCGCGATCGGCTCGGGCTACCGGGCGGCGCCGCAGGTCTTCTACTTCGCGCCGCAGGGAAAGTGGTACCTCGTCTACCAGAACGGCAACGCCGCCTACTCCACGAACAGTGACATCTCCAATCCAGGAGGCTGGAGCGCGCCGAAGAACTTCTACGGCGCGATGCCGGACATCATCAAGCAGAACATCGGCAACGGCTACTGGGTCGACATGTGGGTCATCTGCGACTCGGCCAACTGCTACCTGTTCTCCTCCGACGACAACGGTCACCTGTACCGGTCGCAGACCACCGTGGCCAACTTCCCCAACGGTTTCGGCAACACGGTGATCGCGATGCGGGACTCCAACAAGAACAACCTGTTCGAGGCCAGCAACGTCTACAAGATCGCCGGCCAGAACCAGTACCTGCTGCTGGTGGAGGCGATCGGTTCCGACGGGCGCCGCTACTTCCGCTCCTGGACGTCGTCGAGCATCGCCGGCACCTGGAACCCGCTGGCCGCCAGTGAAAGCAACCCCTTCGCCCGGGCGACCAACGTGACCTTCCCCGCCGGTCAGTGGTCGAAGGACATCAGCCACGGCGAAATGATCCGCTCCGGCAACGACCAGACGCTGCCGATCAACCCGTGCCGCCTCCAGTACCTGTACCAGGGCAAGAACCCCAACGCGGGCGGCGACTACAACAGCCTGCCCTGGCGGCTCGGCCTGCTCACCCAGACGAACTCCACCTGCTGAGGAGGAGGACGACGATGAAGAGGTTCCTGGCCGCCGCGGCGGCCGCGGTCGTGGCGTTCGCCGGCCTGGCCGGTATCGCCCACGCGGAGTCGAACGGCGGCGTGCGGATCATGCCGCTGGGCGACTCGATCACCTACGGCACGGGCGTGCCCGGCGGGTACCGGATCGGCCTGTGGCAGCGCCTGGCCGCGGGCCGCTACACCAACGACTTCGTCGGCTCGCAGTTCAACGGCCCCAGCAGCCTGTGGGACCACGACCACGAAGGGCACCCCGGCTGGCGCATCGACCAGATCGACGCGAACGTCACCGGCTGGATGCGCACCTACAACCCGCGCTCGGTGCTGCTGCACATCGGCACCAACGACGTGCTGCAGAACTACAACGTCGCGGGCGCGCCGGGCCGGCTGTCCACGCTCGTCGACCACATCACCGCCGCCGCGCCCAACGCCGACGTCTTCGTCGCGCAGCTCATCCCGATCGGGTGGGCGAGCGGGGACGCCGCCGTGCGGACGTTCAACAACGCGCTGCCCGGGATCGTGCAGAGCAAGGTGAACGCGGGCAAGCACGTGCACCTGGTGAACATGCACAGCGCGGTGTCCGCCGCCGACCTCCCCGACGGCGTCCACCCGAACGCCGGCGGCTACGACAAGATGGCCGCCGTCTGGTACAACGCCCTGCGCTCGGTGCCGGGCAGCATCGGCAACCCGCGGCCCGCCGCGGCAGCGGAAACGCCGGCCGTGGAGACGCTCGCCGCGGCGACCCTGGGTTCGGCGGCCGCGGCCAAGGGCAAGACGTTCGCCGCCGCCGTCGCCAACGGCCACCTCGGCGAATCGGCGTACGCCACCACGCTCGACCGCGAGTTCACCGGTGTCACGCCGGAGAACGAGATGAAGTGGGACGCGACCGAGCCCTCGCGCGGCTCGTTCCGCTTCACCGGTGGTGACGCCATCGTGAGCCACGCGCAGAGCCACGGCCAGAAGGTCCGCGGCCACACGCTGGTGTGGCACAGCCAGCTGCCGGGGTGGGTGAGCGGCATCGGCTCCGGCTCGGACCTGCTCGCCGCGATGCGCAACCACATCAACGGCGTGGCCGGGCACTACCGCGGGAAGATCGTCTACTGGGACGTCGTCAACGAGGCGTTCAACGAGGACGGCACCCGGCGCGGGTCGGTGTTCCAGCAGCGCATCGGCAACAGCTACATCGAGGAGGCGTTCCGGGCGGCCCGCGCGGCCGACGGCTCCGCGAAGCTCTGCTACAACGACTACAACACCGACAACCAGAACGCCAAGAGCAACGGCGTCTACACCATGGTGCGCGATTTCAAGGCCCGTGGCGTGCCGATCGACTGCGTCGGCTTCCAGGCCCACCTGTCGGCCGGGCAGAACCTCTCGACGCTGCAGGCGAACCTTCAGCGGTTCGCCGCCCTCGGCGTCGACGTGAACATCACCGAGCTCGACGTCGGCGGGTCCGGCAGCGCGCAGGCCACCACCTACGGCCAGGTCGTGCGGGCCTGCCTGGCGGTTTCGCGCTGCACGAGCATCACCACGTGGGGCGTCACCGACAAGTACTCCTGGCGCAGCGGGAGCACCCCGCTGCTGTTCGACGGCAACTACGCCAAGAAGCCGGCCTACACCGCCGTGCTCCAGGCGTTCGGCGCGGCGTGAGGAGAACCGTGATGAAACGCATGCTCACCACCGTCCTGGCCCTGGTGGTCCTGGCCCTCGGCGTCGCTTCGCCCGCCCACGCGGCGGCGTTGACCAGGGTGACGAACTTCGGCAACAACCCGACGAACCTGAACATGTACGTCTACGTCCCCGACCGGGTCGCGGCCAAGCCGGCGCTGCTGGTGCTGGTGCACTACTGCGGCGGCTCGGCGAGCTCGGTCTTCGGCTGGAACGGCAAGGACTACGCCACCGCGGCCGACCGGTACGGCTACGTCATGGTGCTGCCGGAAGCGACCCGCAGCGAGAAGTGCTTCGACGTCTCGACGCCGAACGCGTTGCGGCGCAACGGCGGCGGCGACTCGACCGGGATCATGTCCATGGTCGCCTACGCCAAGTCCCGCTACAACGTCGATCCGGCGCGGGTCGTGGTCAGCGGGTTCTCCTCCGGGGCGATGATGACGAACGTGCTGGCCGCCGAGTACCCCGACGTGTTCGCGGCGGGTTCGGCCTTCTCCGGCGTGCCCGCCGGGTGTTTCGCCACCACGAACGGTTCGCTGTGGAACAGCACCTGCTCCGGCGGGAAGTCGATCAAGACCGCGCAGCAGTGGGGCGACACGGCACGGGCGATGTACCCGGGCTACACCGGCCGCTACCCGCGGATGCAGCTGTGGCACGGCACCACCGACACGACGTTGTCGTACCCGAACTTCGGTGAAGAGATCAAGCAGTGGACCAACCTGAACGGGTTGAGCCAGACACCGGCGTTCACCGATCACCCGCAGTCGTCGTGGACGCGGACCCGGTACGGCAACACCAGCACCCAGGCCACCGTCGAGGGCGTCAGCGTCGCCGGCGTCGGGCACCAGCTGCCGATGACCGGCCAGCTGGCGTACGCGATTTCGTTCCTCGGCCTCGACCACTGACCACCGAGGACTGACACGGCGGAAGCGGCGCACCCCCAGTGCGCCGCTTCCGCCGTCCCCCCGTCCCCGTTACCTCAGTGGCAGAACGAGACTTCCGGATAACCCGGCTGGTCGAGCACCGGTCGCGCCTTGCCCCGCAGGTGCTGGTCGAAGAACGCGTTGACGTACGTCCGCGTGATCTCCTGGGTCCGCATCGCCGTGGTCGTCGCGCCGATGTCGATGCCGAACTCGTCGGCGACCAGGCCGACGTCGGTGAACGACGCGTGCTGCGTGCCCTTCACCTCCACCCAGCGCTTCCACCCGGTCAGCTGCGCCCAGTCCCGTTCCCAGGGCACGTTCCCCGGCGCGCAGACGGTTTCCACGCGCTGGTGGCTCACGAACATGAACGGCCGGGACAGCCCGGGCGGGGTCAGCTCGACTTCCGTCGTGCCGTCGATGTCCATCCCGGCCTTGATCCGCGGGTCGGCGACCATCGCCGGGATGGTGCTCGCGCCACCGATGGAGTGCCCGGCCATGCCGATCCGGGAACTGTCGATCAGCGGTGCCCACTTCGACCGGGTCAGCGAGTTCAGCACGAACGACACGTCGGCGGCCCGGCCGAGTTCGAGCTTCTGCCAGAAGGCGGAGTCGTGCGGAACGTCGCAGGACGCGCACCCGGCGAAGTGCCCGTCCGGGAAGCTCTGCCCGGCGTTCTCGTAGGTGTGGCCGACCACCGCGACGGCGTACCCGTGGCTCGCCAGGTCCTCGGCCAGCGCGCTCAGCGTGGCGCGGGGCTTGGTGTAGCCGGGCGACAGCACGATCAGCGGCAGCCCGTGCCCGGCCGGCCGGGCGCCGGCCACCGAGTGGGTCACCATCGTGGTGAGCAGGTCCGGCGCCACGTTCAGGCCGCTGTCCTTCAGCAGCGCCGCGGACTCCGCCGAGGTCAGGTACTGCGTCTTCGGTCCCGGTGCGGAAACCGCCGGGTAGAAGAGCGAGACCATCAGTTCCCGGTAGGGCACCGACGGCACCCACGGGTCGGGCCGTGAGGTGTCCTTCAGGTACACCGCCGTGCTGCCCACCGGCCGGTTGCCGGTCGGGGCGGGCAGGTAGGGCGTCGGCGTGTCCGCCGATGCCGCCGGTGTGGACAGGGTGAGCGCCAGTGCGGTGACGGCCAGGAGGCTCTTGATTCTCATCCGATGAAGGTCACTTCCGGGTAGGCGGGGGAGGGTGCGGCCATCAGCGGTTGCGGACGGCAGCGCAGGTGCTGGTCGAAGAAAGCGCTTACGTAGTTCCGCGTGATGGTCAGCGCGCGGTACGGGTCGATCGCATCGCCGAGGTCGACGCCCAGCTGGTCGGCGAGCACCCCGAGGTCGGTGAACGACTGGTGCACCGTGCCCGAGACCATGATCCAGCGCTTCCAGCCGGTCAGGTGCGTCCAGTCCGTTTCCCAGTCGTCGTACGGGCCCGGCGCGCCCGGCGTGTATTCGTCCATGCTGCCCACGAACATGAACGGCCGGGCCAGCCCGGACGCCGGGATCGGGACGTGGACGCTGCCGTCGAGGTCCGCCCCGGCGCGGATGCGGGGATCGGCCAGCATCGCCTGCGTGGTGATCGCGCCGCCCGCGGAGTGCCCGGTCATGCCGATCCGCTGTGGGTCGATGAGCGCACCCCACTTCGAAGACAGCAGGGAATCGAGCACGAACGACGTGTCCTTCGAGCGGACCTGCGCGAACTTTTCCCAGAAGCCGGGCTGGTCGTCGACCTCGCAGGCCGCGCAGCCGGTGACGTGGCCGTCGGGGAAGGTGGTGGCGCGGTTCTCGTAGGTGTGGTCGATCGCCGCCACGGCGTACCCGCGGCTGGCCAGGTCCTCGGCCAGTGCGGTGAGCGTCGCCCGCGGCTGGGTCCAGCCCGGGGACAGCACGACCAGCGGCAGGCCGTGCCACCGCCCGGCCGGTTTCGCGTCGACGACGGCGTTCGTGCGGACCGTGCTGAAGACGTCCAACGGCAGGCCAGGGATGTTCTGCCGCTCGAGGTTGAGTCTCGATTCGAGCGGGGTCATGTACTGCTTCTTCGGCCCGTTCGCCGAGGTCGCCGGGTAGAAGACGGAGACCATCAGCTCCCGGTAGGGCACCGACGGCACCCAGGGATCAGGCCGCGAAGTGTCCTTCAAGGACAGTGAAGTGACGCCGACGGGCTGGTGCCCGGTCGGGCGGGGCAGGTAAGGCGTCGTGGCCGCCGAAGCGGGAGACGCGGACAACGTGAGTGTCAATGCGGTGGCTACCGCGAGAGTGCGCATGATTCCCCCAGCCGGAATCGTCAGGACAGGTGGCGGAGGCGGCGGAAGCTGAACCAGGTGAGCAGGGCGGTCATCGCGAGGTAGAGCGCCAGTTCGAGCCACTGCAGCGGCCAGAAGCGGGAGCCCGGCTGGAAGGTCAGCCGCTGCTGGTAGCCGTGGGCGCCCAGCTGGGCCATGCATGTTTCCATCGTGCCGCGTTCCGGCGGGCCCGCCCCGGGGCCCGGCTTCGGGGCGCAGACCTGGATGAAGTCCGGCAGCGGGTCGGCCACGTTCCCGGCCGAGTCCACCGTTTCGTTCGCCAGTACCCACGCACCGGCGGGGTTCCGCACGCCGATCTGGGTGATGCCCTGCTTGTCGTTACCGGTGATGTTCGTGATGTCCTTGCTGACGATCGGGACCGTCTCGGTCTGCAGCGGCAGCAGGTACGGCCGCACGAAGTTCGGCACCAGGAGCAGCACGGCGGCGAGCACGGCGAGTGTGACGGCCATGGCGGCCACGGTCCGCTTCAGCAGCATTCCGATCGCGACGCCGAGCGCGAGGGCGAAGGCGGCGTAGCCGATCGGCACGATGCCGCGCGCGCCGAACACCACGGGCGCTATGCGCGAGACCATCCCGCGGTCGGTCTGCTTGGCCGCGAGCGCGTCGATCGGGCTCGCCCACCACGACACCGCCCAGCCGAGCAATCCGGCCACGACCATCGCGGCCAGCAGGCCGAACCCGAGCTTGGTGGTGAGCCACCGCTTGCGCGTGACCGTCTGGTTCCACACGAGACTGTGCGTCCCGCTCTCCAGCTCGCGCGTGATCATCGGGACGCCCCAGAAGACGCCGATGACCGCGGGCAGCAGGTACAGCGCCAGGATGGTGCCGTAGAAGAGGGTGTCCTCGTCGGAGAAGTCCGTGCGGCCCACCAGGTCCGGCCCGGTGATCGCGAGCACGACGGCGATCGCGATCAGGCCGGCGAACACCGACAGAGCGGGCATGCGGAACTGGCGCCAGGTCAGCCAGGTCATCGGAGGACCTCCAGGGCGGGGCGGGCGGCGGTGGGGTTGCTCATGTACTCGAGGACGAGGTCCTCCAGGCCGAGCTTCGCGACCGTCCACGCGGGATCGAGGATCGGCGCTTCGGTGCGGACGAGGACGGTGGTCTGGCGGTCGGTGTGCTTCGCCGAGACGACGTGCTGCTCCGCCGGCAGCGTCTCGACATCGCGGCGCGGCCCGGAAAGCCGGTGGTGCGTGGCGAGCAGCGTCTCCACTTCGCCGATCACCCGGACCTGCGAGTCCACCAGCACGACGAGGTGGTCGCAGACCCGTTCCAGGTCGTTGACCAGGTGCGAGGACATCACGACGGACAACCCGTGCTCGGCGACGGCCTCCATGAGGTCCTGCAGGAACTCGCGGCGCGCCAGCGGGTCCAGCGCGGCGACCGGCTCGTCGAGCAGCAGCAGTTCGGGGCGCTTGGCGATGCCGATCGTGAGCGCCAGCTGCGCACGCTGGCCGCCGGAGAGCTTGCCGGCGTGCTGCTTCGGGTCCAGCCCGAGCCGTTCGATGCGCTTCTCGGCCAGCGACGCGTCCCAGCCCGGGTTGAGGTGGGCGCCGAGCCGCAGGTGCTCCTCGATGGACAGTCCACTGTAGACCGGCGTGTTCTGGGCGACGTACCCCACCTTGGCCAGCTGGTCCGGGCCGCTGCCCGGCACCCCGCCGCACACCTCGATCGTGCCGGTCGTCGGCTCCAGCATGCCGGCCGCGATGTTCAGCAGCGTCGACTTGCCGGCGCCGTTGGGGCCGACGAGCCCGGTGACGTGCCCGGCCTCGATCTCCAGCGTGCAGCCGGTCAGCGCCTGCTTGCGCCCGTACTTCTTGCCCAGCCCCTGGGCTTTCAGGACAGTCACGCTATGTCCTCTCTGGCGGAGTCGCGAAACGTGGACATCAACAAGGCTTCGATGCTCTCCTCGTCGAGACCCGCCTTGCGGGCCTGGGAAAGCCAGCGGCGCAGGTCGCGCCGCAGCGGTCCGAGCACGGCGAACGACGCTCCGCCGTTCAAGGTCGCCGTCACGAACGTGCCGACGCCGGGCCGGGCCGAGACCAGGCCGTCGTGCTCCAGCTCGCGGTAGGCCTTCAGCACGGTGTTCGGGTTGATCGCGAGGCTCGCGACCACGTCCTTGACCTTCGGGAGCTGGTCTCCCTCGGACAGCAGGCCGAGGCGCAGCGCGTGCCGCACCTGCTGGACCAGCTGCTGGTACGGCGACAGGCCGGACCTCGCGTCCAGGTGGAACTCGATCATCAGCAACTCCATTTAACTAGGTGACTAGTACTATAGCTAAGTGGCGCTAGTAGGGCCAGTGATCTTTTTGGGCTGCCGGAGCCAACCTCGGTACCCCCTCGCCCGTCTGTGGAGGCGAAGTGATCGTTTTCCTCTCCGAAGGGACTTTTCGTGCCTCGTTTTTCTGGGGGAGGCATCGTGCGCGGCGTGGTCGTCGCGCTCGGTGTCTCGATGGCCGTCGCGGCGGGACCGGCGGTCGCGTCCGCGGCACCCGGCTCGATCGACAAGGTGCCGACGCCGCAGCTGAGCTGGACCGACTGTCAGGACGGCTTCCAGTGCGCCAAGGCTTCGGTGCCGCTGGACTACGACCGGCCGTCCGGCGCGAAGATCGACCTCGCGCTCATCAAGCTGCCCGCCACCGATCCCACCCACCGGATCGGCTCGCTGTTCGTCAACTTCGGCGGCCCCGGCGCGTCCGGCCTGCAGCGGCTGCGGGAGCGCGGCAAGTGGCCGTGGCTGTTCTCCGACGAGCTGCGCGCGCGGTTCGACCTGGTGTCGTGGGATCCGCGCGGAATCGCCAACAGTGCCGCCGTCCGGTGCTTCGACACCCTGGCCGAGCAGCAGTCGTTCTTCGGCTCGTTCCCGGAGATGCCGGGCGACCCGAGCGGCAACGCGGCCTTCTACGCGAAGTCGAAGGAGCTGGCCGACCGCTGCTCGGCGAAGGCGGGCCCCATCCTGGAGCACGTCTCGACGGCCAACACGGCCCGTGACCTGGAAATGCTGCGCCGCGCGGTCGGCGACCCGAAGCTGAACTACCACGGCATTTCCTACGGAACGCAGCTCGGGGCGACCTACGCGAACCTGTTCCCGAACCGGATCCGGGCGATGGTGTTCGACGGCACCATGGACTTCGCCGGCAACTCGACCGGCCAGAACGGCAACGGCAAGAGCGTCCCGCTGGACACCCGGCAGGACGTCGCGACCGGCATCGCGCAGACCTTCGAGCAGTTCCTGCGGCTGTGCACGGAAGCGGGCCCGAAGTGCGCGTTCTCTTCGGGTGACCCGAAGGCGAAGTGGGCGGCGCTCACGGCACGCGCCAAGCAGGCCCCGATCGTCAGCGACGGTGAGACGTGGACCTACTCGGGCATCATCAACGCGGCGGCCGACCTGTCCGACTCGCGGGGCTGGGCGGACATCGCCACGCTGCTGCAGCGTCTCTACGACGCTCCGGCCACTGCGGCCCGTACCGCCTCGGCGCTCGCCGCGCCGGCCGGTGAGCAGTACACCTCGAACCGCACCGAGTCGTTCAACGCCATCCAGTGCAGCGACAGCGACGTGCCCACCGACCCGGCGATCTACAGCCGCTACGCCGAGTCGGAGGACCAGCGCGTCCCGTACTTCGGGCGGATCGCGGTGCTGGACATGATGAGCTGCGCGTACTGGAAGGCGAAGGACACCGACCGCTACACGGGCCCGTGGAACCGCCCGACGTCGGCGGAGATCCTGGTGCTGAACAACCGCTACGACCCGTCCACCCCGCTGCCCGGCGCTCGTGACGGCGCCGCGGAACTGGCGCGGGCGCGGGTGTTCGTCACCGAGGGCTACGGGCACTCGTCGATGTACGTGCCGAGCACGTGCACCGAGAAGGTCAAGCGGGACTACCTGATCTCGGGGACCTTCCCGGCCGCGGGCCAGACCTGCGCGATCGACGCCAGCCCGTTCGCGGGCTGATCTTGATCGGGGCGGGCCGCACCGGCGACGGTGCGGCCGCCGCCGACGAAGGTGACGGTGAGCAGCTTCCGCCGTTGCGAGCCTCCCCCTGCTGTCGCCTCCGGCTTGACAGCGAGGCCGCCCGTCTCGCACTATGCGAACAAGTGTTCGATGATTGTCCTGGATTCGCCGGCGGGTTCCTCACGCGGGTGGCTTCCGGTACGAGTACGTGGTGCTGGAGGTGAGCGGTGGTGCCGGAGGCGCTGGCCGGGCTCACGGCCATCCCGGGGGTCCGCACGGCCGCGCAGCTGCGTGAGCCGGACGCGGGGCCGGGGGAAGTGCTGACGGTGCTGCCCGAGCTGGCCCGGCTGTTCCCCGGCGGCGGGCTGCGGCGCGGCAGCACGATCGCGGTGCGGGGTGCGACGTCCCTGGTGCTCGCGCTCCTGGCGGCGGCCACCCGCGACGGTTCCTGGGCGGCGGTGACGGGCCTGCCGGAGCTGGGCTTGGCGGCGGCGGCGGAACTCGGCGTCGACCTGGAGCGCGTCGCGCTGGTGCCGGACCCGGGCGCGGAGCTGGTGGCGGTGGTGTCGGCGTTGGTCGACGGGTTCGATCTGGTGGTCCTCGGCCCGGCGCCGGTGCAGCCGCAGGTGGCGCGCCGGCTGGCGGGCCGGGTCCGCAACCGGGGGACGGTCCTGCTGAGCGCGGGGTCGTGGCCGGGAGCGGACCTGGAGCTGACGGTGTCGGGCCGCCGCTGGCACGGTCTCACCCAGGACGGGCACGGCCATTTGCGCGCCCGCGACGTGGTGGCGACAAGCCGCGGCCGCGGGGCGGCGGCGCGGCCGTCGTCGGTGGAGTTGCAGCTGCCGGGGCCGGACGGAGCGGTCGCCGGGGGTGGCTTGCCGGGGCGGCGGCTGGTCGAGGTGGCCGGGTGAGCTTCGCGGCGCGGCGGTGGATGCACGGGCGGCCGGGGCGGGGGTTTCGGTCCGGTCGAGGCGCGGGATGAGCGCGGCACCGAGACCGGCTGTGCGCGTCGGCCGGCCTGGGTTGCCGGTGAGCGCGGCGCCGTGGCTGTTCGAGCGCACCCCGGAGCGCGGCTTTCCCGTGAGAGTCCCGGTTTCGCCCCGGCGGGCGCTGGTCGCCGGATGACCGATGCGCCACGGTTGCTCGTGCTGTGGTGCCCGGACTGGCCCGTTGTCGCCGCGGGGGCCGCCGCCGGGACCCCACCTACCGCGCCCGCCGCCGTTTTCTCCGGTAGCCGCGTCGTTGCCTGCTCCGCCTCCGCGCGCCGCGCCGGTGTCGGGCGGGGGATGCGGCGGCGGGATGCGCAGTCGCGGTGTCCGGAGCTCGTCGTGCACCAGCACGACCCGGACCGCGACGCCCGGCTCTTCGAACCCGTCGCCGCCGCCGTCGAGCGGCAGGCCGTCGGGGTCGAGGTCGTGCGGCCCGGCGTCGTCGCCGTGCCGGTGGCCGGGGCCGCCGGGTACTTCGGCGGGGAAGCCGCCCTCGCCGAACTGCTCATCGACGAAGTCGCCGCCCAAGCCGGCGTCGAATGCCAGGTCGGGATCGCCGACGGGCTCTTCGCCGCGACCCTCGCCGCCCGCCGCGCCGTCCTCGTGCCGGCCGGCGAAGCCGCGAAGTTCCTCGCGCCCCTGCCGATCACCGAACTGAACCAGCCGGGCGACGACCGCGGCGAGCTCGTCGGCCTCCTGCAACGCCTCGGCCTGCGCACCCTCGGCGCGTTCGCCGCACTGGCCGAGCGCGACGTCGCGGGCCGGTTCCCCCGCGACGCCATCGTGGCCCACCGGCAGGTGCGCGGCCTGGCGGAACGGCCCCCGCTCCGCCGCGCCCTCCCGCCGGACCTGGTGGTCACCGAGGAGTTCGACCACCCGCTGCACCGCGTCGACGAAGCCGCGTTCGTCGCGAAAACTCTCGGCGAACGGTTCTTCGCCGGGCTCGCGAACCACGGCCTCGCCTGCACCCGCCTGGCCATCGTCGCCGTCACCGAAGCCGGCGAGGAACGCGTACGCGTCTGGCGCTGCGCCGAACCCCTCACCGCCCGCTCGACGGCCGACCGCGTCCGCTGGCAGTGCGAAGGCTGGCTCACCGCCCGCGACCGGCCCACCGCCGGGATCGTCCGGCTGCGCCTCGACCCCGAAGAGGTCGTCGGCGGGCAAGCGTTGCAGCTGCAGCTCGGGTCGATGGGCCGCGACGCCGACGCCGCCGAGCGCGCCGGCCGTGCCCTCGTGCGGATCCAGGGCCTGCTGGGCCCGGACGCGGTCGTCACCCCGCTGCTGGACGGTGGCCGCGGGCCGGCCGAACGTGTCCGGCTCATCCCTTGGGGCGAGCCACGCCGTCCCGTCACGGCGGACCGGCCGTGGCCCGGTCGGCTGCCCGCGCCATCGCCGACGGTGGTGTCGCGACGGCCGGCGGTGGTGCTCGACGCCGTCGGCGACGTCGTTCGCTGCACGGAGCGTGGTGAACTCGGTTATCCGCCTGCGACCGTTGCCGTCGATGGTGGTCCGCCGCGGTGTGTTCTCGGCTCGGCTGGTCCGTGGATCGTGCGTCCCGCTCTGCCTTTGCGCCGTGGCGAGCCGCCTCTTGTGCGGATCCAGGTTGTCTTGGAGGGGGATGTCGCGTTGTTGCTCAAGGCTGTTGTCGGAGAAGATCCACAATGGACTGTCGAGGGTTGGTACGACTAGACTTTCAAGATGCGGCTTCGCCGTGGGCCTTTTGCGTGGGGTGTTCCGGGGCTGTGACAGGTCTGCTTTGGTGGTACCTGATCGTGTGATGACAGGTGTTCGATTGTCGGTATTCTTGAGTTATGGCCGAACAGGTGATCTGGCAAGCCGATGCGGTGGCACTCGCCGACCGTCTCGGTGCGCTGTTCGCGTCCATACGGTCCGCCGAAGCCGAAATCGGGGCGTTGTTGGTGGAGATCGAGCAGCGGGGTGTGCTGGAACTGTTCGGCTACCGATCCGTTCCCCGTCTCCTCGAGCATCTAGTGGATGTCCCGAAATCCTCGGCCGAGCGGTTGGTGAAGCGGGCGCGGGCGGTCAATCCCGGTGTGGGCCTTGATGGCACTCCGATTCCCGCAGTCGCTGCTGCCACGGGCGTTGTGGCTCGGTCGGGGCGGTTAAGCAATCCGATGATCGATGTGATCGTCGGGGTGTTGCAGGATGTTCCGCCCGAGCATCGTGAGGGTGCCGAGCAGCATCTGCTCGCCCTTGCTGAGGAGGCCGGGCATCGGCAGGTCGCCGCGCTCGGCGCCCGGATCCTGGCCCATCTCAACCCCGACGGCGCTGAGCCGGATGACACCGAAATCGCCATCCCGACCCGGGAACTGTCGCTGCGGCGCAAGAGAACCGGGATGTGGGAGATCAGCGGCAAACTCGACGACGAGACCGGTGCCCGCGCCAGTGCGCTCCTCGACTCTCTCGCCCAGCGGCGCAGCACCGACGAGGGTCCCGACCTGCGCTCGCCGCAGGAACGTTACGGTGATGCGTTCTCCGACGCGATCGACCTGGCGTTGAACACTCCGGAGTTGCCGAGGCAGGCCGGTGAACGCGCGCACGTCATGGTTACGGTCTCTCTGGAGGACTTGAAGTCCGGGGTGGGCATCGCGCTCCTCGGCGACACTGGGACGATCTCGGCGGCGGAGGCGCGGTTGCATGCCTGTGACTGCAACATCATCCCCGCGGTGCTCGGTGCGAAGAGTGAGCCTCTGGACCTGGGGCGCTTGCGTCGCCTGGTCAACCCCGGACTCCGCCACGCTCTGTATCTGCGTGACCGGGGCTGTGCGTTTCCTGGGTGTCATCGGCCGCCGCGACACTGTCAG
Organism: Amycolatopsis balhimycina FH 1894; assembly: GCF_000384295.1. NCBI lineage: Bacteria > Bacillati > Actinomycetota > Actinomycetes > Pseudonocardiales > Pseudonocardiaceae > Amycolatopsis > Amycolatopsis balhimycina. The sequence continues at coordinate 3,263,102 of NZ_KB913037.1, read as the reverse complement.
GGGCATCATCTTCGTCATTGGGCGGATGGTGGTCCGACAGAGCTGGGGAATCTGGTGCTGACGTGCGCTCACCACCATAGGCTGTTGCATCGCTCCGGGTGGGAAGTCCGCATGGCCGCCGACGGTCTCCCGGAGTTTCTGCCCCCGGTGTTTCTGGACAAGCGGCGAAAACCCAGGCGCAACAACCTCCACCAACCGCTGCCCGTCGCGGCATAACCGAACAGGGGACAGGCCCGCAGCCACACGGCTACGGGCCTACACCCACGTCCGTCAAATGCGGGATCGGTCCGACGAGCCGACCACCAGGCAGGCCGCTCACCGTCGGTGAAAGGCAGTGACCAGGAATCCCGCTGCAAGCGCGAGATCTTCCTTGCGGTGACAACAGCGTGAGGGTTCCGCTCTCCGTATGCACCCGTTGTGCCGGAAATTCCCGAAACGAGAGGGAGTCGTCAGCCGACGGCGACGCGGTGCCCGGCGCCGTCCGGCTCACCGTCTACGGGTAGGTCCTCACGCGGCACCGAGCGGGACCGCCGCGATGTGACTTTGCTCGGTCCACAGTTGACACCAACCCGGCCCCGGCTCAGGATCGAACCACAGTATTCGTCCGTGTGTTCGAACAGTAGTCGCTGGCTTCCCCACAGCGAAATCGGTGGGAGCTGGTGTTGGCCTTCAACAACCCGAACGTGCCGTGGTCCGAAGTGGAGCGGATCGCCTCCGGGCGGCCTCCCGTTGCCGGCGACGGGAACGATGCCCCGGCCTGGTCGCGCAAGCGCGAAGGCTATGCCGGCGCGCCGCTCGACCTCCAGAACCGGCGGCGACGGGACGACGGCGGGGACCGGATCCGTGCCCCCTACGCCGAACTGCACGTCCACTCCAACTTCAGCTTCCTCGACGGCGCCAGCCACCCCGAAGCGCTGGTCGAGGAGGCCGCGCGGCTGGAGCTGGACGCGCTCGTCCTCACCGACCACGACGGCATGTACGGCGCCGTGCGGTTCAACGACGCCGCGCGCGAACTCGGTGTGCGGGTCGGGTTCGGGGCCGAACTGTCCCTCGGCCTGCCCGGCCCGCAGGCCGGCGAGCCGGACCCGAAAGGGTCACACCTGCTGGTCATCGCCCGGCAGCAGACCGGTTACCACCGGCTGTGCCGCGTCATCTCGCACGCCCAGCTCGCCGGTGGGGAGAAAGGCCGCCCGGTCTACGACGTCGAGGAGCTGGTCGACGAGCTGGCCGGGCACGTCGTCGTGCTGACCGGCTGCCGCAAGGGCGCCGTCCGCCGCGCGCTCGCCGACCGCGGGCCCGCCGCCGCGCGCGCCGAGCTGGGCCGGCTCGCCGACCGGTTCGGGCGGTCGCACGTCGCCGTGGAGCTGATCGATCACCGGCAGCCACGGGACGACACGGCCAACGACCTCCTCGCCGGGATGGCCGAGGAGCTCCGGCTGCCGACGGTCGTGTCCAACAACGTGCACTACGCCCGCCCGGACGACGCCGTCGTGGCGGACATGGTGGCCGCGGTCCGGGCGCGGCGGCCCGCCGAAGACCTCGAAGGGTGGCGGCCGCCGTCGGGGCAGGCGTTCCTGCGGTCCGGGATGGAACAGCGGCGCCGGTTCGAGCGCCGCTACCCGGGCGCGGTCGGACGCGCCGCCGTGCTCGGCGTCGAGGTGGCGTTCGACCTGCGGCTCGTCGCCCCCGACCTGCCGCCGTTCCCCGTCCCCGCCGGGCGCGACGAGATGTCCTTCCTGACCGAGCTGACCTGGCGCGGGGCGGCGAAACGCTACGGGACGCGGGAAGACAACCCGAAGGCGTACGCGCAGCTGGAGCACGAGCTGGCCGTGATCGAGACGCTGAACTTCCCCGGGTACTTCCTGGTCGTGTGGGACATCGTCCGGTTCTGCCGGGATGCGGACATCCTCTGCCAGGGCCGGGGATCCGCGGCGAACTCCGCGGTCTGCTACGCGCTGGAGATCTGCCACGCCGACCCGGTGAAGTGGAACCTGCTGTTCGAACGGTTCCTCGCGCCGGAGCGGGACGGGCCGCCGGACATCGACATCGACATCGACATCGAGTCCGGCCGGCGCGAGGAAGCCATCCAGTACGTCTACGAAAAACACGGCCGGTTCCACGCCGCCCAGGTCGCCAACGTCATCACCTACCGGGCGCCCTCGGCCATCCGCGACGCCGCCAAGGCGCTCGGTCACAGCCCCGGGCAGCAGGACGCCTACGGCGAGCTCGTGGACCGCTGGGGCGGGGTCGCCGCCACGAAACACCAGGCGGCCGGGGTGATCCCGGACGACGTCCTCGAGCTGGCTGCCCGGATCGAAGACTTCCCGCGTCACCTCGGCATCCACTCCGGTGGCATGGTGATCTCGAAGCAGCCGGTGTCCGAAGTGGTCCCGGTGGAATGGGCCACGATGGCCGGCCGCAGCGTCCTGCAGTGGGACAAGGACGACTGCGCCACCGCCGGGCTGGTCAAGTTCGACCTGCTCGGCCTCGGCATGCTTTCGGCGCTGCACCACATGATCGACCTCGTCGCCGAACACCATGAGTCCACTGTGGACATCGGGAAACCGGACCTGGCCGACCCGGCCGTCTACGACATGCTCTGCGAGGCCGACGCGGTCGGCGTGTTCCAGGTTGAATCCCGCGCCCAGCTGGCCACGCTCCCGAGGCTGCGGCCACGGGAGTTCTACGACCTCGTCGTCGAAGTGGCGCTGATCCGGCCCGGCCCGATCCAGGGCGGCTCGGTGCACCCCTACATCCGGCGCCGCCGCGGTGACGAGGAATGGGAGCACGCGCACCCGCTGCTCGCGTCCAGTTTGGACCGGACGCTCGGGGTGCCGCTGTTCCAGGAGCAGGTGATGCAGATGGCCGTCGACGTCGCGAGCTTCACCCCGGCCGAGGCCGACCAGCTTCGCCGTGCCATGGGCGCCAAGCGGTCCAGCGCGAAGATGAAGGCGCTGATGGCGCGGTTCTTCGCCGGCTGCGAGGCCAACGGGATCGGCCGCGAACTCGCCACCCGGATCTTCGAGCAGATCCACGCCTTTTCCGGCTACGGCTTCCCGGAAGCGCACTCGATGTCGTTCGCGCTACTGGTTTACGCGTCGGCGTGGGTTCAAGCGCTACTACCCGGCCGCGTTCTGCGCCGGGCTGCTGCGCGCCCAGCCGATGGGCTTCTACAGCCCGCAGTCCCTGGTCACCGACGCCCGCCGCCACGGCGTCCGCATCCGCGAACCCGACATCAACACCAGCCTCGCCGACGCGACGCTCGAACCCGGCCCGGAAAGCACCGGCGGTGTCGCGCTCCGGCTGGGTCTCGCTGCGGTCCGCCACCTCGGCGACGACCTCGCCCAGGAGATCGTCGCCGAACGCGACGTCAACGGCCCGTACCCGAGCATCGGTGACCTGACCCGCCGGGTGCGGCTGAAGAGGAACGCCGTCGAAGCCCTCGCCACAGCCGGGGCGTTCGGCGGGTTCGGCGGCGACCGGCGCCAGGACCTCTGGGCCGCCGGCGCCGCGGCGGCCACCCGGCCCGGGCACCTGCCGGGCCTGGCGACGGGGCTCGACGCGCCCGCGCTGCCCGGGATGACCCGGCTGGAGGTCACCGCGGCGGACCTGTGGGCCACCGGCGTCTCGCCGGACAGCCATCCGGTGGAGTACCTGCGGGAACTGCTGACCCGGCGCGGTGCGATCACCACCGCCGAACTCGCGCGGGTGGCGGACGGGACGCGGGTGTGGGTCGGCGGCGCGGTCACCCACCGGCAGCGCCCCGCGACCGCCGGGGGGATCACCTTCCTCAACCTCGAAGACGAGACCGGCATGGCCAACGTCCTTGTCTCGCCCGGGCTTTGGCAGCGACAGCGGCTCGTCGCCCGCACCAGCGCCGCCCTGCTCATCCGCGGCCAGGTCCAGGCCGCCGAAGGCGTCGTCACCCTCGTCGCTGACCGGCTCGAAGCGGTCGACCTGTCGATGGCGACCACGCCCTCGCGCGACTTCCGGTGACGGCCGGCCGGCGCCTCCGAGGTGTAGGATCCCAAAATCGTTGACACTTTCCCAAAAATCTTGGCATCGAGATGGCACCAGTGCCATGAAATTGGGATTGATCATTCCTCGATACTGCTGGGCCGTTCGAGCGGGATTCCGCGACGCGGGGCGATCGGTCTGCGAACCCCAGGTTGCGGTGTAGCCCTGACGCCGTCGAGCAGCTCATCTGCGGCAGGGCGCGTCATGACGGCTGTGTCGAACGGCCTGTCGGCATCTGTTCGAGTCCGGCTTCCGCGCCCGGTAACGATTGAGGTGGTGTGTACGACTGCAGGGGTACCCGGAATCGCGGAGGTGACCGACATGGTGCGTGATGGCAGGTCATTCGCAAGTCTGGTCGATGGTTCGGCCCGTCAGGGGCTGTACGGCGGATTGCTGCTCGGCGCGGCGGAGGTGACGGTGCTGTTCGTCAGCAACCTGGCCCTGCCGGTGGCCGCGGCCCAGTGGAGCGGACGCGATCCCGTCGGCTTCGGGCTGCTGGCGCTATACGCGGCCGGGTTCGTGCTCATCGGGGCCCGCGCGGAACAGCGGGCCGGGACCCGTTGGGCGGGAGCGCGCGCCGGAGCCGTAGCCGGATTCGTCGTTGCGACGTTCTTCGTGGTCACGTTCTCCGTGCTGTTCACCGTGTTCTACGCGACGATAATCCAGCGTCCGAGTCATCTGGGTGCCACGCACGCGTCACTGAACGGCATCCTGATGGGCGCGGTGTTCGTCGTGCCGATGGTGGTTACGCCGGTTGCCGCACTCCTCGGCGAGGTCGGTGGCTTGTTCGTCGTGGCACGACGCAAAATGGCGATCCGCTGATCGCACCGGCATGGCGGCTCGCGAGCGTTAGGCGCGCTGGGCCGTTCGAGTGGGACTCTGCGACGCGCCGTTGTCGATCGGTCTGTGAACGCAGGTTGAGATGTAGGCCTGACATCGTCGAGGAGCTCACCTGCGGCAGGGAGCATCATGGCGGCTTCTGTTCGCATCCGGCTTCCAGGCCAGGAACCGGAGGTTGTGGCCCCCTGGCTCGAAATAGATGTTCAAATCTTGAGTGCGGCGGCGCCCTGGCGAACTTTCCGTTTCCACCGGGGACGGCGTCACTACTCAGGAAGCTACTGGTCAGCGACTGGACGTACTGGGTCGCCGACCTGGCCAACGGCCACTTCAGCCTGTCCGGCCTCCGAGAAGCCTTCCTCGGCATCCGCATCGAGTCATGACGCCTGGGGGCAGGACCAGCTCACACTTCTCAGTCTCACGGCATGCGACCTCGCGGTGCAGGATGATCCGGCCCGGGTTGCGCCCGGCCATGCCCATGTCCATCAGCTGGACCCGGTCGGCACCACGGACACGGCCCCAGGTTTGCCCGGTCGACACCACTGCTGACCACCGCGCGACCCCGGGCATTGCGCTGACCAGCCTCGACCCACAGCAGCTCGCCCGACCCTCGACCGCCGTCGACTTGGGCATCCCGGTCATCACTAGGAGGCGGTGACGATGCCCGCCAAGGCCGGCTTGCCGCCCGCTCCCAGGCTGTTAGTCCAGATAAGGAACTATGCCGAGTTCCCTGCATCGGCCCTTGCCGCGAGAATCCTATATATGTAGAGTTATTGCATGGCTCGGACCCGGGCGGCATCCCCGCAGACCGTCGGTGTTCTGCAGCAACTCGCGCAGAATGCCCAGGACTGGCAGTACGGTTACGACCTCAGCCGGAGCACCGGGCTCAAGTCGGGCACCCTCTACCCGATCCTCATCAGGCTGGCCGAGTGGGGGTGGCTCGAGACGCGCTGGGCCGAACCGGAATGCATTGGCCGGCCTGCCCGTCATCTGTACCGCCTGACCACGGACGGGATGGCCGCGGCAGCAACGCTCACTGCTACCGCGGAGGCTCGCGGAACGGCGCAACGGCGTCCGAGACCGGCGCTGTCATGAAACGCCTGGACCGTGTAGCCGGATCGGTGGCTCGCCAGCTGCTTCGCTGGGTGGCCAGCGGGCGCGGCCAAGAACTTACTTGGGTTCGTGCGCTGGGCTCCGAGTTGGACGAGATCGCGACGGGGTGGTCGCAACTGCGCTGGGCCCTCGGCGCAGTTCGGCTCCGGTGGATCGAATCGAGCCCGGCCCGCCGGCACCGTTGGCACATCCGGCTGCGGTGGATCGAATCGGCGGGTGGCCTCGGTGGTCTCCACGTCTACGGTCCCGCTGTGGCCGGGGGTATCGGGATGTCGCTGTGGGTCTATGCGAATCGTGGTGCCGACGCGCCACTTCCGCTAGCTGCGGCGGTTCTCGCCGGACCCTACTTCGCCGTGATCGGGTTCTGCTGGGCCCGGCGACGGACCGCGCCGATCGCGGCTGCGGTCGGTGCGATCACCGCCGTGGTCGGCTTCGAGGTCGTCACGATCGGTACGGCGGTGTACACCGTGGTCACCGAATCCTTCCCGAACGCGACGTTATGGGTCGGATTCGGGATCGGATACGTATTGCCGGTCGGATTCGTCGGAGCCATCACCGGACTCGCCGGCGCCATTGCCGCACACCCGATCTCCAGCATCCGCGCGATCCGCCGAGCAATCGTCGAATCTCAGGAGGATTGAGAACGCAGCGGCCGACCTGCTCGGGTCGGGCCAGTGTCGAGTCGTTCTCCGCTTCAGTTCCGCGACCAGCCCGAAACATCCTTCTGCGCGTCAGCCGGCCGTCGACGTCGGCGAACGACAACACCATGTTCTGAAGCCCACGCGATGGTGCGTTTCGGATGCCCTGCCTCCGCCGCGATCACGGTCGGGCGGGCTGCTGCTGGAGGATGTTCTCGAGCACGGTGCGTGCCGAGATCGCCGGCCGCCCGAGCAGGGTCTGGAGGGCTGGGTCGGTGACCGCGAACTGGCCGGCTCGGGCGGCACGGAACATGCCGAGGGTGAAGTCGGCCGCATCTGCCGGCATGCCCTGGGCGGTCACCGTCGCCTTCCACTCCTCGTCGTCCACGACGACCCGGGTGATCGTCCGGCCGGTGAGGTCGCTGAGGATGCGCGTGACGTCGGAGAAATCGAGCAATTCGGGGGCGGTCAGGGGCGGAGTCACCCCGTCGAGCGCATCGGGACGGGTCAGGGCGATGACGTCGGCTTCGGCGAGGTCGGCGTGTGCCGTCCACGAGACCGGGCCGTCGGCCGGGAGCCGGAACTCACCGGTCTGCAGCGCGGCGGGCACGTAGTACTCGAACGTGCTCGCGTAGAAGCCGTGGCGCAGCGCCGTGTACGCGACATTCTGCTCGGCCAGGTGCGCCTCAGCCGCCGCGTGCTGCCGGCCGGGATCGAACAGCGCGTCGGGTGAGGCCACCTGGTGGCTGGTGTAGAGCACGCGTGCGGCGCCGGCCCGCACGGCGGCGTCGATCGCGGCCCTGCTCGCCGTGGCGGCCTGGAGGCCCCGGATCGCGGCCGAGACGACGAGCACCTGGTCGGCGCCCTCGAACGCGTGGTCCAGAGACGCCGGGTCGGTGAAGTCGCCGGCACGGACACGAACTCCGCGGTCGGCGAGCGCTACGGCCTTGTCCGTGTCGCGCACGCTCACGCCGACGGTGTCGGCGGGCATGCGGTCGAGCAGCTTCCGGACGATCTGGGACCCGAGACGACCGGTGGCCCCGGTAACGATGATCATGTCTTCCTCCAGTGCGAACCAGTGATTCACTCATGACGGTATCACTGATTCGGATCACTGGTAGCACTTGGCTGATATCATCGATCCATGCCGGTGCCGCCCGACGTCGAAGCCCACGCTGACACCCAATCCACGATCGTCGCCGCCGCTGCTCGCCTGCTCCACGAGGGCGGTGTCCGCGCCGTGACCACGCGTGCGGTCGCCCAGGCGGCGGGCGTACCGCCACCGACCATCTTCCGTCTCTTCGGCGACAAGGGCGGCCTCCTGGAGGCGGTCGCGGAGCACGTGATGACGGACTACGTCGCCGACAAGGCGGCGAAGGCCGCCGACGAGAACGGCGACCCGGTTGACGACCTGCGCGCCGCCTGGCGCACGCACATCGACTTCGGCCTCGCCAACCCCGGCGTGTTCCTGCTCCTCGTCGAGCCAGGACGCCTGCAGCGCACTTCCGCCACCACCGCGGGTGTCCAGGTGCTGCGCGCCCGGGTCGCGCGAGTGGCGGCCGCGGGGTTGTTGAAGACGTCGGAAGCACGCGCGGTCGACATGATCCACGCCGCCGGCAGCGGCGCCGTGCTCGCGCTGCTGAGTCAGCCGGAGGACCACCGCGACACCGGGCTCGCCGATGCGCTGTTGGATGCGGTGCTCGGCGCCATACTCACCTCCACGCCGGCGCCGCCCGCCTCCGGCCCCATTGCCCTCACTGTCGCATTCCGAGCGGCACTACCTCGGCTTCCGGCGCTCAGCGACGCGGAGCGGACCCTCCTGTCCGAGTGGCTCACCCGCGCCGTCGCCGAACTCCAGGACCGACGGGATCGGTGACCGGGACCGCACGCAGGTCATGCAAGATCGACATGTCACGCCCGGCGAAGCTCCGCACCTACTTGCTTTCGGGCCGCCTCGGTGGTTCTCTCCTGAGAGCGCTCCCAGTCATCCGTTCGTGCCCTACGAGTGAGGATGGACCTTCATGACAGCTCGACGTCTGCGCTGGGCAGTGTGGCCGGTGATCGCCGTGCTCGCCGCGGCGGTATGGGGAATGGGGGCCATCGCCGGGGCGGCGACCACACCCGCGGCGACGGTCACCGTCAACGCCCGAGCCGGGCTGGCCACCATGCCGGACACCGGGATCGGCATCAACCACGCGGTGTGGGACAGCCAGCTGGGGACCGACGAGGTGGCTGACCTCTTCGGCGCGGCCGGTGTCCGCACGATGCGGTACCCCGGCGGTTCCTACGGCGACATCTACCACTGGAAGGACAACACCGCGCCGGGTGGTTACGTGGCGCCGAACACCGATTTCGACACTTTCATGGGCGGTGTGCGCAGAGCCGGCGCCCAGCCGGTCATCATCGCCAACTACGGCACCGGAACGCCGGCGGAAGCCGCGGACTGGGTCCGGTACTCCAACGTGACCAAGGGCTACGGCGTCAAGTACTGGGAAATCGGCAACGAGCTCTACGGGAACGGGCACTACGGGGCGAACTGGGAAGCCGACAACCACGCCGACAAGAGCCCGGCGGCCTACGCCAACGGCGTCGTCGCCTATGCCGACGCGATGAAGGCGGTCGATCCGGGTGTCAAGATCGGCGCCGTGCTGACGACCCCGGGGAACTGGCCGGACGGCATCGTCGGCTCCGGGGACACGGCGACCTGGAACCAGACCGTGCTGTCGATCGCGGGCCCGCACATCGACTTCGTCATCCTGCACTGGTATCCCAGCGGTTCGACGGCGGCGGAAGCGCTCGCCAAGCCGGAGCAGGTGAACGACATGATGTTCGCGGCGCGCGAGCAGATCACGCGGTACGCGGGCGCGAACTCCGGCCGGATCGGCGTCGCGATGACCGAGACCAACACGCCGGTCGGGATGGACACCCAGCCCGGCGCCCTGTTCGCCGCCGACACCTACAGCTCGTTGCTGGAGAACGGCGTGTTCACGATCAACTGGTGGGACACGCACAACGGCGGCACGAAACTGTCCACTGTGGCCGGCTATCCGGACTACGGCGACTCCGGGCTCCTCTCCAGCGCCACGTGCCTGGAGGGCGGCGTCTGCGAGCCCGCGCTCAACACGCCCTTCGCGCCGTACTACGGCTTGAAGATGCTGAGCACGTTCGCGCGTCCCGGGGACCAGTTCGTCCGCGCCGGCGCGGACGACCCGCTCGTCGGCGCGCACGCCGTCCGCCGGGCGAACGGCGACCTCGCCGTGCTGCTGCTCAACAAGGACCCCGACCAGGCCAGGGCGGTGACCCTGGACTACGCGGGCTACACGCCGTCGGCGGCCGCGCCGCAGGTGTTCACCTTCACCAACGGCGCGACGGCGATCAGCAGCGCCACGACCGGGACGAGCACTTCCCAGACCCTGCCGCCGTATTCGCTGACGACGCTGGTCCTGCACACTGCTGCTTCCGGCGCGTCCGCCGGGCCGGGGACGCCCGGGCAGCCCAGCGCGACGGCGACCGACCGGACCGCGACGATCACCTGGGCCCCGGCCGCGCCCGGCGGCCACCCGATCGCGAAGTACGAGGTGTACCGGCAGCTGGGCACCACCAGCGAACAGTGGGGTGAGGCCACCGGCACGTCCCTCGACGTCGGGAACCTCGTCCCGGGCAGCCGGTACACCGTCAACGTGCTGGCGCGGGACACCGCCGGGAACGTGTCCTGGGCGTCGCCGCCGTTGACGTTCACCACCGGCGCACCGGCGGCGAGCAGCTGTGCGGTCCGGATGACCGACGTGACCGACTGGGCGAGCGGCTTCGTCGGCGGCATCCACGTCACCGCGACCGGCGTCGCGGGGGACTGGACGCTGACGTTCAGCTGGCCCACCGCGCGGCAGCGGCTCACCGGCGGCTGGAACGGCACCTGGGCCCAGAACGGGACGACGGTGACGGTCACGTCGTCGGCGCCGACGGCCTCGGGCGTGGACGTCGGGTTCACCGCCGACTACGGCGGGCCGAACATCCTGCCGACGGCGTTCAGCCTCAACGGCGTCGTCTGCGCGGCCGGCTGAGCAGGTGTCTTGAATGACTCATTCAGGGCTTCGGACCCGGATCCACCGATGTGATTTTTGGTGATCTTGGGGCTGGGTTGTTGATCTTGTTGTGGGTGGTGGGCGTGCTGGATCGTGCTGGCTGGTCCAGCTCGTCCACGGTGAGGTCTCCGGTCGTCGGGGCAGGGGCTCAGCGGAGCGGTGGTGGCCCTGCGGTGCTGGTGAACAGGCCGAGCCAGCTGTCCTGCCAGGGCCAGTTCTGCGGGAGCCGCAGGGTGAGAGTGCGGGCGGTGCGGGTGACGCGGGCGGGAACGGCGATCAGCTGACGGCGGAGGGTGGCGGTGCGGGCCCGGGCGTGCGCCTGGCTGGCCAGGACACCGAGGGTGCGCAGCAGGTTGTGGGTCAGGGCTGTCAGGGTGAGCCAGGCTTGATTGGCGTGGAACTGCCCGGAGGGGAAGTGCGCCAGGGCGGAGTTGTTGAGGTCGGCGAAGACCTGCTCGATGGTGCCGGCCCGGCCGCGGTGCTGTTTCTCCGCATCGACGGTGTTCAGGCCGGTGTTGGTGAAGATGGCCTGGTAGCGCCAGACGGGGAACAGCTCGCCCTGTTCGCTGCGGGTCTCGACGCGGTAGCGGCGCACGATCAGCCGGGCGGAGATGGGGCCTTGCGGGTGTTCGGTGGAGTTGGTGAAGGCGGTGTAGCTGGTCTCGGCGACCTGCGCGGTGTGGATCCAGGTCCCGGTGTCCTGATCGAATACCGGGGTGGCGTAGGTGATCGGGGTCCAGGCGTGCTCGTCGATGCCCTCGATCACCGGCTGCAGGCCGGGATGCTGGCGCATGGTGATCGAAAACCGGGCCCCCGCCGCGATGACGGCGTGGATCAGGGAACAGACGTAGTAGCCGGAATCCGCACGCACCAGCAGGTTCCCGGTGGCGCCGCAGCCACGGGCGGTCCGCAGTGCCTGCTCCACAAACGAGGTGGCGTTGCGGCGGGTGTCGGCCTGCCCGCCGCGCAGCCGGGTCGCCAGCAGCACCGGCGCCGCGATCGGGGTGGACAACGTGGCGGCGAGGAAGTGGTAGCCCCGCACGTGGGTGTAGCCGCGGTTCGCACCGACCTTGCCGTGACCGTAGACCTGGGTGATCTTCGAGTCCACGTCCAGGATCGCGTACTCACCCACCCCGGGCAGCAACCGCCCGCCGGTGGCCCGGGCCAGGCGGATCAGAACCTGCGCGGCGAACGCCTCCAACGCACCGGCGTGGCCGATGTCGAACCCGCGCAGGAACGTCCCCAGCGTCGACGGTGCCCGGACCCCGCGAAACAGCCGGTGCATCGCGCCGGCCCGCAGCACATCCAGATCGTCGATACTGTCCGCGCCCGCGGCCATGCCCGCGACGATCGAGAGCAGCTTCGCGCTCGGGTTCGCACCAGCCGGACCAGGGATCCTGATCCGTTCGGCCGCCAGATCGGCGAAGCCGACATTCTCGGCCAGTCGCAGCAAGGGCAGCAGCCCGGCATGGGACACGACGCTCTGATCGTCGAACCTCGCCGCCACCCTGCCCCAGGTATGAGATGCTCGCATCCAGCAGATGCCCTCTCACTTAAGGTCTGTTTGTTCCCTAGACAAGAACAATCATCCCAGGTCAGAGGGCATCTGCCCGTTTACGACATACCCCCAGCCAGCACATTCACCGGTGGATCCGGGTCGGAGGTCCTGAATGAGTCATTCAAGACGTTTCGACGTGCTAGGACTGGCGGATCAGTTCGTCGGCGACCCAGTGGGCAACCCCGTCGGGGTACGGGTTGGCCAGGCCGAGGACGATGTGCCCGAACCCCGCGTCGGCCGCCTCGGCGATCTTGCCCCGGGTCTCTCCCGGGTGCTCGTAGTCGACCGGCAGGAAGATCGAGCGGGTGATCTCCGCCGGGTCGCGGCCGATCTCCTCGCAGTACTTGTCGAGCAGCCTGCTCCGGCCGGCCAGGTCCTCGATGTCGCCGCCGCCCGGGATGTTCCAGAGGTCGGCGTGCTCGGCCACCACGCGCAGTGTCGCGCTCGCCCGGCCGCCGATCATGATCGGCGGGTGCGGCCGCTGCACCGGCTTGGGGTTGCCGAACGCTCCGGTCAGCCGGACGTGCGAACCCTCGAAGTCGAACGGCGCGCCGTCCGTCCACAAGCGACGGATGACCGTGCAGGCTTCGGCCAGCGCCGCCACCGCGTCGGCCTGGTCGTGGTACGGCAGGCCGTGCGCGTCGTACTCGCGCCGTGCCAGCGGATGGCTCGGGCGGGAGCCGGCGCCGATGCCGAAGTCGAGCCGTCCGCCGGAGACGATGTCGACGGTCGTGGCGATCTTCGCCAGCACCGCGGGCGGCCGGAACCGGTTGCTGGTGACCAGCAGGCCGACGCGCATCCGCGACGTCTGCGCCGCGAGGGCCGAAAGCAGCGTCCAGCCTTCGAAGATCGGGCCGTCCGGATCGCCGCCGATCGGCATCAGGTGGTCGAACAGCCACGCGTGCTCGATCTCCGGCACGGTGTCGGCTTCCCGCCACACACGCAGGATCTCGTCGTAGCCGGCCTGCATGGGCGCGGTCATGATGCCGAAGCGGGGTGTCATCAGCGCCTCCGGAGCGACGGGTCGAGCAGCGCGGGCGGGGTGTCGAACTTTTCGTCCGGGGCCAGGTCGGTGCCGGGGGCGACGACGCCGTCGATCTCGTCGAGCACGTCGGCGGGCAGCACGGTGTCGGCGGCCGCGAGCTGCGAGCGCAGGTGCTCCAGCGTGCGCGGGCCGATGAGCGCGCTGGTCACGGCCGGGTGCGCGGTGACGAAGCCGAGCGCGAGCTGGATCAGGGAAAGTCCCGCCTGGTCGGCGATCTTGGCGAGTTTCTCGACGGCGTCGAGCCGGGCGCGGTTGGCCGGGACGTCGAGGTCGAAGCGCTGCGGGACGACCTTCGCGCGGCTGGTGCTGATTTCCCGGTCCGCGCGGATCGCGCCGGACAGCCAGCCCGAAGCCAGCGGGCTCCACGCCAGGACGCCCAGTCCGTACTCCTCGGTCACCGGCAGGACGTGGGTTTCGATGCCACGCTGCAGGATCGAGTAGCTGGGCTGTTCGGTGACGTACCGGCCGAGGCGGTGCTCGCGGGCGGCCCACTGCGCCTGGACGATGCGGTACGCGGGGAAGGTCGACGAGCCGAAGTAGCGGATCTTGCCCGCGCGCTGCAGGTCGGTCAGTGCGGAAAGCGCTTCCTCGTCGCTCGTGGTGGGGTCCCAGCGGTGGATCTGGTAGAGGTCGACGTGGTCGACGCCGAGGCGGCGCAGGCTGTCGTCGAGCGCGGTGACCAGCCAGCGGCGGGAGTTGCCGCGGTGGTTGCGCTCCTCGCCCATGGGCATGGTCGCCTTCGTGGCCAGCACGATGTCGTCGCGGCGGCCGGCGATCGCCTGGCCGACCATCGTCTCCGACTCGCCCTGGCCGTACATGTCGGCGGTGTCGATCAGGTTGATCCCGCCGTCGAGTGCGGCGTCGACGATGGCGGTGGCCTCGTCCTGCGTGGTGCGCCCGATCGAGCCGAAGTTCATCGCGCCGAGCGCGAGGGTGCTGACCTGGACGCCGGTGCGGCCCAAGGTGCGGTACTGCATGGGGGTTGCCTCCGTGGCAAGATGAGCAAACGGAACGTTGCTCCGCTAACGATACGGAACATTGTTCCGCTTAGCAAGGGAGGGCTGGTGGGCGAGCGCAAGCCCAAGCGGGCGGATGCCCGGCGCAACGAGAAGGCGCTGCTGGACGCGGCGGCCGCGGTCTTCGTGGCGTCCGGGGTGGACGCGCCGGTGCGCGACATCGCGGCGAAGGCCGGCGTCGGGATGGGCACGATCTACCGCCACTTCCCGACCCGGGCGGACCTCATCATCGCCGTCTTCCGGCACCAGGTGGACGCCTGCATGGAGGCGGGACCGGCCCTGCTGGCTTCGAACGAGTCCCCGTACCAGGCGCTGGTGCAGTGGGTCGATCTCTATGTCGACTTCATGGCGACCAAGCACGGGCTCGCCGGTGTGCTGCAGTCCGGCAACGCCGGCTTCGGGTCACTGCACGCGTACTTCCTCGATCGCCTGGTGCCCGTGTGTGCCGAGCTGCTCGACGCGGCGGCCGCGGCCGGCGAGCTCCGGGCCGAGGTGCGGCCGCTCGAACTCATGCGGGGAGTCGGCAACCTCTGCGTCGGCGCGGACAGCGATCCGCAGTACGACGCGCGCCGGCTGGTCGGCATCCTCGTCGCGGGCCTGAAGTGCGAGACCATGGAGGCATGACGGCGTGGCGGGAGTTCGAAGCGGCGGAACCGGAGTTCGCGCGGCTGGTTCGGGAGTTGTTCGACGCGCACAAGCACAAGACCATCGCGACCTTGCGGGGCGACGGGTCGCCGCGGATCTCCGGGATCGAGACGGTCTTCGGGGACGGCGAACTGACCTTCGGCTCGATGCCGAACGCGCGCAAGGGCGCTGACCTGCGGCGCGACCCGCGGTTCGCGCTGCACAGCGGGACGGTCGACCCGGTCGAAGGCGCGGAGGCGCAATGGCCGGGGGAGGCGAAGATCGCGGGCCGTGCGCTGAGTGAAGACGGCGAGCGGTTCCGGGTGGACGTCGCCGAGGTGGTGCACACCCACCTGAACACGGCGGCGACGCTGCTGGTCGTCGAGTGGTGGACGCCCGAAGGTGGCCTGCGCAAGGTCGAACGCGAGTAGTCCGATGTTGTGAACGACTCTTTCCTGACGTCCGGCGACAGGAAAGAGTCGTTCATGACGTCGATCGGTCGGCTGGAAATTAAGTCAACTGCTTGACTTAACCACCGGGCGTCGCCATGCTCGGGGCAGCGGACATTCACCGACGAGGAGCCCGAGATGACGCCAAGCCACACCGAGCCGCTGCCGCGGTTCCCGTTCGCCGCCGACACCGCGCTGGCACCGCCTGCCGAGTGGGCGGAGTTCCGGGAGAAGTGCCCGGTCGCGCGCGTCGCGCTGGCCAGCGGGGACGAAGCCGCGCTGATCACCCGGTACGACGACGTCAAGACCGTCCTGTCCGACCCGCGGTTCACCCGGCCGACCCCGGCGGACAACGCGGCCCGCGTCGCGGACACCGAGTCGGGCGGGGTCTTCAACAGCGAGATGGCCACCGTGCTCCCGCAGCACGGCGAGGCCCACCTCACCTGGCGCCGCATGATCGGCAAGTGGTTCACCGCCAAGCGGATGAACGCGCTGCGGCCCGGCATGGCGGCGATGGCCGAGCAGCTCATCGACGAGATGGTCGCCAAGGGCGCGCCCGGCGACCTCAAGGCGGGCCTGGCCTTCCCGCTGCCGGTGTGGGTCATCTGCGACATGCTCGGTGTGCCGGACACCGACCGCGACCGGTTCGCCCACTGGTCCGACGTCATGCTCAGCATGACCCGCTACACCCAGGCCGAGTTCGACGCGGCACAGGCGGAGTTCGGCCGGTACATGGGCGCGCACATCGCCGCCAAGCGCGCGGAACCCGGTGAGGACATCCTCAGCGCGCTGATCGCCGAGGGCGCGGACTGGTCCGACGCGACGCTGACCGCCACCGGCATCGGCCTGCTCATCGCCGGGCACGAAACCACCGCGAACATGATCGCGAAGATGGTCGCGATGCTGCTCGCCGACCGGAGCCGGTGGGAACAGCTGCTCGCCGACGGTTCGCTGGTGCGCACGGCGGTCGAGGAAGCGCTGCGGGCGGACGCCAACGCCGGTGTGGGCATGCAGCGCTACATCACCGAGGACTTCGAGGTCGGCGGCAGCGTGCTGCCGGCCGGGACCACCGCGATGTGCAGCATGGCCGCGGCGAACCGCGACGAGGGTGCCTTCGAGAACGCCGCCGCGATGGACCTGACCCGCAGCCCGAACCCGCACCTGGCTTTCGGCGCCGGCGCGCACGCGTGCCTCGGGCAGCCGCTGGCCCGCACGGAGCTGCAGGTGGTCCTGGAAGTGCTGCTGCGCAAGCTGCCTTCGCTCGAGCTCGCCGTCCCGGCGGACGAGCTGCGCGTCGTCGAAGGACTCGCCGTCGGCGGGCTGCGGGAACTGCCCGTCCGCTGGTGACGGACCGCGCGCAGGCGACGCGGGAGCGGATCCTCACGGTGGCGGAACGGCTCTACGCCGAGCACGGCGTGCTCGCCGTGTCGAACCGGCAGATCAGCGAGGCGGCCGGGCAGGGCAACAACACCGCCGTCGGGTACCACTTCGGTACCCGGGCCGACCTGGTGCGGGCGATCGTCCGCAAGCACACCGGGCCGATCGAAGGGCTGCGCCGCCGCCGGCTGGACGGCTTCGGCGCCGACGCCCGGCTGCGGGACTGGCTGAGCTGCCTGGTGTACCCGACCACCGAGCACCTGGCCGAGCTGGGCAGGCCCAGCTGGTTCGCCCGGTTCGCCGCCCAGGTGATGACCGAGCCGTCCCTGCGCGCGGTCATCGTCGAGGAGACGCTGACGTCCCCGTCGCTGGCGCGGACCCTCGAAGGGCTTTACCGGTGCCTGCCCGGGCTGCCCGCCGACGTCCGCGCCGAACGCGACGACATCACCCGCCTGCTGCTGATGCACACGATGGCCGAACGGGAACGCGCCATCGCCGACGGCGCGGGCACCCCGGGACCCGGCTGGCGCGGAACGGCCACGCGCCTCACCGACGCACTGGCCGGGCTGTGGCTCGCGCCGATCACGAAGTAACCCCCACGAAAGGAACAGCCATGAAGGTCACCGTGGACGAAGGCAAGTGCTGCGGCGCCGGCACCTGCGTCATGCTCGCGCCGGACGTGTTCGACCAGCGCGACGACGACGGCATCGTCATCCTGCTCGACGAGCGTCCCGGCGAAGCGCTGCACGGAGTCGTCCGCGAGGCGGCGAGCGTGTGCCCGGGCGTCGCGATCTCGGTGAGCGAGGACGCGTGACCCCACCGGACGGCGTGCTGGTCGTGGGCGCCTCGGCCGCCGGGCTCGCGACCGTGGAAGCGTTGCGCCGCAAGGGTTACGCGGGTCGCGTGACCGTGCTGGGCGCCGAGGCGCACCTGCCCTACGACCGGCCGCCGCTGTCCAAGCAGATCCTCGGCGGGAGCTGGACGCCGGAACAGACGCAGCTGCGGACGCCGGCCGCACTGTCCGCATTGGACACGGAGTTCGTGCTCGGTGACCCGGCGGTGCGGCTGGACGCCCGCGCGCGGACCGTCCACACGGCGGCCGGGCGCACCCTGACCGCCGAGGCGGTCGTGCTCGCCACCGGGCTGCGGCCGCGGACCCTGCCGGGGCAGGACGGCCTCGCGGGCGTCCACGTGCTGCGCACCCTCGACGACGCGCTGGCCCTGCGCGCGGACCTCGCGCCGGGCAAGCGCGTGGTGGTCGTCGGGGACGGCGTGCTCGGTGCCGAGATCGCGGCGACCGTGTGCGGGAGGGGCGTTCCGGTCACCCTGGCCGGTCCGCAGCCCGCGCCGCTGGCCTACCAGTTCGGTCCCCTCGCCGCGGGCCTGCTCGCGGACCTGCACGCCGCTCGCGGTGTCGAGCTGCGGCTCGGCTCCGCGGTCACCGGGCTCGCCGCCGAAGACGGCCGGGTCACCGGGGTGCGGCTCACGACCGGCGAGGTGCTGACCGCCG
The DNA here is from genome assembly GCF_000384295.1 of Amycolatopsis balhimycina FH 1894. Taxonomy (NCBI): domain Bacteria; kingdom Bacillati; phylum Actinomycetota; class Actinomycetes; order Pseudonocardiales; family Pseudonocardiaceae; genus Amycolatopsis; species Amycolatopsis balhimycina. Next base: position 3,244,836 of record NZ_KB913037.1, on the reverse strand, counting down.
ACGTCGTCGTGGTCGCCTTCGGCGCCGCGCCGGCGACGGAGTGGCTGGCGGGCAGCGGGCTGTTGTGCGACAACGGCGTCGTGTGCGACTCCCGGTGCCGCGCCGCCGACGGGATCTACGCGGCGGGCGACGTCGCCCGCTGGCACCACGAACGGCTCGACGCGCTGCTGCGGCTGGAAAACCGGACCAACGCCACCGAGCAGGCGGTCGCCGTCGCGGGGAACATCCTCGGCGAAGACCGCCCGTACACGCCGGTGCCGTACTTCTGGACCCACCAGTTCGACGCCCGCGTCCACGTGCACGGCACGTTGTCCGCGGACGCCGAAGTGTCCATTGTGGAAGGCGAAGTGGTGGCGCGCCGATTCGTGGCCGAATACCGGGAGGACGGCCGCGTGACCGGGGTGCTCGGCTGGAACATGCCCAAGCAGGCCCGGGCTCACTCCACGGTGACGGACTTGGCCAGGTTGCGCGGCTTGTCGATGTCGTAGCCCAGCGTCAGCGCGGCGTGGTAGGCGAGCAGCTGCAGCGGGATGGTCAGCAGGATCGGGTCGAGCTCCGGCTCGGTCTTGGGCACCACGATCCGCGGGACGTCGAGTTCGCCGAAGTCGACGTTTTCGTGGGTCACCGCCAGTACCGCGCCGCCGCGGGCCTTGATCTGCTGGACCGCGGCCAGGTTGCGCCCGGTCAGCTCGTCGGACGGCACGACGGCGACCGTCGGGAGCGCTTCGTCGATCAGGGCGAGCGGGCCGTGCTTGAGCTCGGAGGTCTGGTACGCCTCGGCGTGCCGGTAGGAGATCTCCTTGAACTTCTGCGCGCCTTCCCTGGCCACCGGGTAACCGCGGACGCGGCCGACGAAGAACAGGCTCTTCGCGACGGCGACGGTCTTCGCGTGCTCGGCGATCTCGGGCTCGAAGTCCAAAATGGACTTGATCTGGCCGGGCAGCGCGCGGATCGCGTCGATGATGCGCTGACCGTCCGCATTGGACAGATCGCGCACCCGGCCGAGTGTCAGCGCGATCAGCGCGAAGCCGACCGCCATGTTGGTGAGCGCCTTGGTCGACGCGACCGCGATCTCCGGGCCGGCGTGCAGGTAGACGCCGCCGTCGCAGGCGCGGGCGATCGTCGAGCCGACGACGTTGACCAGGCCGACGACCCGGCCGCCCTTGCGCTTGATCTCCTCGACGGCGAAAGCGGTGTCGATCGTCTCGCCCGACTGGCTGACCGCGATGTAGAGGGTGTCGGCTTCGATGATCGGGTTGCGGTAGCGGAACTCCGACGCGGCCTCGGCGTCGGCCGGGATCCTCGCCAGCTCCTCGATCATCGTCGCGCCGACCTGGCCGACGTAGTAGGCGGAACCGCAGCCGAGGATCTTCACGCGGCTGAACCCGCGCAGCTCGCGCGGTGTCAGGTTGAGCCCGTCCAGGCGGGCGACGCCGAACCGGTCGTCCAGCCGGCCGCGGATGATCCGCTCGACGGATTCGGGCTGTTCCTGGATCTCCTTGGCCATGTAGTGCGGGTAGCCGCCCAGGTCGAGGTCTTCGGCGTCGATGTCGATCTCGGTGGCGGGCTTGGTGGTGTCGCTCTCGTCGGCGGTGAAGGTGCGGTAGCCGGTGGCGAAGACCGTCGCGAACTCGCCGTCGTCGAGGTGCGCGACCTGCGAGGTGTGCCGGACCAGCGCGGCGAGGTCGCTGGCGACGAACATCTCCCGCTCGCCGACGCCGATGATCAGCGGCGAGCCGTTGCGCGCGATGACCAGGCGGTCCGGGTGGGCCGTGTCGGTCACGGCGATCGCGTAGGTGCCGGTGATCCGCGAGACGGCCTGGACGACGGCGTCTTCGAGGGTTTCGGCGTTCGCGCGCGCGATCAGGTGGGCGAGGACCTCGGTGTCGGTCTCGGACGTGAGGGTCACCCCGGCGTCGGCGAGCTGGGCGCGCAGGGTGTCGGCGTTGTCGATGATGCCGTTGTGAACCACGCAGATCCGGCCGTCTTCGGACGTGTGCGGGTGGGCGTTGGCCTCCGACGCGGGCCCGTGCGTGGCCCAGCGGGTGTGCCCGATGCCGACCTTGCCGGTGAGCCGCTTGGGCAGCGCGGCGGCGAGGTTCCGCACCCGGCCGACGACGCGGTGGACCTGGGCGGTGTCCTTGGCGCCGAGGACGGCGACGCCCGCCGAGTCGTAGCCGCGGTACTCCAGCCGCGTCAGGCCTTCGAGCAGGATGGGGACGGCGTTCTGGCCGCCGATGTAGCCGACGATTCCGCACATGGGCGAACCTCTCTAGCCGTAGACGATGCGGCTCTGTTTATCCATAGACGATGCGGCGAAGCTGCCGCTCGGACAGGACGGGCGCGGCCACCAGCCGGCCACGCAGCTCGGCGGCGATCAGCGGGAAGATCTCGGGGTTCTTCCGGCCCTCGGTCTGTAGTTCGGCGTGCCGCCGGCGGACGTAGGCCTCGGTGGGCACGCGGTAGAAGGCCAGGACGTCGTCGACGACGCGGGCGGCGACCCCCGGGGACAGCCCGGTGGACGCGGCCACGCGCTCGACGATGTCGGTGTCCTCCACACCGGACATCATGCCTCTTCGCGCGTCGAACCCCAAATTCTTGCCCGAAATCGGGCAAGTTCTACTCGTTGGAAAGTGGCATCGCCGCTTCGAGCAGCGGGAGCCGCACACTCGCGTGCGGGATGACGCCCAGCTCGGCCAGCGCGGCCTTGGCGTTGGCCGCGCCCGGGCCGGAGCGCATGATCGAGTCCGTCAACGGGATCAGGTCGTCGTGGATCGCCCGTGCCTTCTCGAGATCGCCGTCGCGGACGGCGCGGATGAGGTCCGCGTTGCGGTCGGCAGCCACGTTGCCCACCACGCTGACCAGGCCCGCGGCGCCGCACGCGAGGTACGGCAGGTTGAGTTCGTCGATGCCGCAGTAGTACGCCAGCGACGTCCGGGACATGACCGTCATCGCTTCGAAGAGGTCACCCTTGGCGTCCTTGACCGCGCGGATCCGGGGGTGGCCGGCCAGCTCGATCAGGGTCGACGGCGCCATCGCGACGCCGGTGCGTGCGGGGACGTCGTAGAGCATCACCGGCAGTTCGGTGGCGTCCGCCACCGCCAGGCAGTGCGCGATCACCCCCGCCTGCGTCGGCCGGGAGTAGTAGGGGCAGACGAGCAGCAGCGCGTCCGCCCCGGCCGCCTCGGCTTCGCGGGCCCGGCGGATGCTCGCGGCCGTGTCGTAGGTGCCCACGCCGGCGATCACTCGTGCGCGGGTTTTGGCTTGGGCGGCAACGATTCGGACGAGGCCGGCGGACTCGGCGCCGGAAAGGGTGGGGGATTCGCCGGTGGTCCCGCCGACGACGAGGCCGTCGCACCCGGTGGCCAGCAGGTGGTCGACGAGCCGGGTGAGGCCGGGTTCGCTGAGCGCGCCGCCGGGCCGCATCGGCGTCACCATCGCGACGAGGTTGGTACCGAATTCGGTCATGGTCCGACCCTGCCCGGCGCGACTGGTGCGGTCCAGCGATGCTTTTTTGCCGATATTGCGTAGCCTGGCTTCATGATCGAGGTGGGGGCCCTGCGGGCGTTGCGCTCGGTGGCCGCGCTCGGGACGCTGGCCCGGGCGGCCGAGGAGCTCGGGTTCACGGCGTCGGCGGTGTCGCAGCAGATCAAGCGGCTGGAACGCCAGGTCGGGGTGCCGGTGCTCGCGCCGGCGGGCCGCGGGGTCGTGCTGACGCCGGCCGGGCAGGCCATCGTCGACTCGGCACCCGAGGTGTTCCAGGCACTGGAGCGCTGCGCCGAAGCCGCCCAGTCGGTCTCGGAAGGCGCCCCACGCGGCACGTTCCGGGTGGTGGCCTTCTCCACGGCGATTCGCGGCTTGCTCGCGCCGGTGCTGCGCGGGCTGTCGGCGCGGTGCCCGGACCTGCTGGTGCGGATCACCGAGCAGGACCCCGACCAGGCGCTGCACAGCGTCGGCGCCGGGGCGGCCGACCTCGCCCTCGTCCACGACGCCGACGGGCTGCTGCCCGCGCCGCTGCCGCCGTCACTGGTGCGGCGCCGGGTGCACACCGACATCGGCGACCTGGTCATGAGCCGCACCCACCCGCTGGCCCGGCTAGGCGAGCCCCTCGGCGGCGCCGACCTCGCCGGTCACGCGTGGGTGACCAGCCCACCGGGAACCGTGTGCCACCAATGGTTCCGGCGGCTGTTCGCGGACGAGCCGGACGTGCGCCACCTGGTCGACGACTTCGCCACGCAGCTCGCGTTGGTCGCCGCCGGGGAGGTGATCGCGCTGATCCCGCGCCTCGCCCGGCCGCCGCTGGGGGAGGACCTGGTCTCCCGGCCGTTGCGCCGGCCGCCGAAGCGGGAGGTCCACGCGGTGTGGCGGCGAAGTGCCGACACGAGCCCGGCGATCCGGGCGGTGCTGGCCGAGCTGGGTTCCGGCCGCCTGGCTACGACGTCGTGAACGACTCTTTCCTGTCGTCGGACGAGGTGAACGAGTCGTTCACGACACCGCCGGATGCGACGCGATGGCCTCTTCGGCGCTGGCGTAGGCCGGGAAGAAGTCCCCGAGGCCGATCAGGGCGAACGTCCGGCTCAGCCGGGCGGGAACCGCGGCCAGCGCGACGCCGGCTCCGGCTTCCTCGGCCAGGTTGCGGGCCGCGATGAGCGCCGAAATGCCGCTGGAGTCGCAGAACGTCACCCCGGCCAGGTCGATCACCAGCAGCTGCCCCGGCCCCAAGGTGAGGGCGCCGATCTCGGCGCGCAGCCGGGGTGCCGTCGCGACGTCGACCTCGCCGAGGACGGTGACGACCGGCCCCGTCCCGGCCGGGTGGGTGGTGGCGGAGAAGGGGGTGGTCACGGTCGATCGCCTCCGGGCAACGGGATGCTCAACGCCAGTAGTGCGGTGTCGTCCTCCACGCCGTCGCCGAAGGCGGCGAGCAGGCCGGTCACCGCCGTGATCACCGACTGCGCGGTGGCCGGCGCCAGGCCGGTCAGGTCCGCCCGCAGCCGCTCTTCGCTGTAGCGGGTGCGGCCGTGGCTGCGGGCTTCGGTCAGCCCGTCGGTGTAGAGCAGCAAGGTGTCGCCCGGCCGCAACACCACGTCGTCGGCGACGAAGCGCGCGCCGGGCAGCGCGCCGACCAGCTGGCCGCCCGGGACGGGCCGGAACGCGGACGTGCCGTCGGCGCGGATCAGCAGCGCCGGCGGGTGGCCGCCGGTGGCGAGGGTGACCCGGGCGCCGTCGCCTTCGGGGCGGAGGTGCCCGTGGACGACCGTGCAGTAGCGCGGATCGCTGCCGCGGTATTCGTGGTGCAGCACGGTGTTGAGGTGGGTCAGCACGGAGACCGGGTCCGGGTCGTACACCGCGGCCGCCCGCAGCGTGTAGCGCGCCAGCGACGTCACCACGGCCGCGGTCGCGCCCTTCCCGGACACGTCGCCGAGGAAGAACCCCCACGTGCCGCCGGCCAGCGGGAACAGGTCGTAGAAGTCGCCGCCGACCTCGTCGGCCGAGGCCGGGTGGTAGTACGCCGCGACGTGCAGGCCGGGCACCTCGGGCAGGGCAGGTGGCAGCAGGGTCCGCTGGAGCGTCCGCGCCAGCCGTTGCACCCGGTCGCGCTCGCGTTCGGCTTCTTCCCGCGCCCGCAGCAGTTCCTGCTCGTAGGCACGCCGGTCGCGCGCGTCGAAGATCGTGGTGCGGATCAGCTGCGGCCGCCCGTCGGTGCCGGTCTTGACCGTCGAAGTGACCAGCACCGGCAGCCGTGTCCCGTCCGCGGCCTTCAGCTCGAAGGCGACCCCGCCGAGCTCGCCCTGCATGCGCAGGAGCGGCGCGAAGTGCGTCTCGTGGTAGATCCGGCCGCCGACGGTCAGCAGGTCGGCGAACCGGCGCCGGCCGACCAGCTCGTCGCGGCCGTAGCCGAGCCAGCCGAGCAGCGTCGCGTTGATCTTCGCGATCGTGCCGTCCAGCAACGTCGAGAGGTAGCCACAGGGTGCGTGCTCGTACAGGTCTTCCGCGCTGTCCTCCAGCAAGGCCGAAAACGCCGGGCCGGCGCCCTCCTGACCGCCCGGGCCGGGGTGGTCCCCGGCCTCGCACATCATGGCCCGCCCACGAACGCCGTGATCGCCGCGGCCGTGGCCTCCGGCGCGCTGAGCTGCGGGCAGTGCCCGGTCGCGGCCAGTGTCACCAGCGTGCTGCCCGCGATCTGCTCGTGGGTGAACCGCCCGACCTCGCGCGGCGCGATGGCGTCGTCCAGGCACTCGATCACCAGCGTGGGGACGGTGACCTTGGCCAGGTCGGCGCGGTTGTCGGAGAGGAACGTCACCCGCGCGAAGACCCGCGCGATCGCCGGGTCGGTGCGGCAGAAGCTGTTCGTCAGCTCCTCGCCCAGCTCCGGGCGGTCCGGGTTGCCCATGATCACCGGCGCCATCGCCGCCGACCAGCCCAGGTAGTTCGACTCGAGCGCGGCGAGCAGCTCGTCGATGTCGGCGCGGCTGAACCCGCCGCGGTAGCCGCCGTCGTCGAGGTAGCACGGCGACGGCGTGAGCAGCACCAGCTTGGCGAACCGGTCCGGCTCGAGGTTGGCCGCCAGCACCGCGATCATCGCGCTCACCGAGTGCCCCACCAGCACGACGTCCCGCAGGTCGAGCTCGCGGCAGATGGCCAGGACGTCGTCGGCGTAGCCGTCGAGGCTGCCGTAGCGCTCGGCGCTCCAGGCCGACAGGTCCGAGCGCCCGGCGCCGGTGTGGTCGAACAGCACCACCCGGTACCGCCGCGCCAGCTCGGGGACGACGAGGCGCCACAGGTTCTGGTCACAGCCGAATCCGTGCGCCAGCAGGACCGTGGGCCCGTCTTCCCGGCCCGTGACGACCACGTTGTTCCGGCTGCGCATGCTCACCGCCACATCGTGCCACCCGCCCGGGCCGGGCGTGCGCTGAGCGGGTTTTCAGCGCCGGCGCCGGGCGAACCCGTCGAGCAGGCAGTCGAGGCCGAGCTCGAACCGGGAGTCCGCGGTGAGGTCAGGCATGTCGTGGAGCCAGGGCGCGAGCGGGCCGTCGGCCATCTCGGCCGCGTACGACACGAGGTCCGCGGTCGAGCCGATGCCGAACCGGCCGAGCATCCCGAGCTCCCGGCTGACGCTCATCGCGGTACCGGTGACGTAGTTGTCCAGCAGCGAGGCGTACGCGACGGCGGGCGCGAGCCCCGCCCAGTCGAGCACGGTCATCAGGAACGCGGCCCGCCGCACGGTGCGGGGGCCGAACGGCGGACGGCTGTCCACCAGCTCGGCGTACCAGCGGTGCCTGCCGATCATCGCCCAGAGGCTCGTCGCGAGTCCGCGCAGGTCGCCGCGCCAGTCCGCGCTCGGCGCGGACGGCACGCCGACCTCGGCCGACACCTCGTCCAGCATCAGGTCGACCAAGCCGTCCTTGTTGAGCACGTAGCGGTACAGCGACATCGGCGTCGACACGCCGAGCGCGTCGGCCACGGCGCGCATCGTCAGTGCGGCGACCCCGCCGGCGTCGGCGACCTCGATCGCGGTGCGCACGACCGCCGCGCGGGTGAGCGCGTTCTTCCGGCCAGGTGGCTCCGGGTGGTGCCAGATCAGCGGGGGTGGCATGACCGGAGTGTACAACGTACAGTCGAGTGTACTACGTACATTTTGGAGGGGTGGATGGAACTCAGGGGCATCAACTACGACACAGGATTCGGGGGCGCGGTCGGCGACCGGTCGCGCGTCGCGTTCGATCCCGCGGTGGTCCGGCGGGAGCTGGAGATCATCGCGCGGGACCTGCACTGCGACGCGGTCCGGATCAGCGGGGACGACCCGGACCGCCTCGTCCTGGCCGCGCACGCCGCGGTCGACGCCGGGCTGCGGGTGTGGTTCGCGCCCTTCCCGATGGACCTGACGCCGCCGCTGCTGCGGCCCTACCTCGCGGACTGCGCCCGGCGGGCGGAGGAGATCCGGGCGCGGGACCCGGAGACCGTGCTCGTGCTCGGCTGCGAGATGTCGTTGTTCTGCACCGGGTTCGTGCCCGGCGCGTACCTGATGGAACGCTTCCGCAACGCCGGGAACCCCGAAGCCTGGGCCACGTTCTCGCCCGAGTGGGACTTCGCCGAGGTCCTGCGCGACGTCGTCGCCGACGCCCGGGAGCACTTCGGCGGCAAGATCACCTACGCCGCCGGGGACTGGGAAGACGTCGACTGGGCGGGGTTCGACTTCGCCGCCGTCGACCTGTACCGCTCGGCAGGCAACGCCGGCGAGTTCGCCGAGCGCGTGCGCGCCCATCTCGGCCACGGCAAGCCGCTGGTCGTCACGGAGTTCGGCTGCTGCACCCACCGGGGCGCGGCCGACGCGGGCGGCACCGGCTGGACGATCGTCGACTTCGAGGCCGAGCCGCGCGTGCTGAACGGCGACTACGTCCGCGACGAAGCCGGGCAAGCGGCGTACTTCACCGAGCTGATGGACGTCTTCGAGGCCGAAGGCGTGCACGGCGCGTTCTGGTTCACCTTCGCCGGCTACGAGTACCCGTTCGACGCCGAGCCGCGGCGGGATCTCGATCTGGCCGGCTACGGCGTGGTCAAGGTGCTCCGCGGGCCGGGCACCGCGTATCCCGGCCTGGCGTGGGAGCCGAAGGAGGTCTTCCACGCCATCGCGGCCCGGTTCGGCCGGGCTCGCCGGTGATCAGCCGGCGAGCGCGTCGTCCCGCGTGGTCACGACGGCCAGCGCTTCGTGGAGGCCTGTCAGCCCCAGCGTGCGGTTGACGACACCGTGCTCGGGGGCGACGACGCGGACCCGCGTGCGGTCGCCGGCCCCGCGGCGGGCCTCGAGCAGGGCCGTGATGCCGATGGAGGCCAGGAAGGAGACCTCGGTCAGGTCGACGACCAGCAACGCCGGTGCGTCGGCGAGCGCCGTCGTGATCGCTTCGCTCAGCACGGGGACGCTCAGCAGGTCGACCTCGCCCGCCGCCGCCAGCACGACGGCGCCGTCGGAGTGGTGCGGGGTCACCCGCAGGAGGTCCTGGGGCCGGAGCCGGTGGCCGTCAGCGGTCACGATCACCCCTGGCTTGCCTCGACGACCGCGGTGCCATGTCGGATCCCTTCTCTGCCGGTCCGGACGGCGGCCCTGGCGCCGGTGGCCGGACCGCTCCGGAGTCGGTGGTACCCGGGCGCGCCGAAGACCAAACATCCGGAAACGACCCGAACGGTGGGTCAGTGCCCGGCCGCCGCGCGGGCCAGGGTCTCGGTGGCCCACCGGTAGTCCGGCTTGCCCGACGGCGAGCGCTGGATGCGGGGGACGACATGGGTGAGGCGGGGGAGCTTGTAGCGCGCGATCAGCGGGGCGAGGTGGTCTTCGAGGTCCTGCCGGGTCACGTCGCCGGCGGCGGGGTGGAGCTGGAGGACGGCGGCGACCCGCTGGCCCCAGCGCTGGTCGGGGACGCCCGCGACGACGGCGTCGGCGATCGCCGGGTGTGACTTGAGGGCGGCTTCGACCTCCTCGGGGTGGATCTTCTCGCCGCCGGAGTTGATGCAGATCGAGCCGCGGCCGAGGAAGGAGACCGTGCCGTCGGCGTCCACCGTGGCCTGGTCGCCGGTCAGGGCCCAGCGGACGCCGCCGGCTTCGACGAAGGTGCGCGCCGTCTTGTCCGGGTCCCCGTGGTAGCCGAGGGCGATGTGGCCGCGGCGGGCCACCTGGCCCACCACGCCGCTGCCGGGCGTGACGGGACGCAGGGCGTCGTCGAGGACGGTGGTGGTCTCGTTGACGGTGAAGTGCCGGTGCTCGTCCACGCCCACCCCGCTGTGCCCGGTCTCGGTCGACCCGAAACTGTCCACAATGTACAGATCGGGCAGGTGGGCTCGCAGCCGGTCGCGGACCGGCTGGGTGAGCAGCGCGCCGGCGCTGGCGATGATCTTCAGGGTCGGCAGCGGCCGGGGGTGCGCGTCGAGGGCTTCGGCGAGCGGCACGGCCATGGCGTCGCCGACGATCATCATCGTCTGGCAGCCGAGCTCCTCGATGACGCGGACCGCCGCCTCGCCGGAGTACTTGCGGACCAGGCAGACCTTGCTGCCGCCGAGGAAGCTGATGAACGACGCCAGCACGGACGTGCCGTGCATGAGCGGGGGCGCGGCGAACATCACGAGCGGGTCGGCCGCCGCCGCGCGCGGACCGGCGTCCTCCGGCTTGGTGAGGCCGACGACGCCGGCGCTCATGCCGCCGAACAGCAGGTCTTCGTGCCGCCACACGACGCCCTTCGGCAGGCCGGTGGTGCCGCCGGTGTAGATGATCAGCCGGTCGTCGGCGGAGCGCACCGGGAACCCGTCGCGGTCGCCGGACCGGGCGGCCAGCGCGTCCTCGTACCGCTGCGTGCCGGGCAGGGGCTCGCCGGTCCCGACGGCGAGCAGGTGCCGCAGCCGGGGCACGTCCGGCAGGACCGCGGCGACCCGGTCGGCGAACTCGGTGTCGTACACCAGCCCGACGAGGTCCGCGTTGTCGTACAGGTAACGCAGTTCGTCGCGGACGTACCGGAAGTTGACGTTGATCGGCACCGCGCGGATCTTCAGCAGCGCGAGCAGGGTTTCGAGGTATTCCGGGCCGTTCATCAGGTGGCACCCGACGTGGTCGCCCGCCCCGATGCCGGCCGCGGCGAAGTGGTGCGCGAGCCGGTTGGCGCGCTCGTCCAGTTCCCGGTAGGTGAGGGTCTTTCCCTCGGCGTACACGGCTTCGCGTTCGGGGACCGCGTCGGCGATGTTCTCGAAGAGGTCGGCCAGGTTGAACTCCATCACGCCTCCCGCAGGTGCGCGGCGGTGGTGCCGCCGAGCGGGAGGGCGGGCAGCCCGAGCTTGCGGTGGTCCCACGACCGCGTCCGCTCGACGTCGAGGCGGACGGCGACCCGCTTGGCGAGCATGAACTCGACCATCGGCCGTACTTCTTCGGTGTAGGGACCGTTGTAGCGTTCCCAGATGCTCACGCCGACGGCCCACAGCGCGTCGGCGTCGTCGACGATTTCGGCGCGTCCCTCCAGGGCGACTCCGCGCAGCGTGTCGTAGGTGTCGCCGGTCTCGACCATCACGGTGACCCGGCCGTCGCGCCGCAGGTTCGTGGCCTTCTGCGACTTGGCCTTGGTCTCGAACCACAGCACGCCGTCGAGCACGGCGTACCACATGGCGACGAGGTGGGGCTGTCCCGACGGTGCGACCGTGGCGAGTGTCGCGACCCGCTGCCGGTTCAAGAACTCCGTGATCTCTTCCGCGGACATCACGATCTGCTCGCGCTGGTTCACGCCCATGAGAGCCCCTTTGCTCCTCTATGAGACATAGTACAGAATGAGACTATGTCTCATAGCCAACCGGAAAGCCTCGCCGTGCGCAAGAGGCGGGCGACGAACGCGCGGATCGCCGCGTCGGCGGCCCGGCTGGCCGGCCTGCACGGGGTCGGCGGCACGACGGTGGACCAGATCGCGGCGGACGCCGAAGTCGCGCGCGCGACCTTCTTCCGCTACTACGACACCAAGGAAAGCGCGGTCGCGGAAGGCATCACCGGGCCCTGGCTCACCCTGGTCACCGAAGCGATCGCCCACCAGCCGGACGACCTGCCGGCAAAGGAGGCGCTGGTGGCGGCGTTCGGCGAACTCGCGGCCGAGTTCCCGGCCCACGCGGGCCAGATCCGCGAACTGGCCCGCCTCACCCGCTCCTCGCCGACCCTGGGCGCCTGGACGGCCCAGGCGTACCACCGCTACGAGCAGGCGATCGCCGAACTCCTCACGCCCCGCTTCGGCGACGTCTCCGCCCACGACCCCCGGCCGCGCCTGCTGGCCGCCCTCGCGATGGCCGCGGTCCGCATCTCCCTCGACGACTGGGTCGACCACGGCGGAGCCCTCCCGGACCTCATCCACCGCGCCCTGCGCACCATCGCGATCGAGCCGAGCTGAGCCAGGCCCACCGAGCCGACGGCCCAGGCACACGAGTTCCGTTTCCGATCACGCGAGTTCCGGCTCCAGTCACGCGAGTTCCGGTCGCAGTCACGTGGGTTCCGGGTCCAATCACGCGACCCGACCGACCGGGTACGCGAGTCGACCCTCCGGGCACGACGGGCGGCCCGGACCCGGGTGATCCGGGCCGTAACTCGCGTGATTGAGGCCGGAACTCGCGTGTTTGGAAACGGAACTCGCGTACCCAGGGTCAGGTCAGGGGTTTGGGGCGGACTGAGCCCAGGTCGCGCGCCAAATCGAGCGCCTCCGCGCCGACGCGGGTGGCTTCGTCGAAGTCGCCTTGCCGCGCGTGGTTCTGCGCGAGCATGATCAGGGTCAGCGAGCGGCTGCGGGCCATGTCCGCGCCGTAGCGGCCGGCCGCGTCCGTCAGCTCACCATCGCCCGTCGTCGTCACCATGACCTCACCTCGCGCCACCAGCACGCATGGTCAGTCGGCAGTATCGGCAGCACGGAAATACCCCCGGCGGGCCCGAAGGAAACGGGCCCGCCGGGGTGTCACTCGTTCGGGCAGCCGCTCAGTGCCGGTACCCCGGCGAGCCGACCAGCCGGACCGGGACCCCGCCCCGGACCGTGCCGAGGTCGGTCAGCGCCACGGTTTCGAGGCCGTTCCCCGGACCGCCGTCGCTGGTCACCGCCAGGGCGAGGGTGTTGCGCCCGTTCGGGTTCAGGACGCCGTTCGGCAGCGCGAACGTGTGTTGTGGACCGACGTCGGCGAGGTACTGCCCGAGGTTCCACCCGTTCACGAAGAGCAGCGCCCGGTAGCGGCCGCCCGACCGCGGCGTCGCCGGGTCGCCGATGGTCAGGCCCAGCGAGGCGTCCTGTCCCTTCGGGACGTTCAGGGTGAAGTTCGTGCGGTACCACGTGGTGCCCGGCGCCGCCGTCGCGGCCGGGACCTGGCCCGCCGCCCAGCGGGCGTCCGGGTAGCCCGGCAGGGACCAGCCCGCGCGCTCGCCGTCGAGGCCGCCGTTGTTCAGCGGGCCCCGCACCGGATCCGCGACGCCGCCCCGGATCTTCCAGGCCACGCCGGTGAGCGACGACGAGATGAGCCCACGGCCTTCCTTGTGGGCGTCGTTGACGCCGCCGTCCTCGTTGTGGCCGTTGTCGCGCACCATCACCGAAAGGACGTGCTCACCTTCGCCGCGCAACTCCTCCGGCACGGCGAAGGTGGCAGTGCCGGTCGTCGGCGGGGACGCCAGCGCGCTCGGCAGCACGTGCTGGCCGAGATAACGCCCGTCGAGCCACGCCTGCAGCATTCCCGCGCCACCACCGCCGTACGTCAGGGTCAGCTCGGCCGGGACCGGACCGTTCGCGTGCCCCCGGTACCAGACGTCGCCGGTGTGGAAGCCGTAGTCGTCCGCAGTGAGAACCGGTTGCCCCGCCGGGGGTTTGGTCGTGCTCGCGGTAGTCGTCTTGTCCGCGGACGGCCACCCGCGGTCGTCGTAGGCGACCGCCGATTCGGGCGAGCCGGGAGCCTGCTTCCACCCGGTCAGGAGGGGCAGCTCGACCGCCGCCGGGCCGAGCAGCTGCGCCGTCGCCAGCAGACTCGACGACGTCGTCCGCCGGGCCGGCACCGGCCGCCCGTTCCACGAGACCACCGCAGCGGGGCCCCACACCTCGAGGTCACTGGCCCGGGCGGTGTCGCCGGTCAGCGCCAGGAACGGGCCGATCGACCGTGCGGTGCGCAGTATCGCCGGGCCGCGGACGAGGACGGGGCCGGCCGCGGTGTCCTGGCGCCAGAACGTGTCGGCGGTCGCGTCGTCGGCCAGCAGCAGGGTCACCGGAGCCCGGCCGCCGCCGGAGATCCGAACTCGGGCAAGTCCATTATGGACGTAGTTCAGCCGCAGGTCACCGTTCGCGGCGTCCCAGGTGGACGTGGCGGCACCGGAAAGGACGTCCACCCGGGGTTGCGTCGCGTACCGCAGGGTCGTTTCCCCGTCTTCGCCGGGACGGCCGTTCAGCAGCACGGTGCCGGCCACCGACGTCGTGATTTCCGACGTCGAGTACACCAGGTGCTGGCCCGCGAGGTCGAAGTTCGCCACGAGGTGCTTGGCGTCCTGGCCGTTCAGGCGCAGCGTGCCCGCCTGCGGCACCGTGTACGAGCCGTCCGCTGTGGACAGTGGGAAGGTGAACGCGTCGTCCGTCGTGGCCTTCGGCGGGTTGTGCACCGGCAGGTAGAAGTGCGTCTTCGTGTCCGGGTTGACGTTGTGGTAGACCTTCACGGCCGCCGACGACGGGGTGATGGGGTCCGCCTTGTCCTGCTTGGTGATCGGCGGCACCGCCTGCAGGAAGTAGCCCAGCTCCTTCATCGTCAGCGCCTTCGGCCGCAGCTGGCGGCCTTCGTCGATGGCCGCGCCGTAGTCGTACGACGAGTAGACGACCGGGGCCGGCAGCCAGCCCCACGACGTCCCGCCGAAGGTCATGTAGAAGTTCTGGATGGTCAGGCCGTTCGCGATGTTGGTGCCGTAGAACACGCGCTCGTAGCCGGGGCCCTGGCGGACCGCCGTGCACGGGTAGGTGCCGTTGCTGCCCCAGTAGTCGAACCAGCCGCCGCCGAACTCGGCGGTGAACCCGGGCGTGTTCGGCGACGCGCTCGCGCCGCCCTTCGCCCCGCCCGGCCCGTAGAGCCCCCAGTCCGGGGCGTTGCTCGGCGCGCCGGGGGTGGCGTCGGGACGGCAGGTGCCCGCCGGGTAGGTGTCCCACGCGTAGAGGTCGACCTTGCCCGGCACGGTGCCGGGCACGCCGGAGTCCGGCGGGACCCAGATCCCGTTGCGGCCCTTGTCGTTGTGGAAGATCGGGACGCCGATGCCGTCGGCCCGCACCTTGTCGTAGAGGTGCGCGATGTAGTTCTGCTGGGACACGCCGGTGGCGGCCAGCTCGTTCTCGATCTGGTAGAGGATGACCGGGCCGCGACCGTCGGTGTACTGGTGCCGCGCGATGATCCGGTCGATCGCGGTCAGCCACTCGTCGGCCGCGGCCAGGTAGTCGGGCGCGTCGCTGCGGGCCTTGCCCTGCTGTGTGGCCAGCCAGCCGGGGAACCCGCCGCCGGTGACCTCGGCGTTGATGTATGGCCCGGGCCGTGCGATGACGTACAGCCCGGCCTCGGCCGCGAGGTCGAGCACGCGGTCCATGTCGCGGACGCCGGTGAAGTCGTACACGCCGGGCGCGGGCGAGTGGTAGTTCCAGTCGAAGTAGATCGAGACGGCGTTGTAGCCGGTGGCTTTCATCTTCTGCAGCACGTCACGCCACAGGTCCGGGCTGGGCAGCCGGAACGGGTGGAACTCGCCGGACCAGACGAACTGCCGCTGCCCGTCCAGCATCAGCGAATACTTGTCGAAAGTGACCTGGTGCTGGGCGTGCGGGGCCGCCTCGGCCACCGGCGCGCTGCTCAACCCGGCCGCCGTGGCCAGGGCGAGCGCGAGGGTGAGAAGACGACGTCTCATCGTCAAAGCCTTTCGGGACGCAGGAAGAGCGAGAACGGCAGCCGGGCTTCGGCCATGGCTCGCGCGACGAGTGCGGCGTACTGCTCGGCGCCGTACCGGCTGAGGTGGGTGGCGTCGTCGACGCCGTCGTGCGCGAGCGTCAGGTACAACGGCCAGGAAGCGGCTTCGCCCAGGCCTTCCACCAGCGCCTGGCTGCGTGCTGTGAGGTCGAGCAGCGGGATCTTCCGCTGCCGGGCGACGTCGCGCATCACCGCGGGCAGGTCCACGCCCAGGTTGTTGACGACCAGGCCGAGCGGGGTGAGCTTCCCGTCCGCGCCGAACCGGTGCCGCACCGGAGGCGTGACCAGCACCGGCGCCCCGCCTTGGGCCCGGACGCCGTCGATCAGGGTGGCGAGGTTGGCGCGGTAGACGTCTTCGGTCGTCTGCTTGTCGTTGTGCGCCAGCTGGATCAGCACCTCGTCGCCGGGGCGGATCATCGGGCGCACGCGCGGGAAGTAGCGCGCGTCGGCGAGGTAGCTGACCGTGCTCGCGCCGGACTGCGCGTAGTTCCGCACGCTGGGCCCGGCGCGGAAGAACTCCGGCAGAGCTTGCGCCCAGCCGTTCTTCGGCAGGGACGTCCAGTCGGCGGCGGTGGAGTCGCTGATCACGAAGATCCGGGGTGCCCTCGGCTTGGGCGTCACGGCGATGCGGATCGGCTTCGGCGACGGCCCGGTGAGCCGGACCTGCAGTCCCGGCGTGCCCGGGCCGTCCTCGCCGCTCGGCATCCCCTCTGGAGTGCGGACTTCGACGGTCACCGACCGGTGGACGTACTGCCCCGCCATGGTGTCCACCGGGGCGAGGGCGATCCGCCGGGCTTCGACGTCGAGACCCGTCTGCCCGGTCAGGAACGCCTCGATCTCGTAGTCGCCCGGGGGCACGTCGAACGAGCACGAGCCGTCGCACACGGTCCAGTGCGGGGAGGCGGCCGCCGGGGCGGCACCTAACGCGAGGAGAGCAACCATGGCGAGGATCTTCACGGTGCTTCCTCCGGGGCGATGGCGAGCAGGGCGATGGTGGCCAGGTTGCGCTGGGCGAAGTCGTTGGTCGCGAACGTGGCGAAGTCGCCGGCGGGGTTCGTGGTGGTCCGGGTGGGAATCTCCGTCACCGGACTGGCGACAGCGGAGCCGGTGACGCGTTCCGCGGGTGGCCACGGCTTCCCCGCGGGGTCGCTGGTGAACTGGTCCCAGCCGCGCTTGCGCAGGCTCGCGTCGCCCAGCTGCTCGCCCGCCCAGGCCGTGACGCGCGAGTAGATCGTCTTGAACAGCCCGGGGTTGAAGTCGCGGCCGTACCGGGCGATCTTCTCGGCCGACGGCGCCTGGGCGTACCGGGCGAAGTCCAGGTAGGTCCGGCGGAACTCCGGGACGTCGACGAGGTCGAGGGCCTCCCAGAGGATCTGCTCGCCGAGGAAGGCCATCGAAAGGTTGTAGCCGCCGTCGAAGTCGCCCTTCTCCAGGTTCACGAGGTGGCCGGTCGCCGGGTCGAAGCCGACCGCGCCGCCCGCCTCGCCGGTGAAGAGCCCGGCGGGGAACGTGGCGATATCCTTCATGCCGGTGACGATCCGGTCGCGCCAGCGGACGTCGCCGGTGCGCTCCCACTCCGTCAGCCAGTTGCTGACCAGCGCGTACCAGTCCGGTCCGATCCGGACGCGGGCCGGCGCCTTGGTCTGCGGGGGCAGGACTTCGCGCAGCGGATCGACCGTGCGCAGCGTCTCGTCCACCTGCAGCGACGACCGGATCAGCTCGCCCAGCAGCTCGTCGGCGGTGAGGTAGTAGGAGAACCGTTTCGTGAACGACTCGCCGACCCTGGCCTCCTTGGCGCCGTCGCCCCAGTGCACGACGGCGTGCCGCGACCCCAGCCCGGCGAACCGGCCGCTGTGGTGAGTGTCCACTTCGGACACGTGCTGGGTCATGGCGTGCGCGAGCCGGAACGTCCGGGGATCGCCCGAACGCAGGAAGGCGTACCACAGCAGGGCATCCGTGCCGAGCTCGGCGTTGTCCCAGGCGTACCCGCCGACGTCGTAGCGCCACTCGTGGCGGTCGGCGTCGTAGGTGTGCATGACGTCGCCGTAGTGCCAGAACCCGTACCACTCACGCTCGTCGACCTGGTCGGCGTAGAAGCCGATCTCGCGGGCGATCCCGTCTTCGAGGGCCGCGCGGGCGGGCGTGCCGCGGTCGGGCAGGCTCCACCGGCCGAACACCCCGGCCGCGTGGTAGGTCGCCGGGTCCGTGACGAGCTGTGGCGGCGCGGTCAGCGTCGCCGAGAGCGCGGCGATCGTGTCCCGGGGCGGAGTGGCCGCCAGCGCCCACAGCCGTAGTTCGGTCGACCGCACCATGCCCTGCGGCGTCGCGAAGCCTTCTTGGACGTCTTCGTAGGAAAGGTCCAGCCCGTGCGCGACGGTGTCGTAGGTCCTCAGATCCATCGCGGGCGCCAGCGGGGAGTACGACCAGAGCGTCACCGAGGCCGTGTCCGTGGCCGCGCCGCGGATGTCCAGTGAACGCGGGGCGCGCTGCCAGAAGTCACGCAGGCCGAAGCCCAGCCCGCCGCCGACCCCGCCGACATAGCCGAAGCCGGACGCGCGGTCGCCGCGGCCCGCGTGTTTCAGCCAGCTGCCCGCGGCCGTGGTGCGCTTCCACACCGCGAAGTGCCGGGCTGACTCCTGGAACAGCGTGAAGTCGTTCCACAGAGCCAGGTTCTGGTAGCCGTCGCGCACCTGCTGGCCCCACTGCGCGACCGGTGGCGTGGCGGTGCCGTCGGTCTGGGCCTTCCGGACCGCCGAGCCGGGGTCGCGGCGCAGGCCGGTGAGCACCCGGACCGGCTCGCCCCACACGCCGCCCGCGGCCGTGCCGAAGCGGACGTGCCGGTTGTGCGGCTCGTCGGTCAGCGGGACTGAGAACCGCAAGCCCAGCCCCCGGACGAAGTCGTGGTTTTCGTCGGCGTCCCAGCGGAAGCTGTGCACGACGCGCAGGGAGTCGTCACCCGCGCCGAGGTAGACCCGCAGGGTCCACGGCAGGATCGCGCGCGTACCGCGGCCGCGGTCGCGCCGGTACCGGCCGGTCAGCTTCACCACCGCGCGCACCGGCCCGGACTGCTCGACCTCGGCGCGTTCGACGATCCCCGTCCAGTCCTCGCGGCGGGGTGCCCGGGAGTCGTCGGCGTCGTCCGGCTGGTCCTGCAACCGCAGCACGAGCTCGCCGTCGCGGGCGACGACCCGGCCGGCGCGCGAAATCGACGGCACGGCGATCGGGCCCGTCGTCGCGATCTTCAGCTCGACTGTCCCGTTGGCCACCACGATTTCGCGAGGCGACCGGCGCACGGTGACCGGAACCGGTGGCGGCGCGGGCGCCCCGGAGGCCAGCGCGAACGCGTCCGCGGTGGCGGACGACGTCACGGCGTGCCCGGTCCACTTGACCGAACCGTCCGGCCAGTACGCCAGCGGCCACGACTGCACCGGCACCGGCGCGCCGTTGGCGGTGTGCAGGGCCAGCGGGACGTTCCGGGCCAGCGTTCCCCGTGGCCAGGGGACGCCGAACGCGCAGCCTGCCGGGGCGGCGGGCCTGCCGTCCAGCCAGTGCAGGCGCACCTCGCCGCCGCCGGACGCCGCGGAGGTGGCGGCAGCCGCGGCCACCGAGGGTGTGACGGCCGTGGCGGCCAGTGCCGACACGCCGCCGAGGAAGACTCTTCGGGAAAGGGGGAACTGCGAGGACATCGTCGGCCTCCGGATCAGCTCGTCGCTGCCGCGATGAACCGATTCAAACCAGACCATCCGGGCTTGTCAACCCGGTCGACCCGATCAGTCCAGTCCGCGAGTAAGCGCTTTCTCAACGAACGGGTCAACGGCTGCGGCCGTTCGACCGATTCGAAAGTTTCGGCACTTTCGTTGCCATCACTGCTGTTCGACACTGCTGGTTGACGCCGCCCGTGAGCGGACTTACCGTGCTTGAACCGATTCAAGACCGAATTCCGGTGAGCTCGCCCGGGTGGTGGTCTCCAGAAGGGAAATTCGATGAACGGACGGTTCGGGGTGCGCGCCGGCCTGGTGGCGGCCGTCGCGGTCACGCTGGCGGGACTGGTCACGGGGTGCGGCGGCGGGGGTGACGCGCCGGGGAGCACGACGATCCGCTTCGTGTGGTGGGGCAACGAAGATCGGGCCAAGGCCACGAAGGCCGCGGTCGATCTGTTCATGAAGAACAATCCGGGCATCACCGTCCAGACGGAGTACGCCGCCTACGACGCGTACTTCCAGAAGTTGTCCACCCAGGTGGCCGGGGGCGCGTCACCGGACCTGATCCAGCTGGACCGCGCCACGCTCGGCGAATACCAGCACCGCCACGTGCTCGAGGACCTGAGTTCGTCCGTGGGCAAGACGATCGACGTCACCGGGATCGCGCCCGAGCTGCTGGCGGGCGGGAAGATCGAGGGCAAGCAGTACGCCGTGCCCGGCGGCCAGACCACGCAGATGCTCGCCTACGACCCGGCGGTCTTCACCAAGGCGGGGGTCGAGCCGCCGTCCGGGCCGGGCAAGAGCTGGACCTGGGCGCAGTTCGCCGAAGGACTCCGCAAGGTCGGCGCGACCGGCGTGGCCGGGACGACCGACTTCGGCTGGGCCGTCGACTGGTTCGAGGTGTGGCTGCACCAGCACGGCGAACAGCTCTACACCGACGACGGCAAGCTCGGCTTCACCGCCGCCGACCTGACGCGGTTCTGGACGCTGACCGGCGATCTGCGGGCGAGCAAGGCCGTCACCGCGCCCGAGGTCACCGCGAAGATGGACGGCTCGATGCCGAACTCGGGCCTGGTCACCAAGCACGCCGGGTCGGAGGTCAACTACGACTCCAGCCTGTCCGCCTACCTCTCCAGCTACGGCCCGGGGATCAAGGCCGCGCCGCTGCCCAGCGACGGCCCGGCGTCCGGCATGGCCGCCATGCCGCCGGTGACCTTCGCCGTCGCGCAGCGCTCGGCGCACAAGGAAGCCGCGGCCAAGCTGCTGAGCTTCCTGGTCAACAGCCCCGAAGCGGGCAAGCTGCTGGGCGTCGCGCGCGGCCTGCCGCCGAACACCGCGATCCGCGAGCAGGTCTGCGGTGCGGCCCAGGCGGCCACGAAGGCCGTCTGCGACTACGAGAAGTCCGTCGCCGACCGGATCGGCCCGGCGACCGGCCTGTGGCCCACCGGTTCCGCGGCGATCAAGCGGGACTTCCAACGGGTCTACGACGACGTGATCTTCGGCCGGACGAGCGTCGCCGACGGGGCCGCCCGCCTGGTGCAGACCGCCCAGCAGTCGCTCGGATCCTGAGGGAGGTCCGGATGACGCAAGCAGTGCTGGACCGGCCGGTGGCGCCGGAACGAGTCGCGCGCCGCCGCGGCCGGGCCGGCCAGGGCGCGGGATACCTGTTCCTGTCGCCCTGGCTGATCGGGGTGCTGGCGCTGACCATCGGCCCGATGATCGCGTCGCTGTACCTGTCGTTCACCGACTACGACCTGTTCGACGCGCCGCACTGGGTCGGCCTGGACAACTACGTCACGATGTTCACCCGCGACGACCGGTTCTGGCACGCGGCGGGTGTCACGGCGCAGTACGTCGGGCTGTCGGTGCCGCTCAAGCTCGGGCTGGCCCTGGCCGTCGCGATGCTGCTGAACCGCGCGCACCGCGGCGCCGGGCTGTACCGCTCGGCGTTCTACGCGCCCTCACTGCTCGGCGCGAGCGTGAGCCTCGCCCTGGTGTGGCGGGCGATGTTCTCGACCGGCGGCACAGTGGACCGGGTGCTCGCCGCATTCGGCCTGGACACCGGCGGCTGGGCCGACCAGCCCCAGTTCGCGCTGCTGACCGTGATCGCGCTGGCGGTCTGGCAGTTCGGCGCACCGATGGTCATCTTCCTCGCCGGGCTCAAGCAGATCCCGAAGGAGCTGTACGAGGCGGCGGAGCTCGACGGCGCCGGTCCCGTCCGCCGCTTCCGCTCGGTGACCCTGCCGATGCTCTCCCCGGTTCTGCTGTTCAACCTGGTGCTGGAGACCATCCACGCGTTCCAGTCGTTCACCGGCGCCTTCGTCGTCAGCAGCGGGCGCGGCGGGCCCAGCGACTCGACCCTGCTCTACACGCTGTACTTGTACCAGCGCGGTTTCACCGACTTCCGGATGGGTTTCGCCTCGGCGATGGCGTGGGTGCTGCTGGTGGTGATCGGCGTGCTGACCGCGCTGCTGTTCCGCGGTTCGCGCCGGTTCGTCTTCTACGCGGGGGAGGGCCGATGACCCGCCGGTCCTGGGCGTGGCACCTGCTGATGGTGCTCATCCTGCTGGTGCTGCTGTACCCGGTCCTCTGGCTGGTCTCGGCGTCGTTCAAGCCCGCCGAGGAAGTGCTGGCCGGGCTTTCGCCGCTGCCGTCCCATCCCACGGGGGACAACTACACGCAGGTGTTCGGCGGCGTCGCCGGTTACAGCGTCTGGCACTACTTCGCCAACTCGGTGGTGATCTCGGCCGGCGCCGTGCTCGGGAACGTGCTGTCCTGCTCGGTGACCGCCTACGCGTTCGCCCGGCTGCACTTCCGCGGCCGCGGGCCGCTGTTCGGGTTCATGCTCTCCACCATCATGCTGCCGCAGCACGTCGTGCTCATCCCGCAGTACGTGATCTTCCAGAAACTCGGGCTGGTCAACACGTTCTGGCCGCTCGTCCTGCCGAAGTTCCTGGCCACCGACGCCTTCTTCGTCTTCCTGATGGTGCAGTTCATCCGCAGCCTGCCGGGCGAGCTGGACGAGGCCGCGACGATCGACGGCTGCGGGCCCGTGCGGACGTTCCGGTACGTGATCGCGCCGCTGCTGCGGCCGGCCCTGATCACCACCGCGATCTTCACCTTCATCTGGACCTGGAACGACTTCTTCTCGCAGCTGATCTACCTCAACGACCCTGGCAAGTTCACGCTGCCGCTGGCGCTGCAGATCTTCGTCGACCAGACGAGCCAGTCGGCGTTCGGCCCGATGTTCGCCATGTCGGTGCTCGCGCTGCTGCCGATCGGGCTGTTCTTCTTCGCCTTCCAGCGGTACCTGGTCGAAGGCGTGGCGACGTCGGGGCTGAAGGGATGAACACGGTCACCCGCTCGGTGGGGCTGCTGGCCGAAGTGCTCTTCGTGGGCCTGCTGGTCTGCGTGGCGTCGGTGTCCGTCGTGACGGCGCTGGCCGCGGCGGCGGCCGGTGCGGTCCTGCTCACCGAGGCCGTGGCGGACGGCCGGACACCCACGGTGCGCCGGTTCGGCCGGGTGTTCCGCGCCGCGCTCGCCCACCCGGTGGCCGTCCTGGCTCCCGCGGGACTGCTGCTCGTCGGCGGGGCCGACGTCGTCGCGGTCCTGGGCGGGCTGCCCGGCGGCCGGGCTTTCGGGGCCGTCCTCGGGGTGGTGCTCGCCGCGCTCCTGGCGGCCGGCCTGCGCGGTGCCGCGGCCTGGCGGCCGGGCCATCACTGGCCGGAAGTGCTGGCGGCGGCCGGCCGGGCGACGGTCGTGGACTGGCGCGGCAGCGCCGGGCTCGTCACGGCGATCGTCGTGGTGGCCGTCGTCGTCGGGCAGGCGCCGGCGTTCGTGGTCGTCGCTCCGGGGCTGCTCGTGCTGGCCGCCGTCGCGGTCCGCGCCCGGGAGCGGCGGTGAAGCCGGCGATCGGCATCCGCGACGTCGCGATCCGGGCCGAGGTGTCGGTCGGCACGGTGTCCAACGTGCTGAACCGCCCGGACGTCGTCGCCGCGGCGACCCGCGAGCGGGTGCTCGCCGCGATCGACGACCTGGGGTACGTCCGCAACGAGCCGGCGCGGCAGCTGCGGTCCGGGACCGCCCGCACGATCGGGCTCGTGGTGCCGGACGTGGGCAACCCGTTCTTCACCGACGTCGCCCGCGGTGTCGAAGCGGCGGCGACCGAGGCCGGGCACGCGGTGATCCTCTGCAACAGCGACGAGTCGGTGGCCCGGGAACGCGGGCACGTCGAACTGCTGGCCTCGCAACGGGTGCACGGGGTGCTGATCACCCCGGTGCAGGCCGGTCCGGTGCCGCTGCGGCAGCTGCAGGACCGCGGGATCTCGGTCGTCCTGCTGGACCACCCGACGGCCGAGGAGGACCTGTGCTCGGTGGCGGTCGACGACCGCCACGGCGGCGAGCTTGCGGTCACCCACCTGCTCGCCGAGGGCTGCGAGCGCATCGTGATGGTCAACGGCCCGGCGGCCATCCACCAGGCGGCCGAACGCCACCGCGGCGCCCTGGACGCCCTCCGCCTGGCCGGCCGTGCTTCGGACGTCCTCGAGGTCCTCACGGCGCCGGCCCTGAACGTCTCGTGCGGCCTGCGGGCCGGCGAGCAGCTGCTGGCCAGGGCGGCGCTGCCCGACGCCGTCTTCTGCGCGAACGACCTGCTGGCGCTGGGCCTGCTCCAGGCGACAGTGCGCGCGGGGGTGCGGGTCCCGGAGGACCTGGCGATCGTCGGCTACGACGACATCGACTTCGCCGCCGCGGCCGCGGTCCCGCTGACGTCGGTCCGCCAGCCGAGGCACGAGATCGGGCGCCGGGCGGCGGCCCTGGTCATCGCCGAAACCCAGTCGCCGGAGGAGCACGTGCACCGGCACGTGGTCTTCACGCCCGAACTCGTCGTCCGCGAATCGAGCCGTCGGCCGCGGCGGGTGCGCGCGTTCGCAGAAATTGTCGAACAGCCTTGAAAATCTCCCACACGTGCGATTCCATTCTTACCGGAACGGCTCGTCACGTCGTCGATCAAAGGAGATCGAATGACCGTGTCCCGCACCGGCCGCCTGGCTCGAGTTGTCCTGTTCCTGGTGGTCCTCGCGCTCCCTGCGGCAATGCCCGTCCCCGCTGCCTCGGCCGCGAACTCCCTCACCATGCTCGGCGCGGACGTCTCGACCGCCCAGCGGGCGCTCGACCTCGGCGCGAAGTACTCCGGCGCGAACGGCGTCGCCGGCGACCCGCTCGACATCCTCAAGGGTGCGGGCGTGAACTACGTGCGCCTGCGCGTCTGGAACAACCCCCGCAGCGGCTACAACAACAAGGCCAAGGTGCTGCAGTACGCCCGGGCGGTGAAGGCCAAGGGGCTCAAGCTGCTGGTCGACTTCCACTACTCCGACACGTGGGCCGATCCCGGCAAACAGGCCAAGCCCGCCGCCTGGGCGTCACACGGCATCGGCGCCCTCCAGACCGACGTCCACGACTACACCTACGACGTCTGCTCGGCGCTCAAGGCCCAGGGCACGACCCCGGACAGCGTGCAGATCGGCAACGAGATCAACGTCGGCATGCTTTGGGACGACGGCAAAGTCGTCAACAACGACTTCGGGAACCTCGGCCGCCTGCTCAAGGCGGGCTACAACGCCACCAAGGCGTGCAACGGCGGCACCCAGGTCGTCATCCACACCGCCGACGCCGACAGCGACGCGCACGCGCGCTGGTTCTACGACGGCATCCGCGCGCAAGGCGTCCAGTGGGACGTCACCGGCCTGTCCTACTACTGCTACTGGCACGGCACCCTGGCGAACATGACCGCCGTCGTGTCCGATGTGCGGGCCCGGTACGGAAAGCCGGTCATCCTCGCCGAGACGGCCTACCCGTACACGACGGCGAACTACGACAGCACGCCGAACACCATCTCGGCCGCGCAGCCGTGCGCGGGCTATCCGGCCACCCCCGCCGGGCAGGCCGCGAACTTCACCGCCGTCCAGAACACCGCCCGCGCCGCCGGCGCGATCGGCGTCTTCTACTGGGAACCCACCTGGTACGCGGTGCCCGGCAACGGCTGGGACCCGGCCGACATCGCCGGTTCCGGCGACGGCTGGGACAACCAGGCCGTGTTCGACCGGAACGGACGGCTGAACCCGAACATCCGCTGGACGCCGTGAGTGCGGCCGGTTCGAGAAAACGCTTTCTCACCTCGAGCCGATCTGCTGAACGGTTAAGTGAATCGGGAGGTCCGGTCCGCCGCGACCGGTGTCCGGCAAGCGCTTTCCATGTTACCGTGGGAGCGCTCCCAGATCCATTCGTCCTGTCGAGCGGTTCTCCAGGAGGTCGGTATGCGCTGGCGATTCCTCCGCGTGCTCCTGGCCGGCGTGCTGCTGGCCGCCTGCGCTGTCGTGGCTCCCGCGGCGGCCGGTGCGGCGACACCGGCCCGGGTCATGGCGCTCGGCGACTCCATCACCGGGTCGCCCGGCTGCTGGCGGGCGTTGCTGTGGAAACACCTGCAGGACACCGGGCACACCGACGTCGACTTCGTCGGCACCCTCCCGGCCCCCGGCTGCGGCTTCACCTACGACGGCGACAACGAGGGCCACGGCGGGTTCCTGGCGACCGGGATCGTGCGGGACAACCAGCTGCCCGGCTGGCTGTCGGCGACGCACCCGGACGTCGTCCTGATGCACCTGGGCACCAACGACGTGTGGAGCGCCATCCCGGCGGCCACCATCCTGGACGCCTACACCACGCTGCTCGGCCAGATGCGGGCCGCCAACCCGGCCACCAAGCTGGTCGTCGCCAAGATCATCCCGATGAACCCGGCCAACTGCGCGGCCTGCGGGCAGCGGGTGGTCGAGCTGGACAACGCCATTCCCGCCTGGGCGCAGGCGCACTCCACGGCCGCGTCCCCGATCACCGTGGTCGACCAGTGGACCGGGTTCGACACCGCGGCGGACACCGGCGACGGCGTCCACCCGAACAGCACCACCGGCATCCAGAAGATGGAAAGCCGCTGGTACCCGGCCCTCGTGGCGGCGCTGGGCGGCGACACCCCGGCCGCGACCGGTCTCCACGTCGACGGCACGCGGATCGCCGAGGCCAACGGCACGCCGTTCGTGATGCGCGGGGTTAACCACGCGTACGTCTGGTACCCGGGCCAGAACCGCGCCTTCGCCGACATCAAGTCCTTCGGTGCCAACACGGTCCGTGTCGTCCTCGGCAGCGGGCAGCGGTGGGGACCGACTTCGGCCGCCGAAGTCACCAGCGTCATCGGGCAGTGCAAACAGAACCGGCTGATCTGCGTCCTGGAGGTGCACGACACCACCGGGTACGGCGAGCAGAGCGGCGCCGCGACCCTGGACCAGGCGGTCAGTTACTGGATCAGCGTCGCGAGTGCCCTCAAGGGACAGGAAAACTACGCCGTGATCAACCTGGGCAACGAGCCGTTCGGCAACAACCAGCAGGTGAGCGCGACCTGGGCGAGCGCGACGAGCGGCGCGATCAGCCGGCTGCGGGCCGCCGGGCTGCAGCACCTGCTGATGGCCGACGCGCCGATGTGGGGCCAGGACTGGCAGAACATCATGCGCGACAACGCGGCCACCGTGTTCACCGCCGACTCGCAGCACAACACCGTCTTCTCCATCCACATGTACGGCGTCTACGACACCGCCGCCGAGATCAACGCGTACTTCGACAGTTTCCGGACCGCCGGGCTGCCCCTGGTTGTCGGCGAGTTCGGGAACATGCACACGGACGGCAACCCGGACGAGGACACGATCATGGCCCAGGCGCAGGCCCGCGGTCTCGGCTATCTCGGCTGGTCGTGGAGCGGTAACAGCAGCGACGTCGCCTACCTCGACATGACGAACAACTTCGACCCGGCGAATCTCACGGCGTGGGGCGAGCGGTTCCTCAACGGCGCCAACGGAATCCGGCAGACGTCGAAGGAAGCCACGATCTACGGCGGCGGCAGCGGGGACACCGAAGCACCGTCCGTTCCGGGCACCCCGGCCGTCTCGGCGGTGACTTCCAGTGGTGCCACGCTGACCTGGACGGCGTCGACCGACAACGTCGGCGTCACCGGCTATGATGTCCTCCGCGCGAGCGGTGGCACGTTCGCCGTCGTCGGCTCGACCGCGACGACGTCGTTCACCGACAGCGGCTTGGCGGCTTCGAGCACCTACCGGTACCAGGTGCGGGCCAGGGACGCGGCGGGGAACACCTCGGCCGCTTCCGGGATCGCGTCCGTGACGACGAGCCCGGGTGGTGGCACCGGGGCGTGCAAGGTCACCTACGCCGCGTCGAACTGGGGTGGCGGCAACGGGTTCACGGCCAACATCACCGTCACGAACACCGGCGCGAGCACGGTCACCGGCTGGACGCTGGCCTTCACCTTCGCCGGGGGCCAGCGGATGACCCTCCCCGGCTGGGGCGCCACCTTCGCCCAGTCCGGCAGTTCCGTCACCGCCACCAACGTGAGCTGGAACGGCACGCTGGCACCGAACGCCTCGGCCGGCATCGGCTTCAACGGCTCGTACAGCGGGTCCAATCCGGCGCCGACGTCGTTCACGCTCAACGGGAGCACCTGCTCGGCCGGCTGAGATTCCGCTACTCAGGACAAAGGAGTCCTCATGTCCCTCAGGCAGCAGGCGGTCATTCTCGCCGGCTTGGCCGCGGTCACCCTGGTTCCCGCGCCGGCGGTGGCCGCGGCCGTCCAGAAAGCGCTTCCCGCACAGTGCTCGGGCACGGCGCCGATCAAGTGCCACTTCGCGGTCTCGCCGGGGAACTACGACGTCACGGTGGGGCTCGGCAGCACCACGAAGGCGGCCAACACGTCGATGTCGGTGGAGGCGCGCAGGCAGGTCCTGAACGCCGTCTCGACGAACGCGGGCCAGGTCGTCCCCACCACCGTGACGGTCAACGTGCGCAACCCGGAGGGCCAGCCCACCGGCCAGGGCGGCACCGGCACCGCGGGCCTGGACATCACGTTCGGCGGCAGCGCTCCCGCGATCGGCTCGCTGACCGTGACCGCGGCCCAGGCCCCGCTGGTGACGTACCTGGCGGGCGACTCGACCGTCTGCGACCAGCCGGTGGCGCCCTACACGGGCTGGGGGCAGCAGTTGCCGGTGAACGTGCGAGGTGGCGCCGTGGTCGCCAACTACGCGGACTCGGGTGAAAGCTCGGGCAGTTTCCTGGCCACCAAGGCGCTCTTCCCGACGCTCAAGCCGTTGATCAAGAGCAAGGACCTCGTGCTCATCCAGTTCGGGCACAACGACAAGCAGACGTCGGCGACGGCGTTCCGCGACAACCTCGCCAAGATGGTCGACGGCGTGCGCGAGCGCGGCGGCGTCCCGGTGCTGGTGACACCGCCGGTGCGGCGATTGTTCAGCGGCACCAAGCTGACCCCGACCGCCCTGCACGTCAACGGCGTGGGCGTGGACCTGCCCGCGGTGATCCGGGCGCTGGGCCAGAGCGCGAACGTGCCGGTGCTCGACCTGACGGCCAAGACCAAGTCCCTGGTCGAGTCCCTCGGCCCTGCCGCGTCGCAGAAGATCTACCTCACCCAGGCCACCGACGGCGTCACCGACAACACGCACTTCTCGACGTACGGCGCGACGCAGATGTCGAACCTGGTGGTGCAGGGCATCCGTGAGCTGAACCTCTCGCTCGTCGCCTATCTGCGCTGAACCCTGGAGGAGCCATGCGTAACTTCGTCTTCGGCAGGCGGCTCGCGGTGGCCGCCGCGGGTGTGCTGGCGGCGGGACTGCTGCTCGCTCCGGTCACCGGCGCGGCCGCCATCAACCAGTACCGGACGGTCACGGACTTCGACCCCGGCTGGCTGTTCAACTACGGTGACGCCAGTGGCGCGGGCGGTGCCTCCTACAACGACGGTGGCTGGCGCAAGCTCAGCGTGCCGCACGACTGGAGCATCGAGGGCCCGAACCCGCCGGCCAGCCCGTTCTCGCAGTCGGCGCCGAGCACCGGCCGGGGTGGCTACCTGCCGTCGGGCATCGGCTGGTACCGCAAGCACTTCTCGCTGGCCGCGGTGCCGTCCGGCCGCAAGGTGTCCCTCGAGTTCGACGGCGTGATGGCCAACGCGAGCGTGTACGTCAACGGCACCCTCATCGGCACGCACCCCTACGGCTACACCAGCTTCCGCTACGACATCACGGCGGCGGCGAAGTTCGGCGGCGCCGACAACGTGGTCGCCGTCAAGACGGACACGACGTCGCAGCCGGCGTCCCGTTACTACACCGGCGCCGGGATCCACCGCGATGTCCGGCTCATCGCGACGGATCCCGTGCACGTCGGCCAGTGGGCCACCCGCGTCACCACACCCGGCGCCAACACCGTGCACGCGGAAACCACCGTGGTCAACGAAGGCAGCGCGGCGGCGAGCGTCAGTGTCCGGGGCGTGCTCAGCGACCCGGGCGGGAGCGCGTTACCCGCGGTCACCACGGCGGCCAAGACTGTCGCCGCCGGCGCGTCCGCCACCTTCGCCTACGACGTGGCCGTGAGCAACCCGCGGCTGTGGGACCTGACCAATCCGAACCTGTACTCGCTGGCGACGAACGTCCTCGTCGGCGGCACCGCCGTCGACGACGACGTCACGTCCGTGGGCATCCGCACGCTGACGTTCAACGCCTCGACGGGCATGAGCCTGAACGGCAAGAACGTGAAGTTCCAGGGCGTCGCGCTGCACCAGGACTTCCACGGGCTCGGGATGGCCGCGCCTCAGCGGGCGATGCAGCGGCGGCTCGCCCAGCTGAAAGCGCTCGGGGTGAACGCCATCCGCACCGCGCACGACCCGCCCAGCCCGGCGTTCCTCGAGCTCACCGACCGGATGGGGTTCCTGGTCCTCGACGAGTTCTTCGACGTCTGGACCCAGCACAAGTACTCCGACGTCGGCGACTACGCGACGTACTTCGGCAAGACGGCGTCCGCGCCGGCGGGGACGCCCGCGGTGCCCGGTGCGAGCGGCTCGGTGCCGTGGTACCAGGTGGACGCCACCAGCGTGGTCATGCGCGACCGCAACCACCCCAGCGTGGCGATGTGGAGCACCGGCAACGAGATCCGCGACTCGCTCTCGACCCGGACACCCCTGCTGACCAGGATGGTCTCGATCGCGCACGCGCTGGACCCCGGCCGTCCGGTCACCCAGGCGCTGTTCCGGCCGAGCGACAGCGGCGACGTCACCGGGGCCACCCGGACCATCGTGGACGTCTTCGGCGGCAACTACCGGCCGGACGAGGTCATCACGGCCGCGAAGACGTCCCCGGCCCGGGCCGGGCTCTTCACCGAGATGGGCACCGACACCTCCGCCTGGACGACCGTACGGAACAACGCCATGGTCACCGGCCTGTTCCTCTGGACCGGCGCGGCGTACCTGGGGGAGGCCGACGGGCTGTGGCCGCGGGCCGAGCCGGACTTCGGCCTGATGGACGGCGTGGGCACGGTGCGGCCGATCGGGTACTCGTGGCAGCGCACCTGGGGTGCGCCGGCCACGTCACCACCGCCCACCGGCACCGCGGCGACCCGCGTGCTGGTGTCGCCCGACCACAGCACGGTGTCGACCGACATCGACGACGTCTCGTACGTGAAGGCGACGGTGGCCGACTCGTCCGGCCGCGTGGTGACCGGCTCCTCCGCCGCGGTCACGTTCGGCATCACCGGGCCGGGCGTGCTGGTGGCGGTCGACAGCGGCAGCCCGGTGCAGGAGAGCTTCCGCGGCACCGTCCGGAAGGCCTACCAGGGCGTCGCCTACGCCCTGGTGCGGGCCACCGGCCCGGGCGCCATCACGGTGACCGCGAGTTCCGGGGGCCTGACGACGGGCACGACCACGCTGACCGGCACCACAGCATCGTTCGTGCCCTGTTCCGGCAGCTGCGACTGACATGGCTTCCCCCTCTGGAGTGTGCGTATGAAACTCGTTGTCCTGAAACGTTTCCTCGTGTTCTGGGCGGCCGCGGTGACCGCCACTGCGGTCGCCGGTGCCCCGGTGGCCGCGAGCAGCCCGGCAGCCGGAATGACCTACTACGTCGCTCCGGCGGGCAGTGACAGCGCCGCCGGGACACAGACCGCGCCCTGGGCGTCGGTCGCGCACGCCCAGTCCGTCGCCCAGGCAGGTGACACGGTGTACCTCCGGGGCGGCGCCTACCCCTATTCCCGCGCGAACAAGGCCTGCGCGAGCCAGACCGACCGGGTGGACGCGATCACGCTGAACAAGAGCGGCAGTGCGGGCATCCCGATCCGCTACTGGGCTTATCCCGGCGAGACTCCGGTCTTCGACTTCTCCCGCGTCAGCGACGACTGCCGGATCAAAGGCTTCGACGTCACCGGCAATTACATTCACTTGAAGGGACTCGAGGTCAAGGGCGTCCCCCAGCACAACAACCTCAACCACGAATCCTGGGGTATCTGGATCTCGGGGAGCAACAACACCTTCGAATCCCTCAACCTGCACAACAACATGGGACCCGGCTTGTTCATCCAGGACGGCGGCGGAAACCTCGTCGTCAATTCCGATTCGTACGACAACTACGACCCGCTCACGTCGAACGGCGCGGGCGAAAGCGCGGACGGGTTCGGCGCGCACATCTCCGCCAACCACCCGGGCAACGTGTTCCGCGGCTGCCGCGCGTGGTGGAACTCCGACGACGGGTTCGACCTCATCAACGCGTTCTCGTCGGTGACCATCGAGAACTCGTGGGCCTGGCGGAACGGGTACCTGCCGGAGACGACGACGTCGTCCGGCAACGGGAACGGCTTCAAGATGGGCGGCTACGGCGGCACGTACGTGAGCAACGGCGTCAAGCACACCGTCCGGGACTCGGTGGCGTTCAACAACAAGGCCGCGGGCTTCTACGCCAACCACCACACACTGGCCAACGACTACTTCAACAACACGAGCTACAACAACAAACCGGACTACAACATGCTCGGGATCACCTCGAGCGGCGCGGCGACCGGCCTGGGCAACCTGCGCAACAACATCGCCTACAAGGGTTCCCTGACGTCGAACATGTCCGGCACGAGCGCGTCGTACAACTCCTGGAACCTGAGCGTCACCTTGTCGGACGCGCAGTTCCAGAGCGTGTCGACGGCCGGCTGGGAGGCGCGACGGCAGGCCGACGGCAGCCTGCCCGTGCTGCCCTACCTGCGTCTCGCGGCGAACAGTTCGCTGATCGACAAAGGCACCAACGTCGGGCTGCCCTACAAAGGGAAGGCGCCGGACCTCGGTGCTTTCGAGTCTTGACGGGCTGTGTCCTGACAAGAAGGCGGTGACCTCAGGGGTCACCGCCTTTCCGGCGTCATGCCTGCGTGAAGCCGTCCATGATGGCGGTCGGCTGGCGGTTCGCGGAGTTCCAGGCGACGTTGGCGTAGCCGGTGAACGGCGAATAGCCTTCCGGCTCCCAGTAAAACAGGCCCTGTCCGCCGGTGCTCTTGAGCGCGTTGAGGTAGGCGACCAGCGAGTCACGGGTGGCCGAGACCTTGCTCACCGGGCCGCCGAACTCGGTCTGCATGAAGGGTTTGCCGTACTGGTCGGCGATCTTCTTCATGTTCGCCACGATGCCGGCGGCGACGCTCGCGCTGCCGTAGGAGGAGAAGACCGACATGTCCCACTTGCCGCCGTTGCCGGCGTAGCGGCTGAAGAAGGTCTGCATCGAGTCCCACTTCTGCGGCTGGGCGAGGTGGACGCACACCGTCGTGCTCGGCGACACCTGCTTGACCTGGTTGTAGGCGGCGTTGAGCAGGCCCGTCATTTGCGCACCGTTGGAGACGCTGCCGACCGGGTGGCAGATGCCGCCGTTGATTTCGTTGCCGATCTGCACCCAGGTGGGGAGCACGTCGTTGCTCTTCATGACGTTCATGGTCTGGTTGACGTAGGAGTTCATGGCGCCGAGCAGCTGGCTGTAGCTCAGGTTCTTCCACGCCGCGGGCGGGTTCTGCACGCCGACGGAGTTCCAGGTGTCGCCGAACATGTAGTCAAGCATGATCGACATGCCGGCGGCCTTGACGCGCTTGGCCAGCGCGGCGACCTCGGTGATGCCGCAGTGGCCGTCGGTGGCGCTGCCCGACGGGTTGACGAACGTGCGCAACCGGATGGCGTTGATGCCGTATCCCTTGAGGATGGCCAGCAGGTCCTGGCTCTGCCCGGCGGCGTTCTTCCAGGTGTAGCCGTGGGCTTCCATCTGCGGCGCCCAGCTGATGTCGGCGCCCTTGAAGAAGGCGGCCGCGGTGGCTTCCGGCGGTAGCACGGCGGCTGTCGCCTGCGTCGTGGCACCTGCGCCCAGTGCGAGCGCGCCGAGCAGCACGGACCGCCGCCCCAGCCTGGTTGACGCAATTTCCGGCAGTTCATGGGTGAGCTCCTTCGACGGGGCCATCCGATCTCCTTTGATCGACGACGTGACGAACCGAGCGTTCTCTTGAATGGAACCGCACGAAGGAGATCTTTACAAGAGATTTCGGAAAGCGCTTTCAGTGATTGGCCTGATCCCGGCGGATCATCCAGCGCCACAGACCGGGGAAGAACAGCCACGCGAGGATCGCCTTCACGACGGCGGCGATGAGGTGGCCCGTGTCGATGCTCCAGTGGTGCAGGCCGGCGCGCACGAGCAGTTCGATGCCGAAAGTGACGGGGAGTATCAGCAGGAACGGCCACCACACCAGCGTGCGGAAGTAGCGGCGGCGCTTGATCTTTTCGACGTCCACCCGGCCCCCTCGGTCGTCACGGCGAAGCACCATCGTGGATACCCAGGGCGGTGCGACCGGAAACATGCCGGCCGCGCGGCAGCTGCCGAGGTGTCTTGAATGACTCATTCAGGTCTTCGGAGGTCTTGAATGAGTCATTCAAGACCTCCGGTGAACCGCCGAGCCGCGAACCGGGCGCGACTCTGCCGGAACCTGGGGCCGGGCCACTCAGGCGCAGCGGGGCTGGCCGGGGCAGGCGCGCAGGAACTTGACGACCGGGGCGGCCGGGATCGCGCCCGGCCCCGGCATGCCCTGCGGCCATGCGATGGTCAGGGCCACGGCGGTGGAGTTGTTGCGGTAGTTCGACTCCAGCAGCGTCCGGTCCGCGTTCACCGTGTTCACCAGGTCGTACGTGCCCGCCGGGACGTGCGTGATGTCCAGCCACTGGAAGTCGACGGTGTACTTGTAGTCGTCGCCGGCGCCGACCGAGATTCCTTCGAGCACGTCGAGGGCCGTGGGCTCGTGGTGGCGGCACTGGTTCGCGCGGAGGGTCTCGGCGAGGTCGGCGTCGGGGCCGGTGTCCCCGGGGACGTGGCTCAGCCGGCCGGCGTCGGCCACCGTGAACCGGTCGCCGAGGCAGAAGCCGTTCTTGCGGTCCGTGACGATCGTCTTTCCCTGCGGGGAAACCAGCGCGAAGTGTTCGAAGTTCATCAGGTGCCAGTGCTGGTGGGCGACGGCCGGCTCGTAGTACGTGAAGGCCCGGGTGACTCGCTGCGCCGAAACATAGTCAGCGGGGATCGAGCCGTTCGGGCCGTTGCGCAGGGCCTGGCGGACGGACATGGTGTCCTGGTTCGTCGTGTCGCGACGGCCGTAGAGCAGCAGCGGCCCGTCGCCGATGTTCTCCTCCGCGCTGGTGAACCGCAGCCGGACGGCCTTCGCCACGTTCACCGGGACGCACCGCCCGCTGGGTACCGCGGGGTCGATCACCGGGCACACGTCCCAGGCGTCGCACTGCGCGAGGTCGCCGGAACTCCCGCCGTCGCAGCCCGGGATCGCCTGGCGCAGATCGGGGAGGAGGACCTCCGAGGCCGCGTCGGCACGAGGAGCCGAGGCGGTGACCAAGGCGGTGACCAAAAGGACCACGGCCGCCAGTATCGCGTGTTTCTTGAGCAAGAGCTGCGCCGTCCTGTCCGGTCTTTCCGACCGCGTCATTCTAGGGGGCCCCGGCACGCCGTCGTGTCACACAATCGACTGAGCTGCCACCGTTCTGACGGCTGCGGTGAGTAGCGTGCGGGCGAACCGACGCCCCGGAGGGAATTCACCGCATGCCGACCACCACCGCAGCTTTCCGCGAATCAGCCGTAGGCGCCCCGGAAGTGCCGCCGGCCGGGACCGGCGGAATCACGCTGGTCTGCGGGACGCGGCCCGAATTGATCAAGCTGGCGCCGTTGATGCGGTTCTTCGGCGACGGGTGCGCGGTCGTCTACACCGGACAGCACTACGACCACTCGCTGTACTCGCGCATCCGCGCGGACCTGCCGCCGTCCGGGCGGTTCCACGAACTCGGCGTCGGCGCCGGGCGCCGCGGGGGCCAGCTCGGGCGGACCGTCAGCGCGGTCGACGAAGTCCTGGCCGCGCACCCCGGCCGGGTGGTGGTCGTGCAGGGCGACACGACGTCGGCGCTCGCCGGCGCGCTGGCGGCCAACGCGCACGACCTTCCGCTGGTGCACGTCGAAGCCGGGCTGCGCAGCCACGACCGCGCGATGCCGGAAGAGCACAACCGGGTGCTGATCGACCACCTCGCCGACCTCTGCTGCGCGCCGACCGACCTCAACCGCCGGAACCTCCTGGCGGAAAACGTGCCCGCCGAACGGATCGCCGTCACCGGCAACACGGTCGTGGAAGCGCTGGAGCGCGCGCTCCCGGCCGCCGCCGAGCGGGAGGCTGTCCTGGCGGCCCGGGGCCTGGCGCGCGACCGGTTCGTCCTGGCCACCATCCACCGCCCGGAGAACGTCGACGACCCGGGCCGGCTCGAGGTGATCCTGCGGGAACTGGGCCGGCTGCCGCTGCCGGTCGTGTTCCCGCTGCACCCGCGCACGGCCAAGAGCGTCGAGCAGTTCGGCCTGACGCGGCTGCTGGACCCCTTCGTCCGGCTGGAGCCCCAGGCCTACCCGGCGTTCCTCGCGCTGGCCGCCGAAGCCGCCGTGATCGTGTCCGATTCCGGGGGCATCCAGGAGGAAGTGAGTGTCCTCAAGCGACCCGTGGTCGTCGTCCGGCGCAGCACCGAACGCCCCGAGATCGCCGGGACGTTCGGCGTGCGGGTGCTGCCCGGGCCCGGGATCGGGACCGAGGTCGCCCGGTGGCTCGACGACGTCGCCGGCCACCGCGAGCGGCTCCGGCGGCTCCCGTCACCGTACGGCGACGGGTCCGCCGCCGCCCGCGTCGCGGCCGCGCTCGGTTCCGTGCTCGCTCAGCGGGCCGGTTCGGCGACCGCCGGCTGATCCCCGGCCGGGACGGCGATCCGGCTCGTGACGTCGTTCGCGAGCGCGACGCTCGAGTTCCAGCTCGTGACGTCCGGGTACACGTGGGCCGTCGTGGCCAGCAGCAGGTTCGTGCCCGCCACCGCGACGGGCGGCCGCTCGGCCAGATAACCCAGCGGGTACACGGGTTCGACGAACGGCGCCTTGAACACCCGCACCTCGGCGAGGTCGTCCGGGCCGAGCTCCGGGTACAGCGCCCTGAGCTGAGCCGACCAGCGGGCGGCGATCGCTTCGTCGTCGTCGAGGTACAGCGGCGAGCCGCGGTCGGTGTAGCGCATGACGTAGACGAGGTGGTGGCCGCCGGTGGTGCCGGCCAGCTCGGACATCGCGACGACCCCGTCGAACTCGGTGCCCGAGTGCAGCACCGGCGTCCAGTAGTGCTCGGTCAGCGGACGGCGGAGGAAGAACACGCCGGTGACCACACCCTGGTAGGGCAGGTCGGTCCGGGGCAGCCGGGCGGCCAGCTCGTCGTCGGCGATGCGCCGCAGCTGGGGCAGCGGCACGGTGGAGACGACGTGGTCGGCGTCGAGGACTTCGCCTTCGGCCAGGGTGAGGACCGCGCGGCCGCCCGTGCTGTGCAGCCGCCGGACGGGTGCCGACGTGCGCACGGTGCCGCCGGCCCGCTCGATCGACGTCCGCAGGGCGTCGATGATCGTCTTGTAGCCGCCCGCCGGGTAGCCGCGGGTGGCCACGTTGCGCTCCCGGCCCAGCCGTTGCCAGAGGTACAGCGCGGGAACGTCCCCGAAGGACGCCCCGAACTTCGAGCCGAACATCGGCGCGAAGAGCCGTTCCCAGACGACGTCGCCGTAGAGCCCGCGCAGCCAGTCCTCGGTGCGCAGCCGGTCGAGGTCCTTGTCCCGGCCCAGCCGCCGCAGCAGCAGGGAAACCACGCCGAAGCGCACCCTGTCGGGCAGCCGCAGCGGGGAGAACCGCAGCAGGTCGAGCGCGGAGTTGAACGGGTGGCGGTGGCCCTCGACGACCATGCCCATCGTCGTTTCCCGCCACCGCACCGAATCCCGCAGACCCAGCTCGCCCAGCAACGCCAGCAGGCTCGCGTCGGACGGCATGACGCAGTGGTAGAACCGCTCGGCCCAGCGGTCGCCGTGGGCGAAGAACGTGCCGAGGCCGCCGAGCTGGTCGCTGCTCTCGAGCAGGGTCACCCGGGCGCCGCGCCGGACGAGGCGGTGGGCGGCGGCGAGGCCGCAGATGCCGCCGCCGATCACGGCGACGTGGGGGGAGCCGGGAAGGGTCACCGGGTCACAGCTTCCGGTAGGGCGCCGGGCTCAGCCGGTCGCGGACGAGCAGTTTCAGGTACTGCACGACGGTCCGTCGCAGCTTCAGCTTGCTGGGTCCCTGCTTGCGGTCGTACCGCAGGGCCAGCGGCACCTCGGTGATCACCGGGCGGCAGTGGCGGAGCTTGAGCAGCAGTTCCACCATGCAGGCGAAGCCCTGCTCTTCGATGAGCCGTTCGCCCCAGTGGGCCGACGCGCGCGCCAGCAGTGACGCCCGGTAGGCGCGGTAGCCGCTGGTGAAGTCCCGGACGCCGTCGACGTCGAGGGCGCGGTGGAACAGCTGCGCGGCGCCGCGGGACAGCAGCCGCCGCCCGAACGGGGCGGTCCGGTCGTCGCCGCCCGGGACGAACCGCGAGCAGATGGCGACGTCCGCGCCCGCGGTGATCTCCGCCTGCAGCTCGCGGATCAGCGACGGGTCGTGCGTGTCGTCGGCGTCCATGACGACGACGATGTCGTCGGGACCGGTTTCGGCCAACGCCGCCCGGAGGCCGGACTGCACGGCCCGGCCGAGCCCGAGGTTCACCAGGTGCCGCACGACGCGGACGTCGAGCCCGCCGTAGCCCGACTCGGCCACCGCGACCGTGGCGTCGGCGGACCCGTCGTCGACGACCCAGACGGTGAGCTGCTCGGTGCGGGCCACGTCGGCGAGCCGCCGCAGCAGGGGTGGCAGGGACGCTTCTTCGTTGAACGCGGGCAGCACGACGTGCGCCCGCCCGCCGGTCCGTCCCCCGGCGGGATCCGGTTCGGTGCGGTCCGGTTCGGACAGTGTGGCCAGGGTGGTCTCTTCGCGTGCCACGGTTCCCCTCTGCTCGTTGTGCCGGTCACCCGGACGGAGTCGGGTTTCATTCGGCTGTCGAGTGATATTCGGCTATGTTGTGTGGTTTCTTTAGTGGCCCGGAAAATCCCCCGGAAGGATGCGCGTCATCAGAACTACTTGGTGTTTCCAAAAATCACCGGATCGGGTCTGTCAAACGCCCCTATCGGGTGTATTTCCGGGACGTCGCGGGAAAATTCACTCGATCGAGCCGGTGTTGCCTCGAATGGCTGAGTCGTGAAGAAAGCGAGAATGGGATCCTCATGTCAAGAAGAGGTCGAGACCGGTGACTGAACTCAAGGACGCGGTCCTCACCGAAGCGGTGCCGGCGCAGCGGCACGACCGGCCGGGCGACCGGCGCGGTGACCGGCGAAGCGCCTGGCCGCGCGACCGCCGGGACAATCCGGTCCGCGGCCGCCCGCTGCTGGCCCGGGTCAACGCCGTGGCCGTGCTGCTCGGCGCCGTCGACGGCGCCGCCTGGCTGACCGCGGTGCTGCGGACCGGTACCGGTCCGGTGTGCGCGGTGGTCACGGCCGCGGCGCTCGCCGGGACCCGGGTCGGCGGCCGGGTCCACCGCCGCCGCCTCTGGCTCTCCTGGCTGCAGGACCTCCCGCGCTCGGTCACCGCCACCGCGCTGGCGTTCGCGCTCGTCACCGGAACGGCGCTCCTGGCCGGGATGGACGGGGACGACACGGCGCGGATGCAGGAAGTGGTCCTGTTCTTCGCCGTGCTCAGCGAAGGCGTCCGGCCCGCGGTCTTCGCGTTCGGCCGGTGGGGCCGCCGCCGGCTGCGCCGCTGCGACCGGGCCGTCGTGGTCGGCTCCGGGCGGATCTGCGGCGAGCTGGTCCGCACCATGCTGGAACACCCGGAGTTCGGCCTGCTCCCGGTGGGCGTCGTGGCGTCCGCGCCGGACCCGGCGCCCACCGGCCTGCCGGTCGAGCCGATCAGCGGCGACCTCACCGACGCGATCGCGCGGCTGCGCGCGGGCACGGTGATCCTCGCCCCGGCCGGCGACGGCGACGGCGCGGTCGTCGACGCCGCCATCACCGCCCACCGGCTGGGGTGCGTCACGCTGGTGCTGCCGCACCTGTTCGAGCTCTGCGCGGACGGGCCGGGCGTCGACCGCCTGCGCAGCTACCCGCTGGTGTGGCTGGGCGGAGCGCCCACCCGGCGGCCCAGCTGGTGGGTCAAGCGCGCCGTCGAGACCACGCTGGCCGCGGCCGCGCTGCTCGCCCTCGCGCCGGTGATCGCCTGCTGCGCGCTGGCCGTCGCGCTGGAAAGCGGCTTCCCGGTCTTCTTCCGGCAGGTCCGGGTCGGGATGGACGGCGGCACGTTCGTGCTCTACAAGCTGCGCAGCGTCCGGCAGGCCGCCGTCGACGACTCGCAGACCCGCTGGTCCGTGCTGGGCGACAGCCGGGTCGGGCCGGTCGGCCGGTTCCTCCGCCGGTCCTCTTTGGACGAACTGCCGCAGCTGTGGAACGTCGTGCGCGGGGACATGTCGCTGGTCGGCCCGCGGCCGGAACGGCCGGTGTTCGTGCACGAGTTCTCCGCCGTCCACGACCTGTACTGGGCGCGGCACCGGGTGCCGACCGGGCTGACCGGCCTGGCGCAGGTGCACGGCCTGCGCGGGGACACGTCGATCGCGGACCGGGCCCGTTACGACAACTACTACATCGCGAACTGGTCCCTCTGGCTCGACCTCAAGATCGTCATCCTCACGGTGGGAGAACTGCTGTGCCGAAGGCAACGCTGATCCGCGAACACCCGGTGGCTCGCCTGACGGCCGTGCTCGTCCTGCTGGCCGGCTGCCTGACCGGGTGCGACGCCAGCGCGGCGCAGGGGATCTCGGCGCCGCCGCCGAAGCCGCTGGCGCCCTGCGCGTGGTGGTACGGGATCGGCAAACCACCGACCGCGGACGAGATCGAGCTGGCGGCCCGGCGGTACGACGTCGTCGTGCTCAACGCCGACCAGACCGCGGCGATGCGCCGGCTGCACCAGCTCAACCCGCGGCTGAAGGTGCTGGTGTACAAGGACCTTTCCAGCACGCGCAACTACCCGGGCGCGGTCGACGGCGGCCGCGACGCCGCCTTCCTGCCGAGCGGCATCGGCTACGTCGCCGCGCAGCAGCAGCACCCCGGGTGGTTCGCCGTCGACGTCAAGGGGCGGCGCATCGAGTGGCAGGGCTACCCCCGGCACTGGCAGATGACGGTGTGGGACCCGGCCTACCAGCAGGCCTGGACCGACGCCGTCGTCGCCGAGGTGAACCGGGAGGGCTGGGACGGCATCCTCGCCGACAACGACTTCAACTCCCTGAGCCACTATTCGCCGGCGGTGCTCGCCGGCACCGCGAACGTCGCGGAAACCGACCGCAAGCTGCGTGACGGCCTCGACGCGTTCCTGTCCCTGGCCGGTGACGCCTTCGAGCAGGCCGGCAAGCTCCTGGTGCCCAACGTGTCCGAGACGCACCTGGTGCCGGGCCGGTGGACCGCGCACTCCCGCTTCGGGGGTGCGATGGAGGAGAACTTCGGGTTCCGCGAGGACGGCGGGACCGGCGGGCTCCTGACGTTCCGCAGCAACGAGTTCCAGGAGCTGCGCGCCCAGGCGGCGCTCGGCGAGTCCCTGCTGCTGCTGGTGACGCGGACGCACAACGCCCGGGAGGAGCGGGCCGGCTACGCGTCCGCGGCGCTGCTCGCCGGGCCGCGGACGTGCTGGACCCGGGCCACCACCGACGACTACAAGAACCCGGAGTGGTCGGCGTTGCAGGACAGCGGGCTGGGCGAGGCGGTGGACGCGGCCGGCCGCCTGCGGAACGGCGTCTGGACCCGGACGTTCACCCACGGCTGGATCGCGGTGAACCCGACGGCGTCCACCAAGACGGTCGTCCCGCCCGAAGGCCTGGTCAAGCCCGGCTCACCGCGGCCCACTCCAACACCGACCACGACCACGACCCCGACTTCGCCCACGTCCACCCCGGCGCCGGCCCCGCTCACCCTCGAAGCCGCGGACGCGGTCATCCTGGTCGACCCCCCGGCCCGGGTCGTGCGGTGGATCGTCCGGGACGAGTTCCGGGTCGGAAAACTCTGGGCCCGGTGAATCACGCGTGCTGGGTGCGGTGGCTCGAGGTGGCCAGCTGGTCGTAGAGGGCCAGGTGACGGCGGGCGCAGGCCTCCGGGCGATAGCGGGCGTGGGCGCGTTCGGCGAGGAGACGGCCGAGCCGGGCCGGGTCTCGTTCCGCGAACAGGGCGCGCAGGGCCTCGGCGAGGGCGGGGACGTCGCCGGGCGGGGGCAGGAACGACGGGCTGCCCGGGAGGTCGAGCATGGCAGGCACGCCGCCGGTGGCCGTCGCCAGGACGGGTTTCCCGGCGGCCATCGCCTCGGCCACCACCAGCGGCTGTTGCTCCATTGTGGACGGCAGGACGAGCGCGTCCGCTTCGGCGAGCAGGGCGGGAACGTCCGGCCGGAACCCGAGGAACGTCACTCGCCCGGCCAGCGGTGACCGCTGCGCGGCCCGTTCCGCTTCCGCGCGTTGCGGGCCGTCGCCGACGACGGTCAGCCGCGCCCCGGGGGGCAGTACGCCGGGGACCGCCAGCGCGGCCAGGAGGTCGAGGATGCCCTTGCGCTCCACCAGAAGCCCGGCGAAGACGAGGTGCCGCACCGGCCCCCGCGGCGGGTTCGGCGAGGCCGGCTCGACGCAGTTGTCGATGTGCGCCAGCCGTCCCGCGGGGACCCGCAGGCGGCGGCGCAGGAACGCCCCCATCGCCTCGGCCGGCACGATCGTGCGGTCCAAGAGCCGGGCGACGACGGCGTCCGCCGCGAGCACCGTCCGCGTGTAGGCCGACGGTCCGCCCCCGCGCGAGCCGCGGAACCACGGCTCGGCGACGTCGTCGGGCACCCCGTGGTAGGTCTGCACCAGCACGGGACGCCGGCCGAAGCGCAGGCCCGCGATCACCAGGCCCGCGCGCCGGTCCTGCGCGTGCACGACGTCGGGCCGCCACGCCCGGATCGCCGCCCGCGCCCGGCCCGCCGCCGCGAGATCTTCCTTGCCGCCCACCGTCAGTTCCTCGTGACGGCCCTCGAGCAACGCGGCTCCCCGGGCGGGAACGGGACCGAAGACGCGGACGTCGACGCCGCAAGTGGTGAGCGTCGCGGCCAGGCGGACGGTGACGTCCACCGGGCCGCCGCGGTCCTGGGTGAGCAGGTAGGCGATGCGGGTCATGAGATGCGCTCCGACGGGGTGAGTTTGTCGACGAGGGCGGCGATCTGGTCGGTCATCCGGCCGCGGTCGAAGGACAGCGCCACGCGGCGGCGGCCGCGCTCGCCTTCGCGCCGGGCCAGTTCGGGGTCGGCGAGCCGGTCGGCCACCGCTTCGGCGAGCAGGACGACGTCGCCGGGCGGCAGCACCGCACCCGCGTCCGCGACGCTCTGGCGGGTCCCGCCGACGTCGAACGCGACCACCGGCCGCGCGCACGCCATCGCCTCCAGCGGCACCAGGGCCATGCCTTCGGCCCGGGAAGGGAGCACGACGACGTCCGCGGCCGTGTACCAGGCCGCCGGGTCGTCGGTGTGCCCCGGCCACAGCACGGATTCGTGGCCCGCCACCGGATGCCGCTCGCGCCACACGGGACCCATGGGCCCGTCGCCGGCGAAGGCGAGTTTCGCCTCCGGCAGCCGCCGCAGGACCCTGGGCCACGCCGACAGCAGCTGGTCCTGGCCCTTGAGCTCGGCCAGCCGGCCGACGCACACCGCGAGCGGCGCCCGCGCGGGCAGGCCGAGCCGCCGCCGCGCCGCGGCCCGGTCACCGGGGACGAAACGGGTGGTGTCGACGCCGTTGCAGACGACCTCCGCCTCGGCCGTCACGCCCGCCGCCCGGCCGGCGGCCAGCTCGTCGTCGCTGACGCACACGAGGAGGGCGGTCCACCGCGAGGCGAACCGTTCCCAGGCGGCGGACGCGCGGCGCAGCGGCCCGCGTGCGGTCTCGAAGGACCACAGGTGCGGCTGGAAGACCGTCGTGCGGCCACCGCGCACGGCCAGCCGTCCGGCCAGCCCGGCTTTCGAGCTGTGCAGGTGCACGACGTCCGGGTCCAGCTCGGTCAGGAGCCGGCGCAGCCGCAGCGTCTCGGTGAGCGAACCGAGCCCGGGCGAGCGGCTCGCCGTCCAGCCGCGGACGTCGATGCCGAGTTCCCGGGCGCGCCCGGCGAGCCAGCCGGAAGGGCAGACGATGGTGACCGACCAGCCCCGGTTCCGTTGCGCCACCGCGAGTTCCAGTGCGACCACGGCGACGCCGGCGGTCACGGGCTGGGAGACGTGCACGATCTTCACCGGAGACCTCCCCGGCGCAGTTCGGCGAGCGCCTTCCGCTGCAGCAGCAGGGTCGCCCCGGCGTACCCGGCGACGAGGACCGCGGCTTCGGCGAGCGCGCCCGGCAAGGAGTCCCCGGACACGCGCTCGATTGCCACCGCGGGCACCGCTCCGGCCGCGCAGGCGAGCAGGACGCGGACGAGCGTTCCCGTTATCGCCGGGGCCACGCCGAGCCCGGCCAGCACCCGCCAGGCGAGCGGCACCACCAGCCACGCTGCCGCGCACTGCACCGCGGCGACCGCCCCGATCCCGGCGTGGGTCAGCAACGCCAGCCCGCCCGCGAGCAGGACCAGGTGCGTCGTCTCGAGCGCCAGATAGCGCCGGACGTGCCCGGTCGCCTTCACCGCCTGGTACCAGATCTGCAGCAGGCAGATCGCGACGCCGTAGCCGGACAGCAGCACGAGCGGGCCGCTCGCGCCCGCCCAGCGCGCGCCCAGCAGCACGACGCGGTCGGCGAGGACGGCGAGCGCCAGGTACAGCCCGCCGGTCACCACGAGCACCGCGCGGGTGAACCGGGTGACCGCCCCGCCGAGTGGCGCGCCTTCGCGCCGCAAGCGCGTGAACACCGGGAAGGCGACCGCGCCGAGCACGACCGCCACCATGATGTACGGCACCCAGGCGAGCCGGTACGCGAGCGAGTAGACGCCGACCGCGTCCGGGCCGAGGACGCGCCCCACCGCCAGGTAGTCGAGGTTGACCAGCAGCGCGCCGACGATCGCGGCCGGCCCCACGACCGCGGTCCAGCGCAGCACCTCCCGCGCCGCCGCGGTGTCCCAGCACGGCCGTACCCCGCCGCGGACCAGCGCGCCGAGCAGCGGTTGTGCCACGGCTGTGGCCAGCAGGCCGAGCACCAGCGACACGGGCCCGGCACCGCACAGCGCGAGCACCACCGTCAGCGCGGCGCCCAGCACCGCGCCGCCGCCGTCGGGCAGCAGCCGTCGCCGGAAGTCCAGCTCCCGGTGCATCAGGCCCATCTGCACCCCGCCCGCCGCCGAGAACGGCAGGCCGAGCGCGGCCAGCCGGACCAGCCCGGCGGCGTCCGGCGTGCCGAGCACCATCGTCAGCGGGCCGGCGGCGGCG
Source organism: Amycolatopsis balhimycina FH 1894 (assembly GCF_000384295.1). Lineage (NCBI taxonomy): Bacteria > Bacillati > Actinomycetota > Actinomycetes > Pseudonocardiales > Pseudonocardiaceae > Amycolatopsis > Amycolatopsis balhimycina. Next base: position 3,199,925 of record NZ_KB913037.1, on the reverse strand, counting down.
GCCAGCGCAGCGGCCAGGGCGAGCGCCGCGCCGACGCTCAGCGTGAGCACCGTCCCCGCCGTGCGGCGCGGATCGCCTTCGGTGCGGCCGATGACGTCGTAGACCCCGATGGACTGGACGACCTGGCCGAGGTTCACCAGCGCCACCGCCAGCGCCACGGCGCCGAGCTGCCCCTCGGTCAGCAGGGCCGCCAGCACCAGCGTGACCAGCATCTGGCTGCTCTTGCTGACGAGGTTGACCGCGCCCAGCCACAGGGAACCGCGGACGGCGCGGGTGCCGAGCGCGGTCGTCACGCGGCCCGCACCCGGACCGCGGCGAACACCGCCAGGCTCCACGCGACGACCACCGCGACCCCGTCCACGGTGACCGCCGTCCGCGTGCCGAATGCCGAGACCACCGCGGAGTCCACTGTGTACAGATGCGCGAACGGGACGGCGAGCGCGAGGACCGCGCACCCGGCCACGGCCCAGCCCGGCTCGGCCCGGTGACGCCACCACGACGCGGCCACCGCCGCCATCGCGGGGACGGCGATCAGCACGTCGCCGGGCTGGTGCACCACGCAGACCACGACGGCGAGGACGGTCAGCAGGTCCGCTATCGCTGTCTTCGCGGTCCGGGCGAGCAGCGCGCTGGTGACCAGTACCCCGGCCAGCACCACCAGCTCGATCCCGGACGGCACCCAGCCGGTGACGCGGAACAGCACGGCCGCGACGTCGATGCGTTGCGCGGTAGGGGAATCGACGGCGCCGTAGTCGGTGCCGCGGGCGTGGGTGAGGTTCGCGACGACGACGTCGAGGAACGGCCCGATGCCGCCGCTTCGCATGACCAGCAGCACCACGACCGGCAGGCTGGCGGCCGCCGCGATCGCCGTGCCGGTCAGCGCCACCCGGCGTGAGCCGCGGGCGAACAGCAGGACGGCCAGCGGGAAGCCGTACTGGGGTTTGAGCCAGGCCAGCGCGAGGGCGGCCGCCGCCCACCCCGGCCGGTCGCGCCTCGCCAGCAGGGCGCCGGCCGCGCCGAGGGCGATCAGCGGGTTGATCTGGCCGACGTAGAGCTGCGCCTTCCCCACCTGGCTGGTGACGAGCAGCGCGGCGACGACCGCTGTGGTCGGCGCGAACGGGACGTACCCGCGGACCGCGTGGGCCGTCAGCGCGGCGAGCGCCACCAGCAGCAGCAAGGAAAAGACGGTGAACGCGACGGCGCCGAGGCGGTACCCCGGCAGCGCGAACGGCGCGTGCAGCAGCAGGTGGTAGGGCTGGTAGAGGTTGAAGTCCTGGCGCACCGGCCAGTGCGCGAACATCGTCGCGGGGTCGTAGGGGTTGCCGCCGGTGAGGAACTCCCGGATCGGGAAGTACAGAGCGTCGCGGAAGTCCTGCAGCCGTTCCTCGGCGAGGTTCGCCTGCGTCGGCAGGGGCACTTGCCAGGACGGGGCGAGCGCGTGCCAGGCGCTCATGGTTCCGCCGAGGATCGCCACGAGAAGGACGAGACGCTGTTTCGAAGTGATGGCGGCGGGGGTGGTGTGCTGTCTCGACGTCATGCGAGCACCACCGCCACGAGCACCGCGTCGGACGGCAGCACACCCGCCGCCGCGGTCAGGTCGGCCTGGTGCCGCCCTCCCACTGCTACCGCTACCACCGAAGCACCTTCGCCGCGCTCCTCCGGCAGGCCCGCCGCCAGTTTCGCCGCCGTCTCGGCGAGGTCCGGGGTCACCGGCAGCACGCGGACCGGGCGCCCGGCCGCGCGGCACAGCACCGCCAGCCGGTCGGTCACCGCCGGGTCGTCCGCCCGCAGCACCGTCACCGGGCGGCGGACTCCCGCCCCGGCCAGTGCCCGGCGCACCGGGCCCGGTCCGCTGCCCGGGGTCAGCCGGCGCAGGGCCGCCGTCGCCAGTCCGGCCGCGACCGCGCCGACCAGGGCCAGCCCCAGCACCAGCGGGCCGTCCGGCGCCACCGCGACGACGTCGGGCCGCGGGTCCAGCGTCCGCAGCTTGGCGGCCGGGGCCAGCAGGTCCGCGTCGATCATCGCCTTGCCCAGCGCCGTCGCCGTCGCGCCGGCCTGCTCCGCCGACGCCGCTCGCACCGACAGGCGCGCGAGGCCCGACGCCGGAACCAGCTCGACCGACACGTGCCCGGCCAGCTCGTCGGGGGAGTACCCGGACATCGGCGCCGCCGCCCGCAGCACCGACGGGCTGCGGGCCAGCTCGACCAGCGCGGGCAAGGCCAGCGAGACGACCTCGCCGTACGGCGCACCGTTCGCCGCCGCGGGTGTGGCGAGCAGGCTCACCCGGCCCTGGTACTCGGCTCCGCGTGTCAGCCCGACCAGCAGCACGAGCGCCCCTACCAGCAGCGCCACGGCGACACTCACCACCAGAGTGCGGTATTTCATCGGGCACCTCGGAGCAGTTCGTCGTAGGACTTCATGAGGGTGTGCGGGTCGTAGTCGCGCTCGACGGCCCGGATTCCTTCGGCGGCCACGGTTTCCCGCGTCGTCCGGTCGAACAGCAGCGTGTTCAGCGCTTCGGCCGTCGCGGCCGGGTCCCCGGGCGGCACGACGAGCCCGCCCCCGCCCGCCAGCACCTCGCCGATGCCGCCGACGCCGGTCGCGACCACCGGCCGTCCGGCCGCCATCGACTCCAGCACCGCCAGCGGCAGGCCCTCCCAGTCGCTGGTCAGCACCGTGACGTCGGCCGCCGCGAGCAGGTCCGGGACGTCCGTCCGGGTGCCGAGGAACTCGACCCGGCGGCCCAGCGCCTCGCTGCGGCGCTCGAGCTCGGCACGGAGGCTGCCGTCGCCGGCCAGCCACAGCACCGCGTCGCCGCCGACCGCCGCCCAGGCGTCCAGCAGCACGTCGTGGCGCTTCTGCGGCTCCAGCCGGGCGAGGCAGAGCGCTACCGGGGTCCCCTCCGGGACCCCGAGCGAGGCGCGGACCTCCGCGCGGCCGAACACCGGCGGGCGGGCGAACACGGCGTTGCGGATCACCACCGGTCGGTCGAGGCCCGCCGCGGCCAGCCGGTCCGCGGTGGCGGGCGAGACGGCGACGACCCGGCCGGAGGTGCGGCGCAGGATCCGCGCGGCGGCGGCGTAGTCGTCCTCGGCGACGCCGTGGAAGACGGTCAGCAACGGCCGTCGCCGTCCGGCGACGAGGGCCAGGCGGGCCACCAGGCTCGCGCCGACGTTGTGGGCCAGCACGACATCGGGCCGGAACCGCGTGATCGCCCGGCGGGTGGCCCAGGCCGCCTTCAGCACGCCCGCCTTGCTGCGACGCGCGAGCGGGACGGCGAACGTCGGCGTGCCGTCCGCGGCCAGCGCGTCGGCACGGAAGCCCCCGCCGCTGGCGACGGCGGACACCCAGCCGTACTCCTCGCCGCGGGCCACCAGGCCGGCCACGAGCGTTTCCGCCCCGCCGGACCCCATCTCACTGATCACGTGCAGCACCCGCATCGGCGCTTCCCTCTCCTTCTCGAATCCGGGTTCCGGCCGCGACGGCGAGCGCGGCCAGCGACCACAACGGCAGGTAGTACTGCTCGGACAGGAACGTCGAGGTGACGACGACGGCGAGCAGCGACGCCTGGATCGCGATCGCTTCCGTACGCCGTAGCCCGGGTCCGGCCCGCCGGACGGTCCGCTCGCTCGCCACCGCGGCGGTGGTGAGCACCCCGGCGAACAGCGCGAACCCCGGCAGGCCCAGCTCCGCGGCGACCTCGAGGTACATGTTGTGCGCCACCGGGGTCTGCTCGTCGACCTCGGCGTCGTGCGACTCGGCGGCGTAGTGCTCGCGGAACCCGCCGGGGCCGACGCCGAGCACCGGGTGGGCGGTGAGCATCCGGGCCGCCGCCTGCCAGCGCAGTTCGCGGGTGTCCACATTGGACGCCGCGATGAAGCTCTTCTCCTGCAGGGCCCGGTCCAGCTGCGGACCGGCGAACAGCAGGGCGGCCAGGCCCAGCCCGGCGGCGGCCGCGGCCGCGGCGCCGAGCACGCGCCACGGCAGCACCCGGCGCAGCACCAGCCAGCCGACTGCGGCGGCCAGGCCCAGCGCGCCGCCGCGGGAAAACGTCGCCGTCGCGCCGGCCACCAGGACGACACCCGCGGCCGTCAAGGCGAGCCCCTGGCCCCGGCGGTTCAGCGCCGCGAGCAAGGGGACCGCCGCGACCAGGAAGTAGGCCAGGTCGTTCGGATCCGGCTGCGGCCCGCTCGCGCGGGCTTCGCCGCCGGCCACCAAGCTGAAGAGGGCACCGGCCCCGGCGACGGTCGCCCCCGCCGCCGCCGCCATGAGCAGCCACCGGATCGGGACCTCGCGGCTCGCGACGTCCGCGAGCACCGCCGTCACCACCAGGAACGGCAGCCAGCGCACGGTGTACTCCGCGGTGAACTCGCCCGCCGAGTGCCGGGCCGCGGTCGCGGCCAGCACCACGGCGAGGAGCGCGAGCACCGCGTGCAGCGGCGTAGGGCGCGGAAGCCGCCGCTGACGGATTCGCACCGCCAGCCAGGTCAGCGTCAGCACCGCGGGTGCGACCTTGCCGAGCTGGCTGTGCACGGCCGTCAGGTAGCCCTCGACCGGCGCCAAGGCGACCGTCGCGCAGGCGAGGACCCGCAGCAGAGCCCTTTCACCGCACAGGGCGGGCCGGACGACCGCGAAGGTGGTCATCTCCCGGCGTCCAATCCGGTCACCGGACGGGTGCGCCGCACGGCCGTCCGGCGGACGAACTCGCCGGTTCCGACGACGTCGAAGTGCTCGCGCAGCGCGGAAAGCACCCAGCCGAGCCAGGCCACCTTCCGCGCACCCGGTGCCGTCATGCCCGGGAAGAACTCCATTCCGGGGGCCTCGGCGGCGCCGAGCACGTCGGTGGGGTGCAGCAGCAGCGAAGGGGACACCCCGCGGGTGAGGCAGAGCCGCAGCGCCGTCCGGAAGTACCCGCGGGCCAGCCGCGGCGAGATTTCGTGCAGCTGCAAGAGGTACGAGCCGTGGATCGGGGTGCGCAGCAGCGGCATCGTCGTCACCGGCAGCTCCACCAGCCCGTCACCGTGAGACGTCCGCCAGCGGTAGGCGTGCACCGGGGCCAGGACCCGGGAGAAGCCGCCGAACAGCTCGTCGACGCCCTCTTCCGAAATCTTCGCCGTGCGGTTGTGGTACGCGCGGGCCAGCGGGCCGATCCACGTCGGCAGGGTGCTGGCGTCGTAGGCGTACCCCCGTTCGGCGAGCAGTTCGACGAGATCGCGCGTGACGCTGTAGCCGGGCCCGCGGAAGCCGGCCGGCCGGGGCGCGCCCGCGACGGCGATCGCGGCCTCGGTCCGGCTCAGCTCGTCCTCGAGCCGGTCGCGGGAATAGCGGTGCAGCCAGGGTTCGTGGCCGAAGGAGTGGTTGCCCACCTCGTGCCCCGCCGCGGCGATCTCGGCGACCGCCTTGGCGCCGTCTTCGCGGACGACGTCGGCGCCCACCACGAACACCGTCGTCGTGAGCCCGTGCTCGCCGAGGATCTCCAGCAGCCGCGGCACCGCGGACGGCAGGAAACTCGGGTGGTCGCGCCAGCCGGGATCGCCGTGGGTCTTGAGGTAGGCCCAGAGGTTGTCGAGGTCGACCGAGACGCTCGCGAGCGGGCGGGACGTCACGCGGGCTCCCGTGCGACGTCGAGCGCGCCCGCCCGCGACTGCACACCGAGCAGCAGCACGCCGGACACGACCACGGCGAGCCCGACGGCGACCCACGGTTCGCGGCCGGCGAGGACGTGGTCGCCGAGGACGGCGATGCCGGTGACCGACGCCAGCACGATCGTGGTGGCGTCGGCCGTGGCCACGACCGCCGCCGCCGGGCCGCGCTGCAGGGCGGTGGCCATCGCGGCCTGCCCGAGCACGGCGGCGGCCAGCATCAGCCAGGTCAGCGGATTTCCCGGCAGGGCAAGGAGATCCCGGTGGGCCAGCGTCCGGCTGGCGATCGCCACGACGGCGAACGCGACGCCGGACAGCACCGCGGGCGGCAGGAACGCGCCGGTCCGGCCGGCCGGGATCATGGCCAGGCCGGTCCCGAGCACCACGACGGCCAAGGCGGCGACCCCGGCCGGGGGGAGGTCGGAGGCGACCGAAGCCGACGACGACCCGGCCAGCGCGACGAGCCCGGACGCGAGCAGCACCAGCGTCATCGCCTCCGCGCCGCGGATCCGCCACCCGAGGACGGCGACGCCGAAGACGGTGGCCAAGCCGATCGCCGACGACGACGCGGCTTGCACGAGATAGAGCGGCAACTTCGCGCGCGCGAAGAAAGCGAGCGCGAAACCGCCTGCCTGCCCGGCGAACCCCAGCAGGTACAGCCGGTCGGCGGCCAGGCGGGCCAGCAACCCGAGCCCAGTCCCCGGCCGGTTCCCGGCTCGCCGGGCGGCGACGCTCTGCGCGACGATCCCGACCGCGTACAGCACCGCGGACGCCACGAGTACCGCGTAATCCACCACTTGCGACTCCTCACGTCCCGGGTTGGCCACGGCAAAGCGTAAGAACGTAGAAGCGTTGTCACGTTCGAAGGATGGAATAACGGAATCCGTCACGCAGGGACAGCGATCCGGCGGACTGCGGCCACTCGAAAGTGTGGCGCGACGACGCTCGTTCCTCGTGGGAACACATTGCGTAGTGGCGCGCCGGATGTCATGAACGACTCGTTCATGACGTCGGACGAGGTGAACGAGTCTTTCACGACATCGACTGAAAAGCCGCGCGCCGTGGAAGCATGGCCGGCATGACATTGCCTGCCCTTCCCGAGGAATCCTTCCGGCGCGTGCTCTGCGTCGTCGCGCACCCCGACGACATGGAGTACGGCACGTCCGCGGCCGTCGCCCGCTGGACCGCGCGCGGCATCGACGTCGGCTACCTGCTGCTCACCCGCGGCGAGGCCGGGATGCCGAACCCGCCCGAGGAGACGGCACGCCTGCGCGTCGCCGAGCAGCGGGCCGCCTGCGAGGTCGTCGGCGTCGAGCACCTGACCATCCTCGAACACCCGGACGGCGTGCTCGTCTACGGCCTCGACCTGCGCCGGGACATCTGCCGGGAGATCCGCCGCTTCAAGCCCGACGTCGTCTTCGGCAGCAGTTTCGCGGTCGAGACGCCCTACGGTTTCGACCAAGCCGACCACCGCGCGGCCGGCCTGGCGACGCTGGATGCGATCCGGGACGCGGGCAATCGGTGGGTCTTCCCGGAGCAGATCGACGACGAGGGCCTCGAACCGCACTCCGCGCGCTGGTACCTCGTCCCCGGGATGACCGCCGCGACCCACGGCGTCGACGTCACGGGTGAGCCGCTGCGCCGCGGCGTCGCCTCACTGGAGGCCCATACGGCGTACCTGGCCGCGCTCCCGGACCACCCGGCTCCCGCCGACTTCATCCCGCAGTTCGCCGCGATGAGCGGCGAGGCGATGGGCGTCGAGCACGCCGTCCTGTTCCGTGCCCACGACCTCCAGGCACCCCCGGAGCTCTGAGGGCGGCTCAGGCCGGCGTGCGGGCTAGCTTCGGACGCCGCTCATGATCGCGTCGATGATGCCCTGGTGGGTCACCGTGGAGGACCGGCGGTCGAACAGGCCGAACCCGTACTGCCCGTTCGCGCCGTTGTCCCAGTAGACGGTGGACGCGCCGTACTTCTTGGCCGTCGACACGATGGCGCGGGCGAAGTCCGCGCGGTACCGGTTGCTGGACGAATCGGACGACGACTTGTCGATCGCCCCGTATTCGCCGACCACGGCCGGATACCCCTTGGCGACGAACTTGTCGTGGACCGCTTTCAGCTGCGCGTCGAGGTAGTCCTCCTGGCCCCAGGTCGACTTCCGCGCCGGGTTCGTCGAGCCCCGGCCCCATTGGGTGATGGTGCCGTTTTCGTCTCCGGCGAAGTCCCAGGGGCTGTAGTAGTGCACGGAAATCATGAGCCGCTGTTCACTGCCCGGAATGGACGAAGACCGGTATTGGTCGGTCGGCAGCACGAAGCCGTAGTTGCCCGTGGTGTAGTCGATGTTCGTGTTCCACCCGGCGACGAGCAGCCAGCGTGAGCTGTTGGTGCCGCCGGTCTTCCGCACGGTGTCCACGAAGATCTGGTCGTAGGCGTTGATGTTCGAGTAGCACGGCTGGGTCGGGTTGCCGTACTGCCCGTCGAACTCCTCGTTCATGGCTTCGAGGATCAGGTGCTGGTCGTAGCTGCGGAACCGGGTGGCGACCTGCTGCCACACCTTCTGGTACTTGGCTTTGATCGCCGGCTGGGCGGAGGAGTCGCAGATCAGCCAGGAGCCGTTGACCGTCTTGTAGCCGTCGCCGTGCATGTTGACCAGCACGTACATGCCGCGGTTGTAGGCGTAGTCGGCGACCTGCTGGATCCGGTTCAGCCAGGCCGCGTTGACCGTGTAGTCCGGGCCCGGTCCGATGGAGTTCAGGTAGGAGACGGGAATGCGGATGGTCCTGAACCCGGCCGCCTTCACCTTGTCGATGAGCGCCTGGGTCACGGTCGGCAGGCCCCAGGCCGTTTCGCCCGGAACCCCGTTGACGCTGGCTTCCAGCTGGTTCCCCAGGTTCCAGCCCGCACCCATGTCGGCCACGATCTGCGAGGCGGCCGGTTTGACCGCGGTCTCGGCCGACGCTTGCCCGGCCAGACCGGGCACGGACGCGGCCACCACCGACAGGACGGCGAAGAAAACGACTTTGAGCTTTCTCGCGTGGGAAAGCATGACCGATTCCTCTCTGCCGGACAGTGGTGGGAAAACCAGTGCAGCATGGTTGAATCGCACAGTCAACGGCAGAGCTTATGCGCGGCGCCGAACCGGATGTCGAAGGAATCGAAATCGAAAGAATCGACGAATAGGGTGACAGTGCGACGGGTGCCGGCGGGCGGCTATGCTCGGCACCCGTGGACGAGGAAATGACCGGCTCCGGCCGGACCGCGGAGCTCGTCGCCAAGCTGCTCGCCGGCGTGCTGTTCGTTCTCGCCGGTCTCGTTCTCGGCGCGGTCTTCCTGATCGTCGCCCTGCTGCCCTCCGGCAACGACGGCATCAGCCTGGCCTCGGCGATCTCCGCCGCCGTCCCGTTCGCGGTGCCGGCCCTCTGGGCGGCGCTCGCCGGGTTCGCCACGCTGGGCGTGGCCAGGAAGGCGATCCGGGCCCGGACGGTGTGGTGGGCGGGATCCGGCCTGTTCCTCCTGGGCGCCGCCCCGCTCGTGGCCCTGGCCGGCTTCCTCGCGGTCAGCCGGTCCTGACGGCCGGGCCGGTCATTCCGCGGCGGGTGCGGGCCGCGTCCATTTGAGCTTCACCTCGAACTGGCCGAGGGCCGCGGACGCCGCGTCCTTCACCGCGCCCAGCGCCCGCTCGAACGACACCTTCGCTTCGAGCACCAGGTCTTCGCGCCGGGCGACCCGGGTGGTCGCCGGTCCCGCGTCGACCTCGACCACCACCTCCCCGCCCTGCTGCAGCTCGAACCGCGCCAGCTCCGTCACTTCTCCTCCTTGGACTGTCCACACGGGACGTTCAAACATTCGCCCGCGGGGACGTTCTTGCGGACGGTTTCCAGGTCCGCCAGCAGCTGGTCCAGCCGGGCGGGGTCGTTGAGGTACTCCAGCACCGCCCGGTAGAACGCCGCGGTCATCGTGGCCGGCACCAGGTCGGAGGCGTCGAAGCACAGCAGCTGCCGTGCCTGCCGCTGGGACGTCAACGTCGAGGAGACCTTGCGGCTCACGTCGTCGCCGTAGACGCTCCCGACGTTGCGGTCGATCGAGAACACGCTGCCCCGGTGGAGGCCGGGCCAGATCCGCTGTGCCTCGTCCGAGGTGAGGTACTTCCGGATGGAGTGCCCATTCCCGGAAATCGCGAGTGGCGATTTCTTTCCGTCGATTACCGGCCGGCCGGCACCGCCGAAATGTCCACGACGGTGCCGGCCGAGGGCTTCACCAGCGCCCGGGCTGCCCCAGGCCGCCGGTGAGCGGGGCCGGGGCGAAGCGGAGGTAACGGCCGGGGGTGCCGAGTGCCGCCGCGGCCGCGTTCAGCTTCTCCGGCGCGGTTTCGGTCCACCGGCCGGTTTCGATGCGGGATTCGAGGGCGTGGAGTGCGGCGATCGTTTCCGCCGGCTGGAAGGCGCAGTGCCCCGGCGCGTCGACGAAAGCCCGGCGCAGCAAGGGTTCCTGGCCGGCGGCCCGCACGCGCCGGGCGTACCAGTTCTCCTGCTCGACCGGGACCAGGTGGTCCGACGTGGTGTGAATGGTCAGTTCCGGCACGCGGAGGCGTCCGGTCGCCATCGACGTGCGGGCGAGGGTGCCGACGGCCCGCGGGTCGGGCGTGACGTCGGCGTGGTGGGTCAGGTTCGCCAGGTCGGCGTCGAGGTCCAGACCTGCCTCGCGGTAAAGGGCGCGGACCTGCCGGGACAGGGCACTGCCGGCCAGCAGCGACCGGTAGTCGACGCCCGCGTTGAACGCGCTGTTCCCGCCGGCGGCGAGTTCGATCTGGTAGCGACCGGAAACGACGAAGCCGAGCACGAACTGCGTCAGGGCTTGCTGCTGTTGCTGTTCCTGACCCGCGTAGTCGGCCGGCGCCGCCGGCCCGGTGAACCACGTCGGCATGTTCATCAGCGCGGCGCCGAGGGCGATCCGGGCCCGGCCCGCGGCGGTGCTCTGCGCGTCGGCGACGAGCTTGGTCAGCGCCGCGGCCGCCGCGCTCGCTTCGTCCGCGCTCGCGTAGCGGACCAGCTTGACCGGCTGCGCCGGGCCGAGCAGCCGGGAAAGCGCGTACTCCCCGTCGAGCTGGTAGTTGTTGAGGTTGAGCGCGCCCGCGACCAGGCCGCAGGTGGTCAGGGCCCCGTCGAGCCGGTGGCCGCCGGACTCGGCTTCGAGGGCGCTGACCAGCCCGCCCATCGACGTGCCCCACGCGATGGTGCGCCGGGGCTTCCCGATCCGCTGGGCGAGCGCCTCCAGCGAAGCGAACTGGTCACGGACCGCGGAGCCGAGCGCCCAGAACGACGGCCCGCTGTAGGAGGAGCCGACCAGCGCGTAGCCCCCGGCCAGCAGGGCCTGCCCGGTCGGCTCGTCGGGCGCGTCGCGTGCCACGAGCGGCCCGAAGCCGTGGCTGTAGAGGATGACGGTGCCGTTCCACGCGCCGGGGACGTCGGCCACCCAGCTCCCGCCGTCCGGGAGGAGCCCGGTGTAGTGCGTGGGCGTCGCGGCGTGCGCGGCGCCCCCCGTCGTGAGCCCGATCGCGGTCAGCGTCGCGGCGACGAGCGCGCCGATCCGGCGTGGCCACGTGCTCATGCGCGGTGTCCTTCCCGTTGGTCCGCCTGGGTCAGCGCCGGTTCGTCCGGCGTGATCGAGCGGTGGCTCGTCTCCCGCAGCGCCAGCAGGCAAAGGGCGGACAGCAGGCAGAACGCGGCGATCGTCCACGAGACCGGCGTGGTCGACGTGCTGCCGCGCTGGAGCTCGGCGAAGATCAGCGGGGCGAACCCGGCGCCGAGCCCGGCGAGCTGGTAACCCAGCGACGCGCCGGTGTACCGGTTTTCGGTGGCGAAGAGCTCGGTGTAGAGGGCGGCCAGCGGCCCGTACATCATCGGGTGGATCACGCCCTGGCCGATCACCAGCGCCAGGACGAGCAGCAGCCCGCTGCCGCTGCGCACCATCGGGAACAGCAGGAACCCGAACCCCGCCATCAGGACCACGCCGGCCAGCACGACCGGGCGGCGCCCGACGCGGTCGGACAGCGCGGACCACAGCAGGATGCCGGCCACCGCGCAGGCCGAGGACAGGGTGAGCGCGTTGAGCACCTCCTGCCGCGGATGTCCTTGCTTGACACCGTAGGCGAGGACGAACGTGGTCAGCGTGGCCTGGACGACGAACGCGGAAAGCCCGACGCCCACGCCCAGCACGAGCGCCCGCGGGTGATCCCGCAGCACGGCGACCAGCGGGATGCGGCTCCGCTTTTCCTTCCGGGTGGCCAGGAACGCCGGAGTTTCCTCGACGCGCGAGCGGACGAACAGGCCGATCGCGAGCAGGACGATGCTGAGCAGGAACGGGATCCGCCAGCCCCACGCGAGGAAGTCCGCCTCGGAGGTGAACGCGGCGGTGCCGGACATCGCGAGCGTCGAGAGGACCATGCCGCTCGGCGCGCCGGCGTTCGTGAAACCGGCCCACAGGCCCCGGCGTGATTTCGCGTGTTCGGCCGACATCAGGACCGCGCCGCCCCATTCGCCGCCGACCGCGACGCCCTGGACGACGCGGAGCAGCACCAGGCCGAGTGGGGCGAGGGGCCCGATCGTGGCGTAGCCGGGGAGCAGGCCGATGAGGAAGCTCGCGACGCCCATCAGGCTCATGGTGAGCACGAGCATCCGCTTGCGGCCCAGCCGATCGCCGAAATGGCCGAACAGCAGGCCGCCGAGCGGCCGGGCGAGGTAGCCGGTGGTGAACGTGCCGAAGCTGGCGACCGTGGCGAGTGCCGGGTCGAGGCCGGTGAAGAAGACCTTGCCGAAGACGACCGCGCTGGCCGTGGCGTAGAGGAGGAAGTCGTAGTACTCGATGAGACTGCCGAGGAAGCTCGACGTGACCGCTCTGCGGAGCTGAGTGCTCATGGGGACCCTCGTCGTTGGGGGTGGGGCACGGCAACAGGTTCGTCCGAAGGGGACGGTGCCGGCGGCACCTCCCGTCGTGGCCCGGATCACGTTAGTCACCGTCATGACGGCCGTCAACATTCTGCACAACATCAACTGGCCTCTTGCCAGGAGCTACGCTCGGGGGGTGGCGAAGGTGCGACTCGACGAGGGCGGCTCCACGCCCCGTGCGAAGTCCGTGATGCTGACCTTCCTCGGCATCCACGTGCTCGGCCGGGCGGTGGCGATCTCCTCGGGCAGCGTGATCGAGGTGTTCGCGCGGATCGGCGTCTCGGAGGAGGCGGTCCGGTCCACGCTGACCCGCATGGCGAGCCGTGGCCTGCTGACCCGGCACCGCGACGGCCGGAAGGTCTACTTCGGACTCAGCCCGCGCCTGGCCATGGTGCTGGAGGACGGCCGCCGCCGGGTCTGGGAGACGGGCGCGGTCAACCGCGCCGGGGACGGCGACTGGACGCTGGTGGGCTTCTCCCTCCCGGACAGCCGCCGCGGCGACCGCCACGACCTGCGCACCCAGCTGACCTGGGAGGGCTTCGGCCCGCTCCAGAACGGCCTGTGGGTGGCCGCGGGCCTCCGCGACGTCACGGCCATCATCGAGCAGCTCGACCTCGCCGGGCACGTCACGGTCCTGACGGCCCGCCCGGCGAAGCCGACGGAGTCCGCCGAACTGGTCCGCAAGGCGTTCGACACGGAGACGATCGAGGCGCGCTACCTCGACTTCCTGGCGAAGTGGGACACCGCGCGGTCGTCGTGGCCGGACGACCTCACCCGCCGGCTGATGCTGCACACCGACTGGCTGCAGGTCATCCGCCGGGACCCGCACCTCCCGGCCGAGCACCTGCCCGGCGGCTGGCCCGCCGGCCGGGCCGAGCGCCTGTTCCGGAAGCTCGACGCGAGTTTTCGTGAAGGAGCGGCGAAAGAGGCCGGAGAGGTGCTGGAGCTGCTGGCCGTCGCCGGTCCCGAGGTGCCCGCCCGCGGCTAGTGCGGTGCCCGACTCGAACGCCGGCTAGTGCGGTGCCGGCTGGGCGTGCCTCGGCAGGAGCCCGACCAGGGACAGTGCCAGCAGGCAGACGCCGGCGCAGAGGCCGAAAACCAGTTCGGCGGCGGCGAGGAAGGATGCGGGGGACGGCTGCCCGGCGCGGGCGAAGAACACCGTGCCGAGTGCGGCGACGCCGATCGCGCCGGCGAACTGCTGGGCGGCGTTGAGCAGGCCGGCGCCGGTGCCGACCTCCTCGGCCGTGGCCTCGCCGAGGATGAAGTCGAACAGGGGGATGAACAGCAGCCCGGAACCCGCGCCGGTCACGAACAACGCCGGTGCCAGCGTCCCCGCGGTGATCGCTTCGCCCCAGTGCGCGGTGGACCACCAGAGCGCGAGCAGGCCGGCCACCGTGACGGACAGTCCCAGGTGCAGGCCGGTGCGCCCGAGTTTCCCGGCGAGCACCGCGCCGGAGGCCAGTGTGGCGAGCGCGGTCCCCGCCGCCCAGGGGATCAGCGCGAGGCCGGCGGCCAGCGGCGTCCAGCCCAAGCCCGACTGGAGCAGCAGGTTGACGACCAGGACGAACGCGCTGAGCGAGGCGTAGAACCCGCCGACGATCAGCAGGCCCACGACGAAGCCGCGCTTGCCGAACAGCGACGGCGTGACGACCGGGTGGCGGCTGCGGCGTTCGGACACGGCGAACAGGCCGAACGCCACCAGCGCGGCCGCGATCATCGCGTGGGTCCACAGGGGCCAGCCCAGGTCGCGGCCCTGGATGAGCGGCACGATCAGCAGCGCCGAACCGGCGGTGAGCAGGCCAACGCCACGCGGGTCGAGGCGGGCACCGCGGTCTTCGCCGCCGTTTCGCGGGAGGACGTACCAGCCGAGCACGGCGGCGAGGACGCCGAACGGGACGTTGATCAGGAAGATCGAGCGCCACCGGCTGCCGAACAGATCCAGGTGCAGCAGCCAGCCGGCGAGGATCGGCCCGGCCACCGTGGCCAGGCCCATGATCGGGCCCATCGGCATCAGCGCCTTGCGCAGGTGCGCGGGCGGGAAGACGATCTTCACCAGTGCCATGCCCTGCGGGATCATCACCGACCCGCACAGGCCCTGGACCACGCGGGCGGAGATGAGGAAGCCGGGGCCGGGCGCGAGGCCGCAGGCCAGCGACGCGAGGGTGAAGCCGGCCATGCCGAGCAGGAACAGCCGCCGGCGGCCGAGCACGTCGCCGAGCCTGCCGGAGGTGACCAGGCCGAGGGCGAACGCCGCGGTGTAGCCGGACAGGACCCATTGCAGGGTCATCGGCCCGCCGCCGAGATCGGCGCGGATCGCCGGCCCGGCGAGGTTGGCGACGCTCGTGTCGACGAGGTCCATGAGCTCGGCGACGACCACGGCCACCAGGACCAGCCACGCCCGGCCGAGGGGAAGCGGAGTCACGCGAGGCGAACTTAGTTCAGTAGACACGAACTAAGTTCTAGATGACGAACTAAGTTCGTGTCAAGGTAGAGTGACCGGCATGCCCGCCGAACCCCGAGAGCGCCGCGCGGCCCGCCACGCCGGACTCCCCACGGACTCCGCGCCGACGGCGCCGCGGAAGACCCCGATCACGGCCGACCGGATCACCGACGCCGCGCTGCAGGTCATCGCCGCCGAGGGCTACGACGCGCTGACGATCCGGCGGGTCGCCGCGGTGCTCGGCACCGGCCCGTCCTCGCTGTACGCGCACATCCTCAACAAGGACGACCTCGACGACCTGCTCGTCGGCCGGCTCTGCGCCGGGATCGAGCTGCCCGAGCCCGACCCGGCGTCGTGGCGGGAGCAGATCCACGACGTCTACGCGCAGCTCCGGGACGTCTACCTGAAGTACCCCGGCGTCTCCCGCGCCGCACTGGCCATGGTCCCCACCCACCTCGAAACGCTGCGGCTGGGCGAAGGGATTCTGGCCATCCTGCTCGCCGGAGGCGTCGAACCGCAGGCCGCCGCGTGGGCGCTCGACGCGCTCACCCTCTACGTCAGCGCGTACGCCCTGGAACGCTCACTCGTCCGGCAGCGACAGCGAAACCACGCCGACGACTGGGTTCTCGGCCGCGACGAGCTCATCGAGCGGTTCAGCGCCTTGCCCGCCGACCGGTTCCCCTGCACCCGGCGCCACGCGGCCGAACTGACTTCCGGCACCGGGCACGACCGTTTCGAGTTCACGCTCACCCTGATGCTCGAGAACCTCGCCGGGCGGCCAAAGCCGTGAATGGCACATTGAGGGACTTGAAGTCCCTCAATGTGCCATTCACGGCTTCCGTTCTGGTCCAGGGACTTGAGGAAGCGGGCCGACTTGGCGCAGACGTCGTCGTAGCCGAGGCCGCGGTAGAAGCTGTGCGCGGCTTCGCGGGCCCGGTTGCTGGTGACCTCCAGCTCCCGGCACCCGAGGCGGAGCGCTTCGCGCTCGACTTCGGTCACCAGTGCGCGGCCCACGCCCTGGCCGCGGCACGAGTCGTCGACGACGAGTGCCACCAGGCGGCCCCGGCGTCCGTCGCGCTCCAGCAGGGGCATCGCGTGGAACGCGGCGACCCCCACCACCAGGCCGTCCGACTCCGCGACGATCAGCACACTGCGCGGGTCGGTCAGCCAGTCGTCCAGCCGGGCCCGGACCCGCGCTTCGTCGGTCGGATATCCCAGCTGCTCGAGCAGGACCGCGATCCGCGGGGCGTCCCCGGTGCCCGCCGGCCTGATGGTTGTCGTCATGCCACCCAGTCTGCCAACGCGGCCGGAATGGGCTCCACGGTGAAGATCAGCTTCCTGACCGAGTCCGACCGAGGCCGGGGCGCCTGTTCGGTGACGACCGCCCCGGAGACCGGAACCCTCGCTGGACCGCGCGGGAAGTTTCGGATATTTTCCCCGCGTTGCTCCGCCATCCGGCCAATCGCTGACGCCGAAATGTCGTAAACCGTCGTGAAGCCGTCCTGATGTCGGTTTGATGCCGCGCTGAAGCCACCGTTTCGCAGGATTCCGCTCCGTCTGTCACGGGGGATGCGGGGAGGAACAACGGTGCGCATGCGTCGAGTGGTGGTGGCCGGTACGGTCACCGCCCTGCTGGGTTCGATGCTGACGCTGCTCGCCGGCAGCGGGCCGCTGGTCGCGCCGCGTCCGGCGGCGGTCGCCGAGGCGCCGGACGCGCCCGCGGCGATGGTGGCGGCGCGGCTGCAGGGGTCCCGGGTGGAGGTCGCCGACGAGCGCACGCCCACCCGGGCCGTGTACGCCAATCCCGGCGGCACGCTCACCGCCGAGCTGACGCCGGTCCCGGTGCGGGTCCGGCGCGGGGACCGGTGGGTCGGCATCGACACCGGCCTCGGCCGGCGGGCGGACGGCCGGGTCGCGCCGCGGGCCGCCGACGGTGATCTGACGCTGTCGCCGGGCGGGGACACCGCGCTCGCGACGCTGCGCCGCGACGGCAAGGCCCTCACGCTGTCCTGGCCGGGCAAGCTGCCCGCGCCGGAGCTGTCCGGCTCGCAGGCCACCTACCGCGAGGTGCTCCCGGGCGTCGACCTGGTGATGATCGCCGAGCGGGACGGCTTCAGCCAGCACCTCGTGGTGCGGGACGCCGGAGCCGCGCGCAACCCAGCGCTCAAGGCGGTCAAGCTGGCGGTCAAGGCCGACGGGCTCAAGCTGACCGCGGCCCGGGACGGCTCGCTGCGGGCCGTGGACGGCGCCGGGGCCGAGGTGTTCGGCGCACCGCCGTCGACGATGTGGGACGCCGCCGGGCAGGTCGCGCCGATCGGGGTGTCCATTGTGGACGACTCGCTCGTGCTGACCCCGGACGCGAAGTTCCTCGCCGACCCGGCGGTGAAGTTCCCGGTGACCGTCGACCCGACGCTGTCGACGATCCAGAAGTGGGGCTGGGCCAACGTGCTCTCGGGCCACCCGGACACGCCGTACTGGGGGACCAGCGGCGACGGGAACGCCCAGGTCGGGCAGTGCCCGCGGGACCTGCCGGACGGCGGCTGGTGCAACGGGATCGGCGAGGGGTGGTCCTACTTCCAGTACGACACCTCGTTCCTGTCCGACAAGTCGCTGCTCGGCGCGACGTTCACCACGGTCGCCATCTCCAGCCCCGACTGCTCCGACCGGGACCAGGTGGTGTACCGCGCCAACGGCGGGATCTGGAACGGGATGATCTGGAACAACAAGCCGGGCGGCGGCTGGAACCGCACCCGGTCGGTGCCCGGCGTGCACAGCGGCACCTGCGGCACGGGCTGGAAGGAGGTCGGGTGGGACATCCCGGTCGACCAGATCGACCGCGGGTCGCACACCCCGCTGTTCCTGAAGGCCGCCAACTCGGGCGACCAGTACGCGTGGCGCAAGTACGACCCGGCGCAGACCGTTCTCAAGGTCAACTGGAACCGCACCCCGTACACGCCGGGCGCCATCGGCACCGACCCGCCGCTGCCCGCGCCGTGCAAGTTCTGCGGTGGCCTGCCCTACGTCGCCCAGGACTCCATCACGCTGCGCGCGCAGACCGCCGATCCGGACGGCGACCTGCTGTTCCCGCAGTGGCGGGTTTCATCCAACGGCAAGGAAATCGCGTCGTGGAACGGGGCCGTGCAGACGTCCGGCGCCGTCCACACGGCCACGATCGACCTCAGCGACAAGGACGGCCAGCAGATCGGCTGGTGGGTGCACGGCTGTGACGGCGCGACGTCCAGCCCGGCGGCGAGCGGCGCCTCGTTCGTCGTGGACCGCACGGGAGTCCCGCGGCCGCCGACGGTGGGCTCGGATCTGTACACAGAGGACAACCGCTGGCACGGCGGCACGGACGTGCCGGGCACGTTCACCTTCGGCAGCAACGGCGTCGGGGACATCGACCACTACAAGTACGGCTGGCAGGACAAGCCGGACACCCAGGTCGACGCGGACTCCCTCGGCGGCGGCACGACGGTCAAGCTGACCCCGCCGGGCGACGGGCCGCAGACGCTGTACGTGCGCAGCTACGACCGGGCGGGCAACGAAAGCGAACAGCGCGAGTACCGGTTCTACGTCCGCGCCGGCAACGGCCCGCTGGCCAAGTGGGCGTTCGACGGCACCGCGCAGGACAGCGCGTTCCTCGGCGACCGGCACGGCACGCTGAACAACGGCGCGACCATCCAGGCCGGTGGCGCGCTCGGCTCGGCCATCAAGCTCGACGGCATCGACGACGACGTCACCGCCCCGAACGCGATCCGGACCGCCGCCGGGTTCACCGTGTCGGCGTGGGTGAACCTGCAGCGCAACAACGGCGCCCGGGCGGTCATCAGCCAGGACGGCCTGAAGTTCCCCGGTTTCGCGCTGTGGTACCGGGCCGAGAACGACGGCAGCGACGCGCACTGGACGTTCGGGAAATCGACCTCGACGGACTCGTGGACGAGCATCGCGATGGCCCAGACGGCGGCCGGGGTACCGCAGCTGAACACCTGGACCCATCTGGCCGGCGTGTACGACCGGGACGCGAACGAGATCCGGCTCTTCGTCGACGGGAAGCTCGCCGGGACCGCGCACGCCCCGCCGGCCACGGACAACGCGGGTGGCCCGGTCCGGATCGGCAGGCTCGTCTGGGACGGCAAGATCGTCGACCCGTGGCCGGGCGCGGTCGACGAGGCGCAGATCTTCGACCGCCCGCTGTCGGCCACCGAGGTGGCCGGCCTGGTCAGCGCGGGCAACGTCCAGGTCGCGCAGTGGAAGTTCGACCAGGACAAGGGCACCACCGCGCGCAACGCCGTCGAGGGCGGCGCGGACGCGGTGCTGCAGGGCGGCGCGGCGTTCGTCCCGGACGGCGCGGTCGGCCGCGGCGTGCACTTCGACGGCGTCACCGGCGGTGCCACGACCGCCGGCCCGATGGTGCGCACGGACCAGAGCTTCTCGGTCGCCGCGTACGTCCGGCTGGACGCCGGCGCCGACGAGAACGGCACGTTCACCGTGCTCAGCCAGGACGGCGAGAAGATCTGCGCGTTCTGCCTGCAGTACCAGAACAAGACCTGGGTGTTCGTGCTGCCCCACGCGGACGGGGACACGTCGGGCTACGACTGGGTGAACACCGGCTACAAGCCGGAACGCGACCAGTGGTATCACCTCGCCGGGACCTACGACGCACCCAGCGGCAAGATCCGGCTCTACGTCGACGGAGAGCCGATCGGCGAGACCGGCCGGGTGACGCCGTGGCAGGCGCAGCACGCGTTCCGCGTCGGCGGGGCAATGGTCAACGGCGGGACGAGCCACCGGCTGCCCGGCACGGTCGACGACGTCCGGGTCTACAGCAGGGCGATCTCGGTGGACGAGGTGCGCTCGCTGGTCACCGGCGCCGCCGTCACCGCGGCGACGTGGAAGTTCGACGGCGACGTCGCCGACGCGAACGGCAAGTTCGGCGGCACCTACAGCCCGGGCGCGGACTGGGCGGCCGGCCAGACTAACCAGCCGGACCCGGGCGACCTCGCCCTGCGGCTCGCCGGCTCCGGGTACGCCTCGACGACCGCGTCGGTGGTGCACACCGACCACAGCTTCTCGGTGACGGCGTGGGCGCGGCTGGACAACATCGGTGCCCAGGCGGCGGTGGTGTCCCAGAGCGGGGCGCACGTGGCCGGGTTCGACCTGCGCGCGCTCTCCGACGGGCGCTGGGGCTTCGTCGCCATGAACGCCGATCGGGCGCAGCCGGGCGACGAGGCGACCGGACCGGTCGCGCAGCCCGGGGTGTGGACGCACCTGGCGGGTGTGTACAGCGAGGACCGGCAGCGGATCGAGCTGTACGTCAACGGCGTGCTCGCCGCGTCGGCCGCGCACACCGGCGGGTTCGACGCCACCGGCGGTGTCCAGTTCGGACGGTCGTTGTGGGCGGACAACCCGAACGCCGAGCTGTTCACCGGCGCCATCGACGACGTCTCGCTCTACAGCCGCGCGCTGATCGGCGGGGAGGTCCAGACGCTGGCCGGGCGGGACGTCAGCCTCGCCCACGACTGGACGTTCGACGAAGGCGGGGGAACCCGCGGCGGCGACGCCGTCGGCACGAAGCCGGCGACGCTGGGCTCGGGCGCGACGTTCACCCCCGGCCGGATCGGCAACGCGCTCGACCTGTCCGGCACCGGCGCCTACGCCGCGACGTCCGGGGTGGACGTGCGCACCGACAGCAGTTTCACGGTGTCGGCGTGGGTCAACCTCAAGGACAACCCGTGTGACATCGGCAAAACGCCGCGGTGCTTCCTCAGCGCGGTGTCACTGGACGGCGGGAACACCACGAGCAAGTTCCGGCTCGGGCACGTCGTCGACGACTCCGGCCACGACGGGAACTGGATCTTCGAGGTGCCGGAGGAGGGCGGCTCGGTGACCAAGGCGTCCCTGGCGGTCATCCCTGGCGAGCTGAACAGCTGGGTGCACCTGGCCGGCGTGTACGACGCGCCGGGCAAGACGATCTGGCTGTACGTCGACGGAACCCGCAAGGAGCCCGGCACGCTGCTCAAGCCGTGGCAGGGCACCGGTGGGCTGCAGGTCGGCCGGGCGAAGACGGCGGGCGAGTGGGGCGGGTACTGGCGCGGCGGCGTCGACGACGTCCGGCTCTACAGCGGCGCGCTGACCGCCGACCGGGTGTCCGCGCTGTGGCGGTCCTACCCGGCCGCCCAGGCCGCGCCGCTGCCGCCGGCCGACGCCGGGCGCTGGAAGTTCGACGAGAACACCGGTACGACCGCGGCCGACTCCAGCGGACGCGGGAACACCGCGACGCTGAGCCCGGGCGCGGGCTGGCACACCGGCCGGGACGCCTACACCGGCTGGTTCGACGGCAAGTCCGGGTACGCGGAGACCGCGGGCCCGGTCGTCGACACGGCGCAGAGCTTCTCGGTCTCGGCGTGGGCGTTCAACAAGAACAGCACCGGTTACACGACGGTGTTCGGTCAGGACGGTGACCGGTACAGCTCCTTCTACGTCCAGTACGACCCGACGGCGAAGAAGTGGGCCGCCGTCGTGGGGGCGGGAGGCGAGCTGAAGTACGTCCTGTCCACCGAAACCGGCTACACGGACGGCTGGGTACATCTCACGCTCGTCTACGACCGGCCGCCGGGCCAGCTCGTGGGTCAGCTGAAGCTGTACGTGAACGGCGCGCTTTCCGGGGCGATGTCCGGGGTCACCGTGCCGCCTGCGAACGGGAAGTTCTCGATCGGCCGGTGCCGCTGGGACGGCGTGAACCAGTGCTTCTTCAAGGGCGGCATCGAGGAGGTCCGCGCGTACCGCGGCAAGGCGCTGTCGGACGCCGAGGTCCGGAAGGTGCACGAGGACATCCCACCCGCGTCGCACGGCCGCTGGGGCTTCGACGACGGCACGGTGAAGGACACGTCGTGGGTCGGGAACCCGACCACGCTGGCCGGCACCGCGACCTACCCGGCCGGCCAGTCCGGCAAGGCGCTGCAGCTCGACGGCGCGTCCGCGGCCACCACGGCGAACGTCGGGGCCATCATGCGCGACAGCTTCACCGTCGCGGCGTGGGCGAAGCCGACCCGCGACGACAAGGTGGCCACCGTCGCCGGCCAGGACGGCGCGCGGCACAGCGGGTTCGTGCTGCAGTACCGCCCGGAGATCGGGCGCTGGATCTTCGGCGCCGCGACGGCCGACGACGCCACGGCGGACTACCGCCCGCTGACCTACGCGAACTCCACGCAGGCGCCGGCGTTCGGGATCTGGACGCACCTGACCGGTGTCTACGACTACCCGGCGCGCCAGCTCCGGCTGTACGTCAACGGGGAGCTCGTCGGCACGAAGGACAACGTGCTGCTCTGGACCGCCTGGGGCGGCCTGACGATCGGGCGGGACCTGGAGCACGGCGTGCCCGCCGGGTTCTTCACCGGCGCGATCGACGAGGTCACCACGGACGAGGGCGTGGTGCCCGACGACGAGATCCGGGCCCGCGCCGGCTGGCCGCCGGCCGCCGGTGGGCAGCTCGGCCGGTTCACCACCCCCGGCGACCACCGCACGGTCGCGCCTGCCGGCGGGATCTGGGACCGGTTCGGGGCGGCCCCGGCCGGCTACCGGTTCGAGACGCCGCTGGGCCGGACGCTGCCCGCGGGCACGGCCGGGACGCACCCGATGTTCAGCTGCCTGATCAACGACGTCGACGCGTTCACCTCGATCGACCCGAACTGCGAAGGCGCGGCGAAACTGGGCGCGCTGGGATCGAGCTACCTCGACCCGCCCGCCGGGGTGACGACGATGCCGCTGTACCGGTGCCTGTTCAAGGGCGAGCGCTTCGACTCGAACTCGCCGACGTGCGAAGGGCAGCAGGTCGACGGCCTGCTCGGGTACCTCCCGGCCTACGCGCCGCTCGTGCGGTACTTCCTGCCGGGAGTGGCCGAGCACGCGGTGGTCGCGGACGACGTGCCGCCGGGCTACCGGTTCGAGGGTTCCCTCGGCCTGGTGGCGCGCACGAACGAGCCGGGCACGCAGCTGCTGATGTCCTGTGTGGACGGTTCGGACCGGTTCGTGTCGGCCGATCCGGCGTGCGACGGCAAGACCGTCCAGCACCAGATCGGCTACGTCTGGACCCAGCCGCCCGCGAACCGGCCGAACATCCGGATCTACCAGTGCTCGCTGAACACCGGGCCGTCGGCCGGGGAGCTGTTCGTGTCGTCGAGCGCGACCTGCGAGGGCCAGACCGTGCGCGGCCCGCTGGGCTACGTGCTCACCGCGTGATGACCAAGGGGAGAGTTGTGCGCAGAAGATCCCGACGTGGCCTGACCTTCGTGGTCGCCACGCAACTCGCGGCGTCCTTGCTGCTGGCCGTCGCCGCGCCCTCGGCGTGGGCCGGGGAGCCGTCGGTCAAGCTCGACGGCACCCCGTCGGTGCCGGTGTCCGGCCCGTCGTGGCGGACCATCGAGCCCGACCAGGCGTCGGCGCACGCGCTGACCGGCAACCAGCAGGCCAAGCCCGCGCAGGAGGGAGCGGGCACGGCGACGGCGTCACCGCTCTCGCCGTCGGCGTCGTGGGCGGTTTCGCCGCACACCGGCGATTTCACCTGGTCGTACCCGCTGCGGGTACCGCCGGCGGCCGGGCCGGCGCCGGGCTTGTCGCTGTCGTACCGGTCGTCCGCGGTGGACGGCCGGACGATGGTGACGAACAACCAGCCGTCCTGGGTGGGAGACGGCTGGGACTTGTCCTCGGGGTTCGTCGAGCGTGCTTACTGGGGGTGCTCGACGGACTCCGAGGGCGACGTCAAGCCGGCACAGGTGGGGGACCTGTGCTGGCGCAGCGACAACGCGACGGCGTCCTACGGCGGCGCGGGCGGGCAGCTCATCCGCGACGACGCGACCGGCAAGTGGCGGTCGCGCGGTGACGACGGGTCGCGGATCGAGCACCTGACCGGCGCCGCCAACGGCGACAACGACGGCGAGTACTGGAAGATCACCACGGTCGACGGGACCCAGTACTTCTTCGGGTCGGAGGCGGACTCGACGTGGACGGTGCCGGTGTTCGGTGACGACTCCGGCGAGCCGTGCCACGGGGCGTCGTTCGACGCCTCGTCGTGCACGCAGCCGTGGCGGTGGAACCTGGACAAGGTCGTCGACCGCAACGGCAACGAGATGCGCTACTACTACACGAAGGAAACGAACTCCTACGGGTTCGACGGCAAGGACGCCGCGGTGCCCTACGCCCGGGGCGGCTACCTGGACCACATCGACTACGGGCTGGGTCACGGCGCCGCGCAGCCGTCCGGGCGCGTCGTGTTCACGACGGCCGACCGGTGCGTGCCGGGCAGCGACTGCCGTCCGGAGGCAGCCGCGAACTGGCCCGACGTGCCATGGGAAGCCAAGTGCGACACGGCCGCCTGCGCGGGGAACCACTCGCCGACGTTCTGGACCACCAAGCGGCTGGCGTCGGTGACCACGAAGGTGTGGCGGGGCACGGACTTCGGCGACGTCGACCGGTGGGACCTGGACCAGCAGTACCCCGACCCGGGTGACGGCGAGAAGGCCGCGTTGTGGCTCAAGGGGATCAAGCACACCGGCCTGGCCGGCGCGCCGGTGGACATGCCGTCGGTGACGTTCCAGGGCACGCCGATGTACAACCGCGTCGAACTGCCGGAAGACGGCGCGTCGCCGCTCATGCGCTACCGCATCACCGGGATCGTCTCGGAAACCGGTGGCGTCACGTCGATCACGTACGAATCCGAGTGCAAGGCCGGGAACCTGCCCGCGAACCCGGAGAGCAACACCAAGCGGTGCTTCCCGGTGCGGTGGGCGAAGAAGAACATGGCCGAGCGCACGGACTACTTCCACAAGTACGTCGTCACGGCCGTCGTCCAGACGGACCGGCTGACCGTCGACGGCCAGCCGGCGTCGACGTTCCCCGAGCAGGTCACGCGGTACGAGTACCTCGACGGCGCGGCCTGGCACTGGGACACCTCGGAGTTCACCAAGGACGACAAGCGGACGTGGAACGAGTTCCGCGGCTTCGGCCGGGTCCGCGTCCGAAGCGGTACCGCGGACGACCCGGCCGGCCCGGTCACGATGTCCGAGCAGCGGTTCTACCGCGGCATGGACGGTGACCACCTGCCGTCCGGGACGCGTTCGGCCACCGTCACCGACTCCGAGGGCGGCGTGCGCGCCGACGCCGACTGGCTGGAGGGCTTCGGGCTCGAGACGGCGACCTTCGCGCGGGAAGGAGCGTCGGACCAGCCGGACCCGCCACGGCTGAGCAAGACGATCACCGAGCCTGCGGTGCAGGGCCCGGTGGCGACGCGCGGCGCGTTCAAGGCGTACCTGGTGCGTCCGGGCGTCTCGCGCGGGTACACGGCCGTAGGCACGGGATGGCGGACGACGCGGACCGAGACGACGTACGACGATCTCGGGCTCGCCACCGCGGTCAACGACCTCGGCGACACCGGGACGGACGCCGACGACCGGTGCGCGCACACCGAATACGCGCGCAACGACGGCGCCTGGCTGATGAGCCTGCCCGGGCACGTCTGGACGGATTCCGTCCGCTGCGGCGCTTCGGCCGAGTATCCGCGCGACGCGCTTTCCGACGCGAAGACCACGTACGACGCGCACGGCAACGCGACGAAGACGGAGGTCGCGAAGGACCGCCCGGCCGCGGGTCCGGTGTACCTGACGACCGGGACGGCGACGTACGACGCGCAGGGACGCGTCACCGCCGCCACCGACGTGCTCGGGCGCACCACGACGACGGCCTACACCCCGGCCGACGGCGGCCCGGTCACGCAGACCGTGGTCACCAGCCCGGGCACCGACGCGGTCCCCGCCGGGCTCGTGACGACCACGGCGCTCGACCCGGCGTGGGGCGTGCCGACACTGGTCACCGACCCCAACCTGCGCAAGACGGAGATGTCCTACGACGCGCTCGGCCGCGCGGTCGCGGTGTGGACGCCGACGTGGACCAGGACCGACCACCCGGACGTGCCGAACGTCCGCACGGCGTACCTCATGCGCGGGGACAAGCCGACGGTGGTCACGACGACCCGGATCGGCCCGACCGGCGCCGAGATCTCCGGGAACACGATCTACGACGGGTTGCTGCGGCCGCGGCAGGCGCAGGCCCCGGCGATCGGCGGCGGGCGGCTGCTCACCGACACGCGGTACGACTCGCAGGGCCGGGCGTGGAAGACCACCCAGCCGTACTACAACGACAAGGCCGTCGACGACGGGCTGTGGATCGCGTCCGATGTGGACATCCCGGGCCACACCCGCACGCACTTCGACGGGGCCGGCCGCGCCGACGCGTCGATCTACTTCGCGGGCGCGTTCGAGAAGCGGCGGACCAGCACGGCGTACTTCGGCGACCACGTGGACGTCACCCCGCCCGCGGGCGGCACGCCGACGTCGACCTACACCGACGCGCGCGGGCAGACCGTCGAACTGCGGCAGCTCCACAACGGCGGCTTCGACGCGACGCGGTACACGTATACGAAGGCGGGCCAGGCCGAGACGATGACCGACCCGTCGGGTGCGGTGTGGCGGTTCGGCTACGACTTCCTCGGCCGTCAGGTCAGCAGCGACGACCCGGACAGCGGCCTGAGCACCAAGACCTACGACGACGCCGGGCAGGTCCTGACGGCGCGTGACGCGCGGGGTTCGGTGCTGGCGTACACGTACGACAGCCTGGGGCGCCCGACCGGGAAGTTCGCGGGTTCGGCCGCCGGGAAGAAGCTCGCGGAATGGACGTACGACACGGTGACGAAGGGGAAGGGGAAGCCCGCGTCGTCGACCTCCTGGGTGGACGACAAGCCCTACGCCGGGAAGGTGCTCAGCTACGACCCGGCGTACCGGCCGACCGGAACGTCGGTGATCATCCCGCCGGCGGAAGGCCTGCTGGCCGGGACGTATTCCTCGTACACGGGCTACAACCCGGACGGCAGCGTGTCGAGCCAGTCCTACGCGGCGGCCGGTGAGCTGCCCGCGGAGACCGTCAGCTTCGCCTACGACGAGCTCGGGCCGCTGGCTTCGAGCTCGGGCGGGTACGACGGCTCGACGACCGAGCTGGTGTCGGCCACGAACCTGACCCGCTACGGCGAGCCGGCCCGGCTCACCCTGGGGACGGGTACCAAGCGCGTCTGGCTGTCGCAGTACTACGACCAGAACGACCGGCGGCTGACTCGGTCCATTGTGGACACCGAGACGCCGTCGCCGATGCAGTCCGACGTACACTATTCGTACGACCCGGCCGGGAGTGTCACGTCCCTCGCGGACACGTTCGCGGGTGACGTCCAGTGTTTCCGGTCCGACGGGCTCCAGCGGCTCACCGAGGCGTGGACGGCGCCGTCGTGCTCGGACAGCCCGTCGGTGGCGGGCCTGCGCGGGCCGGCGCCGTACTGGCAGTCGTTCACGTACGACAAGGCGGGCAACCGGGCGACCGACACCCGGCACGCGGCTTCGGGTGACGTGGTCCGGACTTCCGCCGGCCAGGTCCCCGGTCACGCGCACGCACTGGGGTCGGTCTCCTCGCCGGGCGGCTCGGTGTCCTATCAGTACACCGCGGCGGGCCAGCTGGCTTCGCGGTCGTCCGGTGAGCAGTTCACCTGGGACGAGCAGGGCAAGCTCGCGTCGGTGACGAAGGGGTCGCAGGCGACGTCGTACGTGTACGACGCCTCGGGTGGCAGGCTGATCCGGCGCGACCCGGCCGGGACGACGTTGTACCTGGGCGGCCAGGAGCTGCGCGTCGCGGCGGCCGGTGGCAATCCGACGGTGACGCGGTACTACGGCCACGGTGGCCGGACGATCGCGATGCGACAGGGGAGAGGGACGCTGACGTGGCTGGCGTCGGATCACCAGAGCACGGCGCGGACGGCGATCGATTCCGGCACGCTGGCGGTCACCCACCGGCGTCAGCTGCCCTTCGGCGGCCCGCGTGACGCAGCGTCGTTCCCCGGCGAACGCGGGTTCGCCGGCGGAGTGAAGGATGCCAGTACCGGGCTGACGCATCTGGGCGCGCGGGAGTACGACCCGGACACCGGGCGGTTCATTTCGGTGGATCCGCTGTTGAGCCCGGGAGATCCGCAGCAGCTCAACGGTTACACGTACAGCAACAACAACCCGATCACCATGAGCGACCCCAGTGGGCTGAAGCTGAGGGGCAGCCTCGATGACGGCTGCCCGCTGGAAACCGGTTGCCAGGGAAGCGGCGGGAACAGCGGGACGAACAACGGGACGAAGAATGCCGGGGTCATGGAGCCGATCGGCAAGCGGCCCGGCCTGCCTCCCGCCAGCGACCGGCCGCCGCGGACCGTTGTCATCAACGTGGTCAAGCTGCCGGACGACGGCAAATGCCGGGAAGTGGGCAGCAGCGGATACGGAAGCCAGCCTTGCCAAGGGTCGGATAACTGTCCGACAGGATATATGCGGCAGTCCGGATATCTCCAGAACAACGGCGCCCCTTCGCCATGCGTGTCCGTCCCGACGTCGATGACCAGTGAAGAAGGTCATATGCTGCTCGATATTTGCGGCACTCTCCCGATACCGTATCTTTCCCAGGGCTGTGACGTGGTGAACGTCATCTGGTATGGGGCGGAAGGTGACACGGAGAACGCCCTGATATCGGCCATGGGCCTCGCTCCCGGACCCGGCGATGTCGGCACCGGCGCGCGACTGATCAAGGACGCCATCAAAATCCATAGTGCTTGCCATGGCGGTTGCGGTGTGAAATCCGGGCCGCACAGCCATGTCAAGGAGGGTGACGTCGTCCATGGCGACATAGATGGTGATGTCGTCATAAATGGTGGAGTGATCGACGGCACGGTGAGAGGTGACTTGTACGTGGGGGAAGGGGGCGCGATCGTCCGGGGCGGCGTTGACGGCTCTGTCTATTTCATTTCCGAGGGTGACAAGCTGGCCATACTTCAAACTCGTGACGTGGGCGGCAGCGTCAATGTGAACGACTCCGGCAGACACATATTTCAAGGTCGCGTCATCGGTGGGGGCGTCAACATCAACAAGCCTTGGGGTGGATGACAATAGCCGCCCGGGGCTTACCCGGCTGGAGCCGCTGCGAGGTCCTGAATGAGTCATTCAGGACCTCGCACGTCCTGAATGACTCATTCAAGTCCGCCGGCTTCGGGGTGGAGGCTCAAACGAGTACGCCTTCGAGACCTCAAGCCTGCACCGGCTCCGCGGCCTCCGGAACCCCGAGCTCGGTGAAGATCTCCTGCGCGGCCGCGAGAAGCGCCGGATCGCCGCAGGAGCCCAGAACTCGCAGGGCTCGTGCCTCGTTCAGCCGCTGCCCGTTCTCGCGAGCGATCTTCAGCGCCCGGTCGATGTGCCGCGCCGCCGCCGGGTGGTCGCCCAGTTCCCGCTGGGCCGCCGCCAGCTCGGTCAGCGCCGCGCATTCCAGCACCCGCATGCCCGTCTCGTTCATCCTGGCCAGGGCCAGCTCCGTGTGCTCCACCGCGTCCGACGGGCGCCCGAGCGCGCGGTGCGCGGCGGCGAGTCCGATGAGGATGGACGCCTCGCCGTAGCGGAAGTGGATCTTGCGAGCCAGCTCCAGCGCCACCGAGTACCGCTCGATGCTCTCCGCGTACCGGCCGCGCCGCCGGGCGACCGTCGCGAGGATCTCCAGCGCGCCCGCTTCCTGACGGCGCTCCCCGAGTTCGCGGCCCTTCTCCAAGGCCTGCCGGGCGTGCTTCTCCGCGTCGCTGTAGCGGCCGAGGTCGCAGCACGTCTCCGCCAGGCACACCAGGCTGGTGATGAACCAGTGCCGCAGCCCCCACTGCTCGCACAGTGCCACGCTCTCCTCGTGGCACTGTGCGGATTCCCGCATCCGGCCCGCGGTCCAGTGGGCCAGCCCGAGACCGTTGAGCGCGACCAGCCGGACGTACCGGTTGCCGGCCCGCTCGCTGACCTCGACGGCCTTCGTGTGACACGCGATCGCCTGCTCGACCTGGCCCAGCGACAGCAGCGAGACGCCGACGTAGTTGATCTCGCGCGCCTCGGAGTCGAGGTCGCCGATCTGCCGGGCGATGGCCAGCGCGCGCTCGTGGTGGCGCATCCCGTCGCGTGGCCTGCCGAGCTGCGAGTACACCCGGCCGAGGCCGTGCCGCGCCTCCGATTCGGCCACCGGGTCCATGCCCGGCCCGCCGCTTTCGAGGGCTTCCTCGTACCGGGCGATCGCGGAGCCGTAGTCGCTGAGGTAGTAGGCGATCGTGCCGCGCAGCACGAGCACCGCGACCTCGGCGCGGCGGTCGTCGGCCTCGCGCGCCGCGCCCAGCGCGGCGTTCGCCGCCGCCAGCCCGTCCGCCGCGAGCCCGCGCCCGGCGAAGTAGCCACGCAGGGTGTCCGCCAGCAACGTACTGTAGTCGCGCAGCCCGGGGGCCTGGGCCGCGCGCTCGACCGCGGCGACGAGGTTCGGGCGCTCCTCGTCGAGCCAGCGCATCGCCGGCCCGTCGTCCTCGAACGACGCCCGGGGCTCCGAAGTGGTCAGGATCCGGCGGAACAGCGGGTACAGCCGCCGGGTCGCGGCGGCCGCGGTGTCCAGGTAGTACTCGTACAGCCGGGCGTCGGCCGCGGCCAGGTCACCGGGCGCTTCGTCGGCCCGCGCGCGGTCGGCGGCGTATTCGCGCAGCAGGTCGTGGAACTGGAACCGGGTGGCGCTGCGCCGGGTCAGCAGGCTCGCCGCGACCAGCCGGTCGAGGCAGCGCCGGGTGTCCGGGCCGGCCAGCGCCGCCGCCGCGGCGAGGCCGAAATCGGGACCCGGGATCCGGCCCAGCAGCCGGAACACGCGCCGCGCCGGCGCGTCGAGCGCCTGGTAGGACAGCTGGAACGTGGCGCGCACGGCGACGTCCGGGTCGCCCTCGATGGCCAGCTCGGCCAGCGGGTCGGCGCGCAGCGCGGCGACGTAGTCCCCGATCGACGGGTGCTTGCCGCCCACCAGGTTCGCCGCCGCGATCCGCAGCGCGAGCGGCAGGTGCCCGCACAGGCCGGCGAGCCGGTCGACGGCCTGCGGCTCGGCGCCGACCAGGTCGGCGCCGAGCAGGTCGGTGAGCAGCGTCCGGGTGTCCGAAGTGGTCAGCACGTCCAGGGCGAGTATCCGCGCGTCGTTGAGCACGGTCAGCCCGCGCAGGTCGCCGCGGCTGGTCACCAGCGCCGCGCAGCCGGGGTTCTGCGGCAGCAGCGGCCGGACCTGGCCGGCGTCGGCGGCGTTGTCCAGCACCACCAGCACCCGCCGTCCGGCCAGCAGCGTCCGGTACAGCACGACCTGCTCGTCCAGCGTCACCGGCACCCGCAGGGCGGACACGCCGAGCGCGCGCAGGCACAGCGTCAGCGCCTGGGTCTTGGAGATCGGCGAGGTCGACGCGTAGCCGCGCAGGTCGACGAACAGCTGGCCGTCCGGGAAGCGCGCGGCCATCCGGTGCGCCCAGTGCACGGCCAGCGCGGTCTTGCCGATCCCGCCGGGCCCGGCGATCACCAGCGTCCGGTGCCCGGGCGGGTCGCCGAGCAGCGCGTCGAGCTTCGCCAGGTCCGACGTCCGCCCGGAGAAGCCGGTCAGGTCCGCGGGGAGCTGGCAGACGGCGGGCAGCGGCTCGGCGACCGGCGGCTCCTCCTGCGCGGTGAGGATCGCGCGGTGCGCCGCGCGCAGCCGCGGGCCCGGTTCGACGCCGAGCTCGTCGGCGAACATCCGGTGCACGTCGCGGTAGGTCTCCAGCGCGTCCGCCTGCCGCCCGCAGCGGTGCAGCGCCAGGATGTACAACGCCCAGAACGACTCCTGCCAGGGGTTTTCCCGGGTCAGGGTGCCGAGCTCGCCGACGATCTCGCGGTGCCGGCCCAGCTCGAGGCTGACCTCGAGCCAGCGCTCGCGGGCGCGCAGCAGCTCCTCGGCGAGGGGAACGGCCTCGTCGCGCTGCAGCGCCTCGGACGGGATGTCGGCCAGCGGCGCCCCGCGCCGGCAGGCCAGCGCCTCGGCCAGCAGCGTCCGCTCGGTCTCCGGGCCGGCCTCGCGCGCCCGGGCCACGAGCTCGCGGAAGCGCAGCAGGTCCAGCCGTTCGGGCGCGACCCGCAGCAGGTAGCCGTCCGGGCGCGTCTCGATCACGGCCTCGCCGAGCGCGCGCCGCAGCCGCTGTGCGTAGAGCTGCGCGCTCTTGCGCGCCGTCGGGGGCTGCTCGGCGCCCCACAGGTCCTCGACGAGCCGGTCGAGGGTGACCGTGGCGTTCGCCCGCAGCAGTAGCGTGGCGAGCACGATGCGCAGCTTCGGGCCGTTCACCGGGACCGGCGCTCCCCCGCGTGTCACCTCGAGCGGACCGAGGATTCCGAATCTCAGCTCGGATGTGTCCACGTTTTCCCCTCGTACGGGCAGCCCGGTTTTCGATCGGCAGCCCGCTGGCGGACAGGGTAACGGGCCGGGCACCGCCACGCTGGCATCTGTGGCAAACCTGATACCGGACATACCCGGCCCGGCGCGGCGATCACCGACGCCATGAGGGGCACCCTCATGGACATAAGCGCCATGAGGGTGCCCCTCATGGCGCTTGTCGGCGGTATCCGAGAATTATTCGGAGTCCCGCCGTGAGTAAACTAACCCGCACGGGGGAGAATTCGGCGGGATACGTCCTGGCGAGGTCAATTTCCGGCAACGCGATCAAACCGTTATGTGCCGAGCGCCGGTCGAGTCGTATCTTTTCGTGCAGGCGATGATCGACATCGGTTGACGGAGGTGCCGCACGGTCTCGCCGGGACCCGACACCCGGGTCCCGGCCGGGACGGCGGAGCGTGCGGCGGGGTGGGCACCTTCGGAAACGATTCGTGTATTCGCCAAAGTGCCGATTTCCATTCTGAGGAAATCGGTCCCCCGTTGGCCGGAGTAATTCATCGAAGGATTCGTCATGCCCTTTGCCATCAGGTCGTTGTCCGCGGGGGACCAGCCTGGCAGGAACGGGTGCCGCTATCTGCTCCTGCCGCCCGCCGGCGGCACCGTCGGGACCTTCCGGCACGTCGTGGGGGCGGCGGGCGGTGCCGAGGTGTGGGGCGTGGAGTACCCGGGGCGGGGTGACCGGCTGGACACGCCGTCGCCCGCGTCCGTGGAGCAGGTGGCCGAGCAGGTCACGGGCGAGCTCCTCCGCCGGGAGGCCGCCTGGGTGCGGCGGACCGTGGTGGTGGGGTTCAGCATGGGCGGGTTCGTCGCGGTGGAGCTGGCGCAGCGGCTGCGCACCCGCTGCGGGCCGTTGCCGGCGGCCGTCGTCGTCATCGGGACGCCCGCGCCGCAGCGGCGGGTCCCCGGGCGGTCCGCGCGGGCCGGCGAGCAGCACCTCCTGGAGGTGCTGACCGGCGAAGGGTTCGTTCCCGGGCTGGGAAACCGCGCTTCGTTCGAGGTGTGGGCCTACGCCGCCGGCCTGTTGCGCGCCGACGTCGACCTGACCAGGGCGTACCGGGGCCCGGCCGCCACCCCCGTCCGGTGCCCGCTGGCCGCCTTGTGCGGCGACCGCGATCCGGTGGCGACCGAGGACGCGACCGAAGCGTGGCGGACGTGGACGACCGGTCCCTTCCTGGCCGCGACCGTGCCGGGCGGGCACCTCGGGCTGCTGGCCCCCGGCCGCGGCGCGGAGTTCTGGACGTGGCTGCGGCGGATCGAGCGGGACGTCGTCGCCGCGGGAGTGCGGGATGCCTGACCTTCCGCCGTCCGTGGTCGGGGGCGGCCGGCGCTTCGTGCCGAAGGTGGGCTGGCAGGAGCTGTTCGAGCTGCGGGCCCGGGCGTTCCCGGAGCGGACGGCCCTGGTGGCCGACGACGTCACGTGGACCTTCGGCGACCTGCGCCGGTGGAGCGGCCGCCTGACGACCGTGCTGCGGGCCGCCGGGGCGGTGCCCGGTTCGATGGTGGCGTGCGCGATGGCCAGGTCCGTGCGGGCGGTGCTGGCTCCGCTGGCGGTCGCCAAGGCCGGCGCGGTGTACCTGCCCCTGGACCCGGGGCTCCCGCCGGCCCGGCGGGCGCTGATCCTCGCCGAGGCCCGCCCGGCCGTGCTGCTCACCGACGTGCCCGAGCTCGCCGCGAGCGCGGACGTCGTGCTCTCGCCCGAGCACTGGCGCAGTGAGCTCGCCCGGCGGCCGGAGCACGCGGTCGCCGGCACCAACCCCGCCGATCCGGCGTACGTCGTGTACACCTCGGGCTCCACCGGACGTCCGAAAGGCGTCGTGGTCGGGCACCGGAGCCTGGTCAACCTGTACTGCGAGCTCGCCGCGCGGTTCTTTCCCGCCGGGGGCGCGCCGCAGCGGGTGGCGCACGGCCTCCCGCCGGCGTTCGACGCGGCGTGGGACCCGCTGCTCTGGCTGGTCGGCGGGCACGAGGTGCACTTGGTGCCCGAAGACGTCCGCACCGATCCCGAGCGCTACGTCGGCTTCATCCGCGCGCACCGGCTGTCGGTGGTGGAGGCCGTGCCGACCCAGCTCGCCGGGCTCGTCGACGCCGGCCTGCTCACCGGGGACGCCCGCCCGCGGACGCTGCTCATGGGCGGCGAGGCGGTCGGCCCGTCGCTCTGGGCCCGGCTGCGCGCGACACCCGGCTTGACGGCGGTCAACCTCTACGGCCCGACCGAATGCACGGTGTTCACCACCGCGTGCCGGGTGGGGGAGCAGGACGCGCCCGCGATCGGGCACCCGATCGCCAACACCAGCGTCCAGGTCGTGGACGCCTGCCTGCGGCCGGTGCCGGTCGGCGAGACCGGCGAGCTCCTCGTCGGCGGGTCGTCCCTCGCGCTGGGCTACCTCGGGGACGCGGAGCTGACGGCCGAACGCTTCGGCACCGCGCCCCACCGCTGGTACCGCACCGGCGACCGGTGCCGCTGCGAGCCCGACGGCACCCTGCGCTGGCTGGGCCGGCTCGACGACCAGGTCAAGATCCGCGGCCACCGTGTCGAGCCGGGCGAAGCCGAGCACGCCCTGCTCGCGCTGCCCGGGGTGCGGCAGGCCATGGTCCGCGCCGAGGGCACCGGCGACCGCCGTCACCTGGTCGCCTACGTCGTGCTCGGCTCCGGCACTGGAGATTTCCTGCTCGACCGGCTCCGGGAGACGCTGCCCGAGTACCTCGTACCGGCGACGGTCGTCGAGGCCGACGCCCTGCCGGTCGGGCGCACCGGGAAGGTCGACCGCGCCGCCGTCCGGATCGAGCCCCGCCGGATGACCCCGGCCGAAACCGTGGTCGCGACCGCGTTCCGGAGCCAGCTCGGGATCTCCGAAGTGACCTCGGACAGCGACTTCTTCGCCCTCGGCGGGCACAGCCTCTCCGCCGCGGCGCTGGCGTCGCGGCTGCGGGCCCGCGGGGTGCCGTGCACGCTGCGGGACGTCCTGCGCCGCCGCACGGTCGCCCGGCTCGCCGAACTCGTTCCCGGCCGTCCCGAAGGAGGCGTGTGATGACCGATTTCGACGTCGTCGTGGTCGGTGGCGGCCCTGGCGGGTCGACCGCGGCGGGGCTGGTCGCCGCCGACGGGCACCGCGTCCTGCTGCTGGAGCAGGAGCACCTGCCGCGCTACCGGATCGGGGAGTCGCTGCTCCCGGCGACGGTGCACGGGATCTGCGCCCTGCTCGGGGTGCGGGACGAGGTCGAACGCGCCGGGTTCGTCCGCAAGCGCGGCGGCATGTTCCGGTGGGGGAGCGACCCCGAGCCGTGGACGTTCGCGTTCGCCGCGTCGGACCGCATGGCCGGCCCGACTTCCTACGCCTACCAGGTGGAACGCACGCGCTTCGACACGATCCTGCTGCGCAACGCGAGCCGGCTCGGCGCCGACGTCCGCGAAGGGCACCGGGTGCTCGGCACGCTGCGGGACGGCGGCCGGATCACCGGCGTCCGCTACCTCGACGAGACCGGCCGCGAACGGGCGGCGACGGCGCGGTTCGTCGTCGACGCTTCCGGGCACACCAGCCGGCTGCACCACGACGTCGGCGGCGCCCGCGAATACGCACGGGACTTCCGCAACCTGGCGTTGTTCGGCTACTTCCGCGGGGGAGCCCGGCTGCCCGAACCGGACGCGGGGAACATCGTGTGCGCCGCGTTCGGCGACGGCTGGTTCTGGTACATCCCCCTTTCGGCGAGCCTGACCAGCGTCGGCGCGGTCGTCCGGCGGGACGCCGCGGCCCGGGTGCAGGGCGATCCCGAGACGGCGTTCCGCGGCCTGATCGCGGACTGCCCGCTGGTCCGCGACTTCCTCCACGGCGTCCCCCGCGCCACCGAGCCGCCGTACGACCGGCTGCGAGTGCGCAAGGACTACTCCTACGACCGGACTTCCCTGTGCTGCCCGGGAATGGCGCTGGTCGGCGACGCCGCGTGCTTCATCGACCCGGTGTTCTCCTCCGGCGTCCACCTCGCCACCTACAGCGCGCTGCTGGCCGCCCGGTCGATCAACAGCACCCTGGCCGGCCTGGTGCCGGAGGAGCGGTGCTTCGCCGAGTTCGAAGCGCGTTACCGCCGTGAATTCGGTCTGTTCCGGGACTTCCTGCGCGGCTTCTACCGGCTGGAGGCCGACCAGCGGTCCTACTACCGGCACGCCGGTCACGTCACCGGCCGCGACGACCGCACGGCGTTCCTCGACCTCGTCGGCGGGGTGTCGTCGACGGACTTCGACACACTCGGCGAGGTCCTCGCCGAAGGGGCACAGCTGCAGATGCGCGGCCTGCTCGGCGAGGACGCGGGTGCGGAGCCGCCGATGTTCCCCGGCGGGCTGGTGTCCACTTCGGACGGTCGTCGCTGGCAGGTCCCCGATGCCTGAGCTCGCTGTCCTGCTCGCCGCCCTCGCCGTGCTGCTCGGGCTTGCCCGGCTCGCCGGCGCGGCCGCGGCCCGGCTGGGCCAGCCCGCGGTGCTCGGGGAGATCCTCTGCGGCGTGGCCGTCGCGCCGGCCACGCGACGGCTGCCGGCGCCGGTCGACACCACGCTCACCGCGATCGCCCAGCTCGGCCTGGTGCTGTTCCTGTTCGCCGCCGGTGCCCACCTGGCCCCGTCGCTGACCAGGACCCGGCTGAAGGCCGTCGTCGTGCCGGCGCTCGGCGCCACCCTCGTCCCGCTCGGCCTCGGCGCGGTGCTCGCCCTGGGGCTGGCCCGGCGGCACGCCCCCGCGGGCACCGGGCCGTTCGTGGTGTTCGTCGCGGCCGCGATGGCCGTGACGGCGTTGCCGGTCCTGGCCCGCATCCTCGCCGAACGCGGCCTGCTCGGCAGCGCCGCCGGCCGGCGCGCGCTCACCGCGGCCGCGGTTTCCGACCTCACCGCCTGGGCACTGCTGGCCGTCGCCGCCGCGGCTTCGCACGGCTGGTCCGCGGCCGCGCCGCTGCCCGTCGTGGTGCTGCTGGCGGCGGTGCCGTGGCTGGCCCGGTCCCGGTTCCGCCGCCGGCTCGCGCGGCTTTCCCGGCCGTCGGCGACGGCGGTGCTGGTCGCACTCGCCTGCGCGGCCGCGGCCGTGACGGAGGCGGCGGGGCTGCACCCGGCCATCGGCGCGTTCTTCGCCGGCGTCGTCCTCGGCCACGCCGTCCCGGCGCCCGGCCCGGCCGCACTGGTCACGCCGGTCGCTTCGCTGCTGGCACCGCTGTACTTCGTGCTCGTCGGGCGGGCCGTCGACCTCGGCCGGCTCGACGCGGCCCTGGCCGCGGACATCGCCGCCGTGGCCGCCGTCGCCGTGGCCGGCAAGTGCGGTGGCGCCTATCTGGGCGCGCGGCTCGGCGGGCTGGCCCCGCACCCGGCCGGGGTGTTCGCGGTCCTGATGAACACCCGCGGCGTCACCGAACTGGTCTTCGCCGGCATCGGGCTCGGCCTGGGCGTCATCGACGGCCCGCTTTACACGGCGATGGTCGTGATGGCGCTCGCGACGACGGCGATGACCGGCCCGTTGCTCACCCGGCTGTCCCGGCAACGCGAGGGAGTCTGACATGTCCGTTTATCCGCCGGAACCTTGGCGCGTCAAGATGGTCGAGCCGTTGCGGACGACGACCCGGGAGGACCGGGAAGCGGCCCTGCTCGCGGCGGGCTGGAACCCGTGCCTGCTGCGCTCGGAAGACGTCTACGTCGACCTGTTCACCGACTCCGGCACCAACGCGATGTCCGACCGGCAGTGGTCGGCGCTCATGCGCGGCGACGAGGCCTACGCCGGGGCGCGCAGCTTCTACGTCTTCGAACAGGCCGTGCGGGCCTTCTACGGCTACGAGCACGTCATCCCGGTGCACCAGGGCCGCGGCGGGGAGAACATCCTGTCCCGGTGCCTGATCCGGCCCGGCACCCACATGCCGGGCAACATGTACTTCCCCAGTACCCGCGCCCACCAGGAGCTCAACGGCGCGACATTCCACGACGTGATCGTCGACGAAGCCCACGACCCGTCCTCGGAACACCCGTTCAAGGGCAACGTGGATCTCGCGAAACTGCGTGCGGTCATCGCCCGGTTCGGGGCCGAGTCGATCCCGTACGTCTCCCTCGCCGCGACGGTCAACATGGCGGGCGGGCAGCCGATCAGCGTCGAGAACCTCACCGAGACCTGCGCCCTGGCGCACGCCCACGGGATCCCGGTGTTCCTCGACACCGCCCGCGCGGTCGAAAACGCCTGGCTCGTCAAGCAACGCGAGCCGGGCCGGGCTCGTTCCACGGTCGCGGAGATCCTGCGCGCGCTGTGCGCGCCGACCGACGGCGCGGTCATGTCCGCCAAGAAGGATTCGCTGGCCAACATCGGCGGCTGGCTCGCCCTGCGCGATCCGGCCCTGGCCGACCAGGCCCGTGGGCTCGCCCTGTTGTACGAAGGGCTGCACACGTACGGCGGCATGGCCGGCCGCGACATGGAGGCCATCGCCGTGGGCATCGCGGAATCCGTGGAGGAGAACCACATCCGCGCCCGCGTCGCCCAGGTCGACTACCTCGCGACGCGGCTCTGCCGCGCGGGCGTGCCGATCGTCCGCCCGGCCGGCGGCCACTGCGTCTGCGTCGACGCGGCGGCCGCGCTCCCGCACGTCCCCCGGCCGGAGTTCCCCGGCCAGACCCTGGCGTGCGCGGTGTACCTCGAAGCCGGCGTCCGCGGTGTCGAACGCGGCGCGGTTTCGGCCGGCCGGGACCCGGAAACCGGGGAAAACCGCTTGCCCCGCCTGGAACTGCTGCGCCTGGCGATCCCGCGCCGCGTCTACACCCGCGCGCACATGGACCTCGTGGCCGACGGCGTCATCGCCGTCCACCGCGACCGCGACCGGATCCGGTGCGGCCTCCGGTTCACCTGCGAACCCGGGCAGCTCAGGTTCTTCCAGGCCCGCTTCGAGCCGACGTCCGGAACGACGATCTTCGGTTGAGGGGCCCAGTCCGTGTGGAGCCATTCGGCGAGGTCGGGTGGCGGCGCAGAGCAGCACAGGGCACTGTCGGACGACACCGCCGCCGGACTGTCAGGTCCGCAACGTCATGAACGACTCTTTCCTGTCGTCGGACGACAGGAAAGAGTCGTTCACGGCATCTGGCCAAGTCCCGGGTGTCACCAGGCCAGGGAGAACTTCACCGGCAGCGCCGACAGGCCGCGGAACAGCGGCGACGGCCGCCAGGTCAGCGTGTCGGCCGGCACCGCGAGAACCACGTCCGGGAGCCGGTCGAGCAGGACCTCGATCGCGGCCTCGGCGATCACCTTGGCGATCTCCTGGGCCGCGTACGGGCACCGGTGATCGCCGTAGCTGAACGACATGTACGCCTGGTTGCCGCTCGAGGTCTGCGGGAGCGGCCGGACGAGCGGGTCGTGGTTGGCCGCGGCGAGACCGAGGATGAGCAGGTCGCCCTTGCGGATCTGCCTGCCGCCCAGCCGGACGTCGTGGACGGCGAACCGGCCCGGGAAGTTCTGGGTGGGCGTGTCCTCCCAGAGCACCTCGTTCAGCGCCTGGCCGACGCTCCGGCGCCCACCGGACAACGTCATCGCGAAGCGGTCGTCGGTGAGCATCAGCCGCAGGGTGTTGCCGATCCAGTAGGCGGTCGGCAGCTGCCCCGCGTTCATCAGGTGGAGCAGGTCTTCGGTGATTTCCTCGACGGCGAGCGCGGCCGGGTGGGCCAGCAATCGCGACGTGACGTCCGGTCCCGGAGTGTCCTTTTTGGACTCGACCATCCGCCGCACCTTTTCCCGGACGCGCGCGTAGGCCTCGTTCGCGCCCTCGCCGGCGGCGTGCGTCTGGTAGACGTCACGGACCAGGTCGGCGGTCTCCGCCTCCGGCACGCCGATCATCCGGGCGACGACGGGCAGCGGTACCCCGTCGGCGTACTGGGTGATCAGGTCCGCCTCGCCGGAGCCGGCGAAGGCGTCGATGAGCTGATCGGCGACCTGCTGGGCCCGCGCGCCGAGTTCGAACTGGTCGACGGCGCCGAGCGCCTCGTCGAGGGCCTCGGCGCGCCGCCGGTGTTCGGCGCCTTCGGCGAACATCATCGTGGGCTGGTGGCCGATGAGCGGCAGCAACGGCCAGTCGGGCGGGACGCGGTCCCAGGCGTTCCAGCGCCGCGAGTCGCGGCCGAAGACCTCCGGGCTGCTCACGACGTACTGCACTTCGCGGTAGCCCAGCACCAGCCACGCCGGCACGTCCCCGTCGAGCAGGACCGGGGCCACCGGCCCGTGCGCCCGCCGCATTTCCGCGTAGAGGTCCGCGGACGTCTGCTGGAACCCGGGCCCGGACAACGGCGTGGCGTGCCGGAAGGCGGGCTCCTGGGTGGGGAGTGCGGGACTGGGGGTCGTCATCGTGTGGGCTCCCGGACGGAGGACAGGGCGAAGAGGTGGTGGACGAGCGCGAGCAGGACGCTCTTGCTGGAGTCGCGCCGGCGGGCGTCGCAGTCCACCAGCGGCACGTCGGGCGACAGGTCGAGCGCCTGGCGCACCTGGTCCAGGCTGTGCTTCGGCGCGCCGAAGTTGTTGCGCGCGACGATGAACGGCGTCCCGTGGTGTTCGAGGCGGTCGATGGAGTACCAGGAGTCGGCCAGCCGGTCGGTGTCCACCAGCACGACCGCGCCCAGTGTCCCGGAGAACAGGCGGTCCCAGAGGAACCAGAACCGCTCCTGGCCCGGCGCGCCGAACAAGTACAGCACCATGCGCTCGTTCAGGCTGATCCGCCCGAAGTCGAACGCGACCGTGGTGGTGGTCTTGCCGTGCGAGGCGCCGTCGTCGATCCCGACGCCCGCCTGTGTCATGGTTTCCTCTGTGCTCAGCGGGCGGATCTCGCTGACGGAACCGACCATGGTCGTCTTGCCCACCCCGAACCCGCCGACGATCACGATCTTCAGCCCGTCCCTGGCGGTGCTCGGCAGCGGAGCGCGGGCGTCCTGCTCAGAGCTTCTGAAGTCCAACGAGCACCTGCTTCAGGGTTTCGAGATCGGGCAGACGGGTGTCGACGGGTGCCGAGGACGGATGGCGGGCGGTGATCCGGCCGGTGTCGAGCAGGTCGCACAGGAGGATCTTCACGACGCTCACCGGGAGGCCCAGGTCCGAGGAGACCTCCACCAGCGCCGTCGGGTGGCGGCACAGCCGGAGGATCTTGACGTGCTCGGACTGCATGCCCGGGACCGGATCGCACTCGCTCACGATCAGCGTCACGAGGTCCAGTGCGCTTTCGTTCGCGCGGCTGCGTCCGCCGGTGACGGTGTACAGCCGGTCGGGGTCCTCGCGGTGCAGGTCTTCCCAGCTCATGTCATCCGCCGCTGTGTTGCGGCTGCGGGCGCGGCGGGGCGGTCAGGTACTCGCCGATCTGCTCGACGAGCTCGTTCATGTTGTGGCCGATGACACCCACGTCGGCGTAGTCGTCGGCGATCACGGCGAGATGGGCGCCTTCGCCTGCCTCCACGATGAACAGCATCCCGCCGTGGAACTCCGTCATGGACTGCCGGACCCCGCCGGTCCCGTCGCCGAATTCGATGGACGTGCCGTACGCCAGGCTCTGCATGCCCGAGGCGATGGCGGCCAGCTGGTCGGCCTGGTCCACGGTCAGCCCGCGGGTGTGGCAGAGCTTGAGACCGTCCTTGGACAGCACCAGGGCGTGCCGGGTGCCCGGGGTCTTGCTCAGGAGGTTCACGAGCAACCAGTCGAGATCGTGGTCGGTGGTGTTCATCGGGATCCCTCGCCTCCGATCTGCGGTCCGGTGGGTGCTTCGCGTCCTGGGGCGGCTATCGGCTTCTCGCCCGGGGGAGCGGGCCGGATGCCCCGGCCTGCCGCGCGGAACGCGCTGAACCTCGCTCCGGCGTCGGCACGGGCCGGAGCGGGACTCGCCGCCGGCACCGGCACCGGCACGGGCGCCGCCGCCAGCGTCTGCCCGCGACGTCGCCGTGGCAGCCCGGCAAGGTCACCCTCCACTTTGGACTCCGTCACGGCGGGCGCGGCCGTGCGCACCTCGGGGGGCGGAGTGGTCACGCCGGCCGGCGCGACCGGTGAAGTGTCCTGTTCGGACTGGGTGATCAACTGCCGGGGGATCATGACCACGACTCCGGTGCCACCCCGCGCCGACGGCCTGAAGTGCACGCTCAGGCCGTGCTTGCGTGCCAGGCAGCCCACCACCGCCAGGCCAAGGCGGGTCCCGGACAGCGTGGTCAGGTCCAGCGGCTCGGCGGAAACCGCGCGCACGGCACGCTCCAGCGCGGCGGCGCTCATGACGAGACCGCTGTCCTCGATCGTGACCACCACACCCGCGTGGACCTCTTCCACGTACACGTGGACGTCT
Organism: Amycolatopsis balhimycina FH 1894; assembly: GCF_000384295.1. Classification (NCBI taxonomy): domain Bacteria; kingdom Bacillati; phylum Actinomycetota; class Actinomycetes; order Pseudonocardiales; family Pseudonocardiaceae; genus Amycolatopsis; species Amycolatopsis balhimycina. The sequence continues at coordinate 3,157,239 of NZ_KB913037.1, read as the reverse complement.
TCCGACGGCGGGGAGAAGCTGGTGGCGTTGTCCATCAGTTCGGCCAGCGCGTGCATGACCCCTTCGGCGGCGTACCCGGCGACCGCGACGGTGCTGGTCGAGTGCGTCCGCACCCGCTGGTAGGCGCTGATGCGCCCCATCGCGCCGCGCAGGATGCTTTCCATCACGATCGGCTTGGTCCAGCGCCGGCCGGACCGGGCGCCGGTCAGGACCGCGATGCTGTCCGCCAGCCGGCCCGCCTGCGCGGTGCTGTGGTCCAGCTTGAGCAGGTCGCCGAGGACGTTTTCGTCGTGCCGTCCTTCCATCTCCCGCAGGTCGGCCAGCATGCTGGTGGCCAGCGCCTGGACGCGGCCGGCGGCGTTGGCGCAGGCGGCCATGGTGGCGGCGCGCATGCGCTCCCCGCGGCTGATCTCCTGTGCGACCGCCGACAGCAGGCGCCGGCCGGCGCCGTCGACGGAGGACGGCACCTCGGCGAGCGCGGTGTCCGCCGAAGCGCCGCCGCGCACCCGCTCGACGACGGCGGGCAGTGTGTCGTCGGCGAGCCGGGCGACCTCGCCGTCCCGCACCGCGACGCGATCCCGGAACTGGCGCGCCACCTGCGCGAAGTACACGGCGACCGTCACCGCCGCACACACCACGGCGGCGGCGATCCCGCCGGACCAGGCCACGAACGTCCGGCCTGCCGCGGGCGCCTCGGCCGTCATCCACCACCACACCCCGCCGGTGACGACGACGGCGGCCGGCAGCACGAACAGGGCTCGACCCATCGGCAGGCGCTCCACCTGACGGTGAGCGGGTAAGTGCACTGACATCGATCAGGTCCTCGCGGGCGGTCGGAGACAGGGACTTCGGGTGCGGAGCCCGCCGGAACTACGCCGAATGCCGGGCGCTGTGCCCTCGCACGGGTCAATGGTTTTCACGCAATTCCGGCGAGCGGGCGGCGGCGCGGGCCGGAGTGGGAGGACCGTCACGGAGTCGGCTGCGGAAGCTTCTCGATTTCGACTCCTCATTCCCTGCGACGGTCGCTCCGGCACCCTAGCGCCCATCTTTCCCGTGCGTAAGAGGCAATTTCGGGAGTGGCACAACTTCGCGAGGCCTCACTGGTTCCGGAAAGTCAATTCCCAACAGTGATCGACACGGACATCGGTCGGATGTGACGGGCAGCGGCCGCCGGGGCGTCCGGCGAAATGGCCGACGCCGATATCGGCGAATGGGCGGGGAATTGATTGCCCCGATGGGGAATGGTTCAGGGCAGCTGGCCGCCGTAGTCGGGCAGCTTGAACGTGCGTTCGGCGTGGCCGCCCGCCAGGTCGGAGTCGTTGTTGCCGATGTTGGCGACGATCGTGTAGCCCTTGGCTTCGATGTCCGCCCGCGCCGCGGTCTTGTACTTCTGCAGGTCGAACAGGTCACCGAGGTCGGTTTCGTAGACCCCGGCGTACTGGTAGCCGGCCTTGGTCAGGTTGTAGCGGGTGATCCAGTCCTCGATCTTGAGCCGGCCGGTCACGAAGAAGACCGTGGCGCCGTGCTGGGCGGCGTACTGGGCGACCCGCAGGACCGGGGCCACGGCCGGGACCTCGGCCAGCGACGGGTGATAGTTGCTTTCCAGCGACGTGTTGTCGATGTCGAGCACGATCGCGGGACGGCCCGAGCCGGGCAGGCGGTCGCGCAGGTACGCGGACGCCTGGTCGGCGACCGCCGTGACGTCGGCGACCCAGGTCGGGTAGGGCGGAAGAGCGGCGGCGGCGCGCGGAGCGGCCGCGGCGGCCTGGCCGGGCAAGGCGAGCAGCCCGGTCAGTACGGTGCCGGCCACGGCAAGCGGGACAAGGGCGCGGAAGCGGGGCATCGAAGGCTCCTTATCGTCCGATCGAAGGCGAAACTTGTTCACATTCGCCCGAGTAACCTACCGCCGCGTAGGTACCGGCCGATACCGGCAACGGCACGATCGGAGCTGAGCCGTCCGGCGGGCCCCCGGCGACGACCGGCCGCGGCCGACAGGCCAGGACACCCCGTGAGCACGGCCTGCTTGCCGCCTCCGTGAAATCGGCCGAAGCCCGGGTGTCGAATCCCGGGTGAGCCGTTCGTGGAGGAGGTGAGCGGCCGCCACGAGGGCGCCGCCACCGGACCACCAGGGGATGAGATGTCGCACCCGGAGCCCGTTGCCCGCCGCATGTACGACCTGGTCGAGCCCATCGGCATGCTGCCCTACTTCGCCGACGAGTCGGACGAGGCCCTGATGGCGCTGGGCCTGCGCAACCCGTGGGACGCCTACTTCGCCGGGCGGGCCGCGCCGTTCGGCCCTACGGTGCCGGCCGAGGTGGTCCACGCGGCCTTCTACAACTTCGCCCCGGGCGAGGTGGCGCGCCACATCCCGCGGGTCTGGGACCTGACCACGCCCGAGGCGGCGCTGGCCGCCCGTGAGCGGGGCTGCGTCGCGGGCATGCGGCGGATCCTCGGCGAACGCGCCGACGACCCGGCCATCGCGCGCGCCGCCGACCTCCTGCTGCGCGCGGCGACCAGCGCACCCGTGGAGGGACGCGCCCTGTACGCGGCCCTGCGCACGCTCCCGGTACCGCAGGAGCCGGTGGCCCGGCTGTGGCACGCGGCCACCCTGCTCCGCGAGCACCGCGGCGACGGCCACATCGTCGCGTTGCTGGCCGAGGGCATCGGCGGGACGGAGGCCCACGTGCTCCACGCCCTGTCCGTCGACATGCCCGCGGAGAAGTTCGGCCGGGTCTGGCACCTCCCGGCCGCGCAGCTGGCCGCGGTCATCGACGGCATGCGCGCCCGCGGCCTCGTCGGCACCGACGGCTGGCTGACCACCGAGGGCCGGGCCGCGAAGGACCGGGTCGAAGCCCTGACCGACCGGCTCGCGGAGGCGCCGTACAACGCACTGGACCCCGCCGAGCTCAAGCAACTCATCACCGACCTCGAACCGAGGTCGGCTGTCCTCCGGGCGGCCTTCCCTTGGTAGCGGCCGACCCCGCTGACCTGCCCGACGACGCCGGAATTCGCGAGTCGGCGGCTCGCCGGAGGTCTTGAATGACTCATTCAGGACCTCCGAAGACCTGAATGAGTCATTCAAGACACCGCGGCAGCGGCGGCTGGCACCGTGAGCCGCGCGGCGGGGAGTGAGCCCCGCCGCGCCGCACCCCGGAATCAGCTGTAGGTCACCTGGAGCGTCGAGCTGGCGGTGACGAAGGTGATCGTCCCGCGCTGGAAGTTGTTGCGGCGGCCGCCGGTGACGGAGAACTCGTCGCTCGTCGGGTAGCGCAAGCCGCTTGCTTCCCAGCCCAGTGCGGCCCATTTCTGCCGGATCAGGCCGTGGATGGATTGGGCGCCGGTTGACGCTGTCCAGTAGATGGAGGCGCCTTGGGCGCCGTTGAAGTGGTTGTAGCGGCCGACGCCGTCGGGGGTGCCGGCCTCGTCGGTGGTGGGGTAGCCGAGTCCGGTTTCCCAGCCGAGGTCGGCCCACTTCTGGCGGATCAGGCCATGGATCGACTGCGCGCCGGTTGACGCCGTGTAGTAGATGGAGGCGCCTTGGGCGCCGTTGAAGTGGTTGTAGCGGCCGACGCCGTCCGGCGTGCCGGCCTCGTCGGTCGTGGGGTAGCCGAGGCCGGTTTCCCAGCCCAGGGCCGCCCATTTCTGCCGGATCACGCCGTAGACCGCCTTGGCGCCGGTCGATGCCGTCCAGTAGACGGACGCGCCCAGCGAACCGGTGAAGTGGTTGTAGCGGCCCACGCCGTCGGGTGTCCCGGTCTCGTCCGTGGTCGGGAGGCCCAGCACACCGCCGGGGCCGCCGAGCTGCTGGTAGTGCTGCCAGATCGCGCCGTGCACCGCGTACGCGCCGGTCGCCGGGAAGTAGCCGATGATGCCTTGTTCGTAGTTCTGCGCCCAGCCGCCGGCGGCCGCGTATTCGCCGCCGGACGGGTTGCCCAGGTATGAGGACGCTCCGCCGAGGTCGGTGTAGCGCTGCGTGATCTTGTCGGCGACGGTGCCCGTGCCGAAGGACTGCAGATCGGCCAGGCTGCCGTTGAACACGTCCTGGTCACCGGCGAACGTGCCCGACGACGCGGTCTGGTCGAACGTGTAGTCCGTCCAGCTCGCCGGCATCGTGACGGTACCCGCGATCCACAGTGGATCATTGGCGAAGTTCGGGTTGTTCGCGGTGCAGTGCGTCCACCAGCCGTTGGTGGTGTAGATGACCGGCCACCGGTTGGTGCGGTCGTGGATCGTGGTGACGAAGTCGGAGATCCACGCCGAAACCTGCGCCGGGGTCATGTTGTAGCAATAGCCCGCCCAGTCCTGCGTGCTGTAGGGGTTGTACTCGATGTCGAGCACCGGCGGCAGCGTCTTGCCGTCGGCGACCCAGCCGCCGCCGTGGCTCAGGAAGTACTGCGCCTGCGCCGCGCCGGTCGAGGTGTCCGGCAGCCCGAAGTGGTACGCGCCGCGCAGCAGCCCGGCGTTCGCGGAACCGGCGAAGTTGGTCGTGAACTGCGGGTCCACATAGGTCGTGCTTTCGGTGGCCTTCATGTACGCGAACTTCGCGCCCTGGCCCGCCGCCGCACCCCAGTCCACAGTGCCCTGGTAGTGGGACACGTCCATGCCCGGCGTCGTCACCCCCGAGGCCGCGGCCGCGCGCGCGGCGGCCTTCGGTGTCGCAGTCGTGTGCGCACCGATCGTCGAGCCCATGTAGTCCGAGCCCGGATGGGCCGGCGCGCTCGCGGCAGGTTTCCCGGCGGCCCTGGGGGCCGCCGAACCGCTCGATGCCATCGCCGCCGGTACCCCGGCCAGCACGCCCGTGACCAAGACGGTGACCGCACCCGCGGTCACCGCACCCCGAAACCAACCCACCGCAAACCTCCACCGGTATCTGTTCACCCCGCTATCGACGGGAGCCCGGAAGCGTTACCGAAGCAGCCGAGGAAAATCACCCTGGCGCCGGAAATGCGGCGACTGTCACTTTTCCGGTGGCGAAACGCGACCGGCCACTGCGGACAGTGCCGGGCCGGGTACGGAGATCTGCGAGTTGGTCAATTTCCGTCAAGCCGGCCCGCTGTTGGCAATTCGGACCCATTCCGGTCCGCAACCCGCCGAAAACCGGTTCACCCGCCGGGGCCTGCCTCACTAACGTGACGGCATGCCGACCTACCGCGTCCTCGTCCGGGGCAAGGTCGACCGGCCGGACCATGCGCAACGAGTACGACCTGCTCGGCAGGCGGATCCGGCGGGTCACCCCCTCCGGCATCGAAGCGCTCTGGCGTTACGACCAGCTGCGCCGGGAGACCGCGCTCCTCGGCACGGGCGGCACCCTGGCCTTCGAAGGACTTTCACGAGTCAGTTCCCCGCCGGGTAACGTCGTTCGCGTTCGGGCCACTCGAGAACCTCCAGCAGGACTTCGTCGGGCGGGCCGTCGACCGGGCCACGCACGGGCGGCGCGCCGGGCCTGCCCCAGTCGCCCGGTGCGAACCGCGCGCCGATGGTGTGCATCTTCTCGTCCGCCAGATCAATCGAGACCACGTCCTGGTGAGCGCCGGTGGTGTGGTGGCCGATGAGCCGCTCCGGCGCGGCCGAGCCGATCGGCACGCCCCGCCAGGTCCAGCCGCGCTGACGGGACAGGAAGAGGGCGCCGCTGGCCCGTTCCCAGGCGAGCGGCACTTTCGACCAGGAGTCGGGAGAGTCGATGCGGTCCGGCATGCCGAGCACCTTCCGTGTCCCACGAATGGGACAGCAAGGAAAACCGCCTTTTTCGCCCGATCGGGTGGCAAGCCGAATAAACCGGGCGCCAAGCCGAATTCACCGCATGAAATGGGAGAATTGTGCAATGGCCACGCTTCGGGCGTGTCATCGGAAAGAACGGGCTGATGTGGACGCCTGGTCGGAGGTGTCGCCGGGCGACGGGTTGTAAACGGCCCGTCCGGAATCATTTCCGCGATTGTCCCGGTGGTCGCGGTGTCGACGGCCATAGCGGAGCCGGCGCGGGAATTCCGCGGACCGCCCGGCGAAACGCGGACGGCCCGCCCGCGCTGGCGGACCGGTGCCGGCGGACCGGCAGCGCGGCCGGCCCCATCGGCGCGCTACTGACCCACCGCGACCGGCTGCAGCAGCCGGTTCCGCGCGACGATCGCTTCCTCGGTGGGTGGCACGAGAAGCGCACCACCGCCCTCGACCGTTCCCTGGGCGAAATCGGCATAGGGCCGTTGGCGGGCCTCGTATCGAGGGAACGCCGTGACGTGGTCTCCCTCCGCTCGCTCGAGTTCCTCGGCGAGGAACTGAGCCCCGGTCATCGCCAGGGACGTGCCCCGGCCCGCGAGCGGGGATGCGCAGTGGGCGGCGTCGCCCACGAGCGCGACCCGGCCCCGGTGCCAGGTGGGCAGGCGAATCTGACTGACCGAATCGAAGTAGATGCCGGGATCGGCGCGCACCGCGTCGAGGATCGTCCGGACCTTCCACGAGCGACATTCGGCGAAGTGGTCGAACAGGATCTTCTTCTGCGCTTCGACGTCGCGGTAGTCGTGGTCGAGGGGATCCGACCGGAACATCAGGAGACCGATTGCCCTGTCCTTGAACCGGGCGATGCCGGCCAGGTGCCCGGGATAGCTGTACAGGGGATTGATCCGCTCGGCTCCGGCATCGGCCTCACCGGGCATGTCGGTGATGGCGACGTACAGAGCGAGATGCCGGATCCAGTCCCGCTCCGGACCGAACACGAGCCGCCGCACCGCCGAGTGCATACCGTCAGCGACTGCACGACGTCGGGCACCGAGACCGCGACCTGCAGGGCGATGAAGCCGCCGTACGAGGATCCGAAGACGTGCGCTCGTTCGTACCCGAGCCCCCGGATGAGCGCGGCGCAGTCCGCGGCCAGGTCGGGGATGCCGTAGGGGCCGGGCGGGGTGACCGACGCTCCGGAATCGCGCTGGTCGTAGGCGATCGCACGGATGCCGTCACCGAGCAGGGGCTCCGATCGGCTACCCGTGCTTCGCCGTCACGGTTTCTCCGCGTCGGCCCACGCCTCGAGGATCTTGCCCATCGCCTGGCCCGCCGCGGGGAAGCCGACGTAGGGCACCGAGTGCAGGGCCAGCTCGGCCAGTTCGTCGCGCGTGAGGCCGTTGCCGCGGGCGCCCAGCACGTGGTTGGCCAGCTCGTCGGGATGCCCGGCGGCGATGAGGATGCCCAGCGTGATCAGGCTGCGCTCGCGCGGGCTCAAACCCGGCCGGGTCCACACGTCGCCGTAGCACTGTTCGAGTGCGAGACCGGCCATCGCGGCGGGTGCGCCTTCGCCCTGCGAGAGTCCGCCCATCGTGCGGTCCAGGAACGCCTGGCCGAACATCCGGCGGACGACCTCCGCGCCATCCGAGCGCCGTGCCGCTGTCGTGCGGCCGGAGCTGCATTTTGGGGGTTCCGGGTGGCGGAGCCCCCGGCCCGGGGCGGAGCCCCGGTTGTCACCGCTGTCGTTCGTCATCGTGGCCCTTTCGTCGTGCTCCCGGCCAGGGTCCGGTCGACGAGGTAGTCGGTGAACGCCGCCGGGTCGGCGGCGTCGTCGCGGCCGAACGTCGTCGACCACAGCGCGAACCGGCCCAGCAGTCCCGACCAGAGGTGCAGGGCGACCTGTTCGGCCTCCTCCGGCCGGACGTGGCCCTCGGCCTCGCACGCCCGCACCGCGTCGATCCACTGGTGCCAGAGCAGGCCGCCGGGGTGCTTCTGGGCGTCGTCCGGGTCCAGCCGGGTCAGGTCGTGGCCGAACATCAGCCGGAACACGCCGCGGTTGTCCTTGGCGAACCGCCAGAACACGTGCGCCTGGACGCGGAGCCGGTCGGCCGCGCTCCCCGCCGTGGTGCGCTCGGCCTCGCGCATCGCCGCGACGAGCCGGTCGTACCCGTCGGCCGCGACCGCCCAGGCCAGGGATTCCTTGCTCGCGAAATGCAGGTAGACGCTCTGGGTGGCGATCCCGGTCTCCCTCGCCACCTCACGCAGCGACAGGCTCAGGTCGGGGTGGCGCACCTGCTCGTCGAGCAGGCGCGCCACCGCGCCCAGGATCTCCGCGCGCAACCGCTCGCCCTGGCCCCGGGGACTGCGTGACCTGCGTGCTTCCGGCGAACTCTCGTCGTCACCGGTCCGGCTGGTGTTCATGGGCACCATCATCGGTCACCGGTCACGACGTCATCCGGCCCACCATGGCGAGCCCGGTGGCCATCGTCGTGCCGGCGTCGACGGGCAACGTCACGCCGGTGACGAACCGGGACTCCGGACCGGCGAGGAACAGCGCCGCCCACGCGAGGTCCCAGGCGTCCCCGTCCGTGCCGAGCAGGTTGGCCTTGCGGCGGGCTTCCTTTGCTCCCGCTCCGCCCTGGTTCCCGATGGGGGTGTTCAGGTGCCCCGGCACGAGGCAGTTGACCCGGATGCCGTCCGGTCCCCACCGGTAGGCGTAGTCGGTGGTCATCGAGACGACCGCGCCCTTGCTGGCCGCGTAGGCCCCGCTGCCGAAGCCCCGGAGCGCCGCGATCGTGGAAACGTTGATCACCGAGGCGGCGGGACTGCGGACGAGGTGCGGATACGCGGCTTCGCTGACCAGCATCGTGCCCTTCGCGTTGACGGCGAACACCTGGTCCCACTCGCCGGCGCTGATGCCGGTGTTGTTCACGACCACGTCGAGCCGGCCCGCCTCGGCGGCGAACTCCGCCACGACCGTCCGCACCGCGTCGGCGTCGGTGATGTCCGCGGTCAGCGCGATCGCGGTGCCACCGTGCCGTTCGATCAGGTCACAGGTGGCCGCCGCCCGCTCGGGGGACACGTCCAGCACTCCGGTGACCGCGCCCTGGGCCGCGAACAGTGCCGCCGTGGCCGCGCCGGTGCCGAGCAGGTCACCGGCGCTCCCGGCCCCGGAGACCAGTGCGCCGAGCCCGGCGAGCCGGGTGCCGCGGCCGGCCAGGTGGCCGCCTGGTGCCGTCGAGGTCATTTCTCCGTGCCCCACGTGACCGGCAGCTCCTTGACGCCGTAGACGATCGAGTTCCGCTTGAACGGAACCTCGTCCTCGCCGATCGCGAGCCGCAGGTCCGGGATCCGCTCGAACAACCGCGGCCACGCCACCTGCATCTCCACGCGCGCGAGGTTCTGCCCGAGGCACTGGTGGGTACCGAACCCGAAAGCGACGTGCTGACGCGCGTTGCGGCCGATGTCGACCTGGTCGGCGGTGTCGCCGAACACGCGCTGGTCCCGGTTGCCCGCGATCAGGGAAACGATCACCCCTTCGCCGCGGCGGACGAGCTGCCCGCCGATCTCGACGTCGTCAAGGGCGACCCGGCGCGGGTCGGTGGAGACGATGCTCCAGTACCGCAGCATCTCCTCCGCCGTGGTGGGAGCCAGCTCCGGGTGTGCCCGCAGCCGCTCGCGCTCGGTGTCGTTCAGCAGCAACGCCAGCGTGCCGAGACCCAGCATGTTGGCCGTGGTCTCGTGCCCGGCACCCACCAGGATCCCCACGAGCCGGGGCAGGTCCTCGGCCGTGAACCCGTCTTCGGCCAGCAGCCTGCTGATCATGTCGTCGCCGGGCTCGCGGCGCTTGCGCTCGATCAGTTCCCGGTAGTACAGGCCGGTTTCCCGGTGCGCGGTGATCCGGTCCTCGTGCGAGATCGACAGGTCCGTGCCGACGTCGGCGTGGCCCTGGAAGATCTCCCGGTCCTCGTACGGGACGCCGAGGATGAGGCAGATCGCCCGCGAAGGCAGCGGGAGCGCGAAGTGCTTGATGAAGTCGACGGGGCCGCCGTGCTCCTGCATCGCGTCGATCAGCTCGTCGGTGATGGCCAGCAGCTCGTCCCGCAGGGCGTGGGTGGCTTTCACGCTGAACTCCCGGGTCAGCAGGCGCCGCAGCCGGGCGTGCTCGGGATCGTCGAGCCGGAGGAACAAGCCGCCCTGCTGCTCTTCCTGACCGGCGTGTACCAGCGGGTACCCGTCGGCGCGCACGTCCGCACTGAACGCCGGATTGCCCAGCACCGCGCGGATGTCCTCGTGCCGGGTGGCGAGCCAGTGCTGCGAGCCGTCCCAGATCTTCACCTTGTGCAGGCCGCCGGTCTCGCGCAGCTCGGTGTACGCCGGGGGCGCGCTGAAGGGGCAGCTCCGGGGAGCGGGGAAGAACAGCGGGTCGTCGGCGAGGGTCTCGGTCATGGGGAATCTCCTGCGGTTCGATGGTCAAATGGTGCGTGGCACGGGTTCGCCGACCCGGGTTCGCCACGCGCGGAGCTGACGGGGCATGCCGACGCCCAGTGCGCCGGTCACCACCCCGGCCCGCAGATACGCCCCGACGAAGCGACGCTCGGCGAGTGAGCCGTCGACGACGACGAACTCGTCCTCCGGGGCGGGCAGCCCGAAGGACTGGATCTTCACGTCGTACTGGTCGGACCAGAAGTAGGGCACGGCGGGAACGTGCCGGAACGCGGGGTCCACAATGGACTTCGCCACCGCGCGGCCCTGTTCCGTCGCATTGAGACGGTGCTCGACGCGCAGGTGGCCGTCACCGTCCGGGGTGCGCCAGGCCGCCACGTCCCCGGCCGCGTAAACGCCCTCGATCGCCCGGCCACCGGCCGCGCACAGGACTCCGCCCGCGCCCTCCCCGGGCCGGCGGCCGCCCAGCGGCACCGCGGACCCGCGCAGCCAGTCCACCGCCGGAACAGCGCCGATCGCGACCAGCACGACGTCGGCGGGAACCAGCGTGCCGTCTTCGAGTTCGACCGCGTCGACCTGCGCGCCGGTCTTGCGCAGCTGCCGCACGCCCACGCCGCAGCGCACGTCGACGCCGTGCTCACGATGCAGATCCGCGACGAACTCGCCGACCTCCGCGCCCACGACCCTGGTCATCGGCACGGGCAGCGGATCCACCAGCGTGACGGTGGCCCGCAGCCGGGTGGCGACGGCGGCGACCTCGGCGCCGAGGACACCCGCACCGATCACCACGAGCCGGGCGCCGGGCGTCAGCTGTTCGCGCAACGCGACCGCGTCGTCCAGCCCGCGCAGGACGTGCACGTTGCGCGCGTCAGGTGCGCCGGGCAGCCTCCGCGCCCGCACGCCCGTCGAGACGACCAGCGCGTCGAAGGCGATCCGGGAATCGTCGGCCAGCGCCAGTTCCCGGGCATCGGTGTCCAGCCCCGAGGCGGGCACGCCCAGCCGCAGGTCGAGCCCGAGCTTGCCGAGATCGGCGTCGCCGCGAAGCGCGATCCGCTCGGCGGACCACTCCCCGAGGAGGACCTGCTTGGACAGCGGCGGCCGGTCGTAGGGCCGGTGCTCTTCCTCGCCCACCATGACGAGCTGACCGCCGTAGCCGGCCGATCGTGCCGCTTCGGCGACCGCCAGCCCGGCGGCCGCGGCTCCCACGATCACGACCCGCGTGGCCGCCGGCACCTCAGGCCTCTTCGAGGGCGATGGCGGCGGCGGGGCAGATCAGGGCGGCTTCTCGCACACCTTCGTGCAGCTCCGGCCCGGGGTTCGCGGTCAGCAGCACGACGACGCCGTCCTCGTCACGCTGGTCGAACACCTCCGGCGCGGCCAGCACACACTGACCGCCGGCACAGCATTTCTCTTCGTCGACAACAACCTTCATGACTCGGCTCGCTTCGTGAGTTTTTGACCTGACATACGTCACCTTACGACTGTCAGGTTAGCGAAGCAAGCGATCATCGAGGTCTGACGCCGAGGGGCCGACCCGCCGGTCTTACAGCAGCTTGTCGAGGGTGATGGGCAGGTCGTAGATCCGCTTGCCGGTCGCGTGGTGGACCGCGTTCGCGATCGCTGCCGCGACGCCGGTGATGCCCACCTCGCCCACGCCGATCAGGCCGAGCGGCATCGTCGGGTCCGGGTCGTCGAGGTAGCCGACGTCGATCGGCGGGATGTCGGCGTGCACCGGGACGTGGTACTCGGCGAGGCTCGGGTTCATGATCCGCCCGGTGCGCGGGTCGACCAGGGTCTCCTCGGCCAGTGCCATGCCGATGCCCATCACGATCCCGCCGCGCAGCTGGCTCGACGCGGTCTTCGCGTTGATCACCCGGCCGACGTCGAACACCCCGGCCCACCGCGACACCCGGACCTCGCCGGTGTCCGGGTCGACGCGCACCTCGCAGAACTGGGCTCCGCAGGCGGCCTTCATCCAGCGCCGCTGATCGCGCACGAACTTCGCCATGAACTTCAGCTGGCCGGCCACCCGGCCGAACCGCGTGTCGGAGCCGATGGCGGCTTCGACCGACGGCACGCCGGCCTTGGCCAGGATCGTCGTCGGGCTCATCCCGGCCGAACCCGAGCGTTTCGCCAGTGCGTCCAGTTCTTTCTTCAGCTTCTCGCACGCGGCCAGCAGGCTGTTGGCGATGCTCGCCGTCTGCATGGACCCGCCGGCACCCGGGCTCACCGGCAGCGTGGAATCGCCGTACTCGACCCGGACCGCTTCGAACGGCACCCCGAGCGCGTCGGCGGCGATCTGCGCTTGCGCCGTCGCGCCGCCCATGCCCATTTCGTGGAAGCCGCACCGCACCAGGACGGTGCCGTCCACCGAAAGCCGGACCGTGACACTGGCGGCGAACTGCCAGGCCGGGTGGTACGCCGACGCGACGCCCATCCCGACCAGCCACCGCCCGTCGCGCATCGACCCCGGTTCCGGCGTCCGGTCGGCCCAGCCGAACCGCTCGGCACCCTGCGCGTAGGCCTCGCGCAGCATCCGGTGCGCGAACTTCTTGCCGTCGATGGGATTCGTCGCCGGTTCGTTCCGCATGCGCAGCTCGATCGGGTCGACCCCGACCCGGTAGGCGAGCTCGTCGATCGACGCCTCCAGCGCGTAGGTCCCGATCGACTCGCCGGGCGCGCGCATCGAGGTGTTCGAGATCAGGTCCAGCTCGACCAGGTTCTGCTGGACCAGGATGTTTTCGGCGGCGTAGAGGTGTTTCGACTGCGACGTCACCTGCTCGGGTCCGCCACCGACCCGCCCGGTGCGCGTCACGCTGGTGTGGATGAGCGCGGTCAGCCTGCCGTCGGTGCCGGCGCCGAGGGCGACTCGCTGCGTGGACGGCGTGCGCCCGCCGACCGTGCGGTAGACGCCTTCCCGGGTGAGCATCAGCCGGACCGGCCGGCCGGTCGCGCGGGCCGCCAGCGCGGCGAGGATCGTGCCGGGCCAGACCATGCCTTTGCCGCCGAAGCCGCCGCCGACGAAGGGCGCGATGACCCGCACGTTCGCGGCCGGGACACCGAACCGCAGGGCGAGGTGCGTGCGGACCCAGTCGATGTTCTGCGTGCCGTCGTGGACGGTCAGCCGGTCGCCGTCCCAGGCCGCGGTGGTCGCGTGCGGCTCGATCGCGTTGTGGTGGTGCGTCGGCGTGGTGAACCGCAGATCGAGCGACACCGGTGCCGCGGCGAGCGCGGCCTCGGCGTCGCCCTTCTTCGCTCCGCCGGACATGATCATGGTGCTCTTCTGCGGCTTGGCGTTCTTCTCTTCGGCGGCGAAGTCCACAGTGGATGGCCACGTTTCGTAGGTCACGGTGACCAGCCCGGCGGCTTCGCGAGCGGCGTCGAGGGTGTCGGCGACGACGACCGCCACCGGCTGGCCGTCCCAGTGGACCTCGTCGGTGTTGAGGTAGTCGACCGAAGTGCCGGAGACCAGGGTGGCGAGGTTGAGCGGGCTCACCTTCGGGGCCGGTTTCAGCGGGGGAGCGTTCAGGTGGGTGAGCACCGCGACGACGCCGGGGACGGCCGCCGCGGCCTCGGTCCCGATCGCGGTGATCCGGCCGCGGCTGATCGTCGAGTGCACCAGTGCCGCGTGCGCCAGGTCGGGGAGGGGGTATTCGGCCGAGAAGAGCGCGGCGCCGGTGGTCTTCGCCGTGCCGTCGACCCGGTCGATCGGCCGGCCGACGACGGGGCCGCCGGTCTCCGTCGCGGGCAGGGTCCTGGTCATGCGGCACTCCCGTCGGTGAGCAGCTGTCGCAGTGTCGCGACGATCGTGCGCTGCGCCAGCTCGATCTTGAAGGTGTTGTCCGGCCGGCCCACCGCGGGCGCGAGCTCGGCCGCGGCCGCCCGGCGGAAGGACTCTTCGGTCGCCGGCGCGCCGAGCAGGATCCGCTCGGCCTCGCGGGCCCGCCACGGTTTCGCGGAGACGCCGCCCAGCGCCAGGCGGACGTCGGTCACGACGCCGTCTTCGGTCTCCATCGCGGCCGCGACGGAGACGAGGGCGAAGGCGTAGGACGCGCGGTCGCGCACCTTGCGGTAGCGGGAGTGCGCGGCCACCGGCAGGGCGGGCAGCTCGACGGCGGTGATCAGCTCGTCCGCGGCCAGCGCGGTCTCGACCTGCGGAGTGCTGCCGGGCAGGCGGTGCAGCTCGGTCAGCGGGAGGCGGCGGACGCCGCGGGTGCTCTCCACCTCGACTTCTGCGTCGAGCGCGGCCAGCGCGACGGCCATGTCGGAGGGGTGGGTGGCGATGCAGTGGTCGCTGACGCCGAGGACGCCGGCGTTGCGGGCGAACCCGCCGATCGCGGCGCAGCCGCTGCCCGGCTCGCGTTTGTTGCACGCGGCCGCCCCGTCGTAGAAGTACAGGCACCGGGTGCGCTGCAGCAGGTTGCCGCCGACGGTCGCCATGTTCCGCAGCTGGGCCGAAGCGCCGTTGAGGACGGCCTGGGCGAGCACCGGGTAGCGGGTCCGGACCAGGGGATGGGCCGCCAGCCTGCTGTTGCGGACGAGCGCGCCGATCCGCAGGCCGCCGCCGGGCAGCTCTTCGATCCCGGTCAGCGGCAGCCGGGTGATGTCGACGACCACGTCGGGCTGCTCGATGTCCTCGCGCATCAGGTCGACGAGGTTCGTCCCGCCGCCGAGGAACTTCGCGTTCGGTTCGGTGGCGATCGCGCGGACCGCCGTCTCGACGTCCGGCGCGCTCAGGTAGGTGAACGACCTCATCTCGCGACCTCCTGGATCGCGTGGACGATCCCGTTGTAGGCACCGCAGCGGCACAGGTTGCCGCTCATGCGCTCCCGGATCTCCGCGTCCGTCAGTTCGCCGCCGGTGGCGGCGAGGTGTTCGGTGACCGCGCTCGGCGCGCCGTTCTTGTGCTCGGCCAGCATCCCGATCGCCGAGCAGATCTGGCCGGAAGTGCAGTAACCGCACTGGAAGCCGTCGTTGCGGACGAAAGCCCGCTGCAGCGGGTCGTCGACGCCCTCGATGGTGGTGATCTCACGGCCGGTGTACTGGACGGCCAGTGCGAGGCAGGAGTTGATCCGCTCGCCGTCGGCGAGAACCGTGCACGCACCGCAGGCGCCCTGGTCGCAGCCCTTCTTCGTGCCGGTCAGCCCCAACCGTTCGCGCAGCGCGTCGAGCAGGCTGACCTGTGGAGGGAGATCGAGCAGCTCGTCGACCCCGTTGACCCGCAATCGCACCTCGACCACGTGGATCCCCTTCGCTCGTGACGGTGCTCGCCAAGTTAACAGAACGTCGTACTCTTAACAAGAGATCGTTGTTCTGTTAAGTGGACCGTATGATGGCTGAGATATGTCTCAGTCGATGTTCATGCGGGCCAGGCGGCCGGAGCAGAAGGAGCAGCGGCGCGCGGCCATCCTCGCGGCGGCCCGCGAGCTGGCCCTCGAATCCGGCGTGCGCAACGTGACCTTGGGCAGCGTGGCCAACGCCGTGGGGCTGGCCAAGTCCAACGTCACCCGCTACTTCGGCACCCGCGAGGAGATCTACCTCGAGCTGGCGTCCGCGTGCTGGCGTGACTGGGCGGACGAGGTCGCCCGCCGGCTCACGGCCGGGAACGACGTCGTCGACGTGCTGGCCGAGACGCTCGCCGAACGGACGCTGTTCTGCGACCTGCTGGGCCACACCGCGACGTCGCTGGAGCACAACGTCTCGGTCGAGGCCGCCCGCGACTTCAAGCGAGTGGTGCTGGGCACCATCACCGAACTCGGCGTGGCGGTCGCCCAGGCGGGCCCGGACCTGACCGAGGGCGAAGGATTCGAGCTGGTCGCGGTGGCCAGCGGCCTGGCCGGGATGCTCTACCCGGCCGCGAACCCGCCGCCGACGCTGCTCGAGGTCTACGCCCAGAACCCGGACCTCGCCGCGGCGTGCGTGCCGCTCGTCCCGACGCTGAAGCGTGCGCTCGCCGCCTTGGCCGCCGGATTGCCGTCCCTGCGCTGACGGACCGTCAGGACGCACTCCTCGTCAGGCCGCCGTCGACGTAGGTGGTTGTGCCCGTCAGGTACGAGGCTCGGGGTGAGGCCAGGAACGCGGCGACGTCGGCGAACTCGCGGACGGTTCCCCAGCGCCGCAACGGAATCTCCGCGGCGAGGTGGTGCGGCACCCCGTCCGGGTACAGGGCGTCCCGGCGCGGGGTGGCGATCCGGCCCGGTGCCAGGGTGTTGACGGTGATCCCGTCGGGTCCCAGCTCGGTCGCCAGCGTTTTCAGGTAGCCGTGGATCCCCGGGCGGACCGCGTTGGAGGCCGCCATGTGCGGGGTGGGCTCGCGGACCCCGTTCGTCGTGATGGCCAGGATCCGCCCGCTCGAACTCCGGCGCAGGTGCGCGACGCCGGCCTGGACGAGGCGGACGAGCGGGAGCAGCACCAGTTCGGCGGCTTCGACCACGTGCTGGGCCGTCAAGCCGAGTGCGCTGACCGGGCGTGGCCCGCCGCTGTTCCACAGCACGATGTCCAGTCCGCCGAACCGCTCGACGGTTTCCGCGACCACTCGCGCGGGCTCGTCCGGCAGGCTCAGGTCCGCGGGAACCGCGTGCGCGCCGATCCTCGCCGCTCGCTCCGCCAGCACGTCCCCGCGCCGGGCGGCCATGACGACGTTGGCGCCCTCCGCCGCCAGGACTTCCGCGATACCCAAGCCCATTCCGGACGACGAGCCGCTGACGAGGGCGGTTTTGCCCTTCAGTTCCAGGTCCATGGCGATCCTCCGCCAGTCCGCTCTCTCATGCGGCGAAGGTATCTTCGAGATGTCGGTATCTTCAACGAAACCAGGAGAGGCCAAGCGATGCGCGCCGCTCACGACCTGCTCGCCGCCCGGTGCCCGAGCCGGGACGTGCTCAACCGGATCGGCGGGCGCTGGGTGCCGACCGTGCTCAACGCCCTGGACCCGGGTCCGCTGCGGTTCACCGAGCTGAAGAAGGTCGTCGACGGGGTGACCGCCAAGGCGCTGACCGAGACGCTGCGCGCCCTGGAGTACGACGGGATCGTCGACCGGATCGAGACCCCCTCGGCGGTGCCGCCGAGGGTGGACTACTCGCTCACCCCGCTCGGACGCTCGCTGCTCGAGGTGCTCACCCCCGTGCGGGAATGGGCCGAGCAGCACGTCGGCGACATCGCCGAGGCACGTCGCCGGCACGATCCGGCCCCGCGGGCAGCGGCCGGCTGACGGCGTTCAGCGGACGAATCGGCGGATCTTGCCGGTCGCGTGGTCGGGGGCCAGGACGTCGACGCGTTCGGTCGAGATCGTGACGGGGGCGGTCAGGCCATGGGTGCGCAGGAGGGTCGTCATGGCCTCGCGCAGCCGTTGTTCCAGGTCGCCGGCTGGTTGGTGCCGGGTGAGGGCGTACCGGAACAAGAGCGTGTCGTTCGCCGATCGCACCATTTGGACATCGCGGGCCGGCGCGGGGATCGCGGAGATCAGGTCGGCCTCGTGCAGTTCGATGGACTGCCCGCCGATGGACCACGTCGTCGGGGTGGCGCGCGTCGGGAATCCGATGTGGGTCAGGTCCGTGTCCAGCCACACCGCGCTGTCGCCCACCAGGTAACGGACCAGCGGGAACTGGCACCGGTACAGCGTGGTCACCGCGATCCGGCCGGTGACACCGGGCTCCGTGATCGGCCGGCCGCCGGCGTCGATCAGCTCGAGCAGGTGCAGGTCGTCGTAGACGGTCAGGCTCGGCCGGCCGGCGTCGGCCTGGTAGGCCAGTGGCCCGGTTTCCACCGTGGAGTAGCTGTTGTGCGGCTCGGTTCCCCAGTGCTGGGCGATCTCCTCGGCGGCGGACGCGGTCAACGGGTCGCCGACGCTGAGCAGGTGGGCCGGCGGCAGGCGGTGGCCCTGCCGCTCGGCGAGCGTGCCCAGCGCCAGCAGGAGGTGGGGCCGGGTGAGGATGACGTCGGGGGTGAAGTCGCGGACGAGGGCCAGCAGGTCGGGCACCGGATCGAAGAGGCTGGCGAGCCGGACGTCGAGCATCGACCGCAGGTGGTACATCCAGGCGTTGCCGCCGTTGTGCCGGTCCATCAGTCCGATGTAGAGCATGCGGGCGGCGGCCGGGCGCTCCGCGTGGACCGCCCGGTCGACGAACGCGGCCAGGCTGCGGCCGAGGTCGAGCAGGTGGTACGGCACGGGCAGCCGGTCGCCGGTCGAGCCGGACGAGCCGAACAGCACCCGCTGGTCGTCGAACCGGCTGCCCAGCTCGAACGATCCGGCCAGGAATCGTTGTGCCGCATCGGGTTCGATCCCGCAGGCGCCACAGAACGCGGCCGGCGTCGCGAACAACGCCGTCTTGTCGATGGCGGGCACGGTGCCGGGGGTCAGCTCTTCGACGTCCCGGTAGTGTTCGGCGTAGCCACGGTGCGACGCCCGCAACGTCCGGGCCAGCACCAGCATCCGTTCCGTCAGCTCCGCCCGCCGGTCGGCGGGCGGCAGCTTCGCCAGCCGGGCACGATGGTCGCGCTGCAGCGCGACGCCGGCGGCCAGCAACGCGTCGGTGGCCTCTGTCATCACCGCTCCCCAACCTTGCGTGCGTACTCGTCCCCGTCCGTCACCGCCAGGCTCACCTCGGCCAGTTCCCGGCGGGCCCGGCGATCGATCGCGTCGATCCACTCCCGGCGATCGGCCGCGTGGTGCGGCGGGCCCGTCATCGCGGCGTACACCGGCCGCTGCACACAGCCGAACTTGCGCTTGATCAGATACGTGCTGCGCCCGAAGTTCACCTCACGTACACCGTGCTCGATGGCGTAGCGGATGATCGCGATGTACAGCGCGTTGTACTGGTCGTACTGCGGCAGTGCGTCGTAGTCCAGTCCGATGCACCACGGCACGAGCTCGCCACCGTGGTGCAGTGCCAGGCAGCTGAGCAGCACGCGCTCTCCGGCCGTCACCACGAAGACCGATGCCTTCGCACCCAGTGCGGTGACCACCGACCGCAGGAACCGGCCGTCGAAGAACAGCGGGCTCCCGTGCCGGCGCGCGGTGCGTTCCACCATGCGGGCGAGCGTATCCACGGCCTCGGCGTCCCGCCGGACTTCGACGGTGACACCCTCCCGTTCCACCGTCCGCAGGACGTGCCGGATGTTGTTGCGCTTCCGGCTGGGACGGCTGGCCAGGTATTCGTCCAAACTGGCCCAGTGGATCGGCAGGACATTCGTACACGACAGCAGGCCGACCGCATACCCGCGATCCCGCACCAGATCCAGCAACGGATCGCCGGCGGCCACCATGGGCAGGAACAACCCGGCCGCGTCGCGGCACCGGTCCTCCAGTTCGGTCAGCAGCCGGGCACGGTCGGCCTCGCTGCGGGCCAGCAGCTGGCTGCGCTGCGCGTACATGCTGTGCACCACACCCACGGTCTGGCCCGCGAACGGGGAACTCAGGTAGTATTCGCGGAACATCTCCAGCTTCGGGCAGCGGCGGGTCAGCAGGCAGGCCGCCAACGCGGTGATTTCGCCATCGGCGTCGAGCACCACATGCGCCGCGTCCGCGTCCACCAACCCGCCACCGGCGATCGCCCGCAGCCACTCGTCTCGCAGGAACACGCTGCCGTCCAACGAATCCACGGCAGCGTTCCACCGGCCGGCAGCGAGATCGGCGACCGGCGCCCGCGCCCCGGCCTCGAGCGTCATGTCTCGTCGAGCCATACCCGGCGCAGGTGCCGGCCGTGGTTGGTGTAGCCGGTCCGGGAGTGCGTCATGCGGTGGTTGTCCCAGATCAGCAGCGAGTTCGTGGCGTAGTTCACCGCGATGTGCTCCTGGTCGAAGTACTCCACCGCCCGGTTCAGCACACCCGGCAGCACCTCGTCGTCCGACTTGTCCACGTTGTTCAGGCTGAACCGGACGATCGGCGGCCGGCCGTCCCGGTATTCGATGAACGGATGCTCGGCGACCCGGCCCAGCTGCATGTCCTGCACGCCGGCGCTGGAGAAGAACCGGTAGGTCCGCGTCGAGATGTGCGTGCGCTCGGCCTCGGACAGGCCGTCGACGAACCGGTACATGTCCGCGAGGGTGGTGTGCCCGCCGCCGTCGTCGCTGGGGACCAGGCACCACAACGCCAGATACTTCGGTGGCCGGCCGGTGAACTCGTAGCACTCGCTGTGCGGGAACAGCGGCTTGGTGTTCAGTGAATGGTAGAGCTCGGCGAAGCGCTCCTCGGCGCGGATCGACCAGATCAGCTCGCCGTCGTACTGCGGCATCAGCGGGCCGATCCGGGTCAGGAAGGCGACGTGGTCGAAATCGCCGGGGATTCCGTCGACGTAGGCGTATCCGTTGGTGTCCAGCAGATCGCGCAGTGCCGGGACGCTCAGGTCCTGGTAGTTCAGCCGGCTGGTCGCCGCGTGCTGTGCCGTGGTCACTGTTCGGTCCTCTCCTGTTCGGCGATCCAGACGCGGCGTAGGTGCCGCCGTGGATCGGTGAAGGCGTTCCGGGAGTGCAGGAATCGGTGGTTGTCCCAAATCAGCAGCGACTGCGCGGTGAACTCGACCGACACCTTCGTCCGGTCGAAGAACCGCTGCAGGCGATCACCGATGTCCTGGCAGAACTCGTCGGCGTCGGCGATGCACTGGCAGCTGAACCGGAGAATCGGACTGCGGCCGGGTCGCTGTTCCAGGACCGGATGACGGGCGGTGCGGCCCAGCTGCATTTCCTGCAGCCCGGCGGAGGACACGAAGTGGTATTCGACCTGGCTGAGCCGCTCGCGTTCGTCCGCGTCGAGCGAAGCGACGAACGCGCCACCGTCCGCGAGCGTGGTCTGACCGCCCGCGTCGCTGTTGGGCACGAGGCACCACAGCGCGAGGTACTTCGGTGGCGCGTCCTGCCACTCGTAGCATTCGGTGTGCGGGGTCAGCCGCCGGCTGTTCAGCGAGTGGTAGGTGCCCTCGAACCGCTGGTCCGGCCGGATCGACCAGACCGTCTGCCCGTCGTACTGCGGCAGCAGCGGACCGAGGCGGGTCCGCAGGAATTCGGCGTGGTCGAAGCTCTCCGGTATGCCGTCGACGTACACGTAGCCCACTTCGTCCAGTGTCGCGGAGAGGACGGGGGTGTCGATGTCGTCGAAGCCGATGCGGTTGAGCTGTGTCGTCTGGTCTGTCGTCGGGTGTGTCGTCTGGTGTGTCACGGGTATCTCTCCAGCACGTCGGCGACCGCGGTCAGCCCGCGGTCGATGTCCTCCTCGGACACGGTCAACGGCGGGCGGAACCGGACACTGCGCTCGCCCGATGGCAGCACCAGGACGCCGCACCTGGTCCGTAGCGTGTCGATCACGGCGTCCCGCCCGGCCGGGTCGGGCAGGTCGAAGGCGCACAGCAGGCCACGGCCGCGGACATTGCTGATCACGTCGGTGTACGCGACGCCGATCTCGCGCAGGCCGAGCAGCAGGCGATCACCGAGCTTGGCCGCGGCCGGGATGAGCTGGTCGCGCTCCATCACGTCGAAGATCCGGGTGGCGCGGACCATGTCGACGAGATTGCCGCCCCACGTCGACGAGATCCGGGACGACACCCGGAACACGTTGTCGGGCACCCAGTCGATCCGGCGTCCGGCCATCACGCCGCACACCTGGGTCTTCTTGCCGAACGCGACCAGGTCCGGTTCGAGACCCAGTTGCTCGTAGGCCCAGGCGGTACCGGTCGTCCCGCCACCGGTCTGCACCTCGTCCACCACGAACAACGCGTCCGCCTGGTGGCACAGCCGTTGCATGGCCAGCAGGAACTCGGCGCTCAGGTGCCGGTCGCCACCCTCGCCCTGGATCACCTCCGCGACGAAGCACGCCACGGTCCACCGTGGGTCGGCGAACGCGGCCTCGGCCTGGGCCAGCGCGGCGGCTTCCCTGGCCCGCAACGCCGTCGGATCATCGACGTCGTCCGGGAACGTGATGACGGGCGCGGTGATCCGTGGCCAGTCGAACTTCGGGAACAGGTCGGTCTTGCGCGGATCGGTGTTGGTCATCGACAACGCGTAGCCGCTGCGGCCGTGGAACGCGCCGGTGAGGTGCATGGCGACCAGCGGCGGTGATCCGTCGCCCTCGGCCAGGCCGGCCCGGCGCGCTTTCCAGTCGAAAGCGGCCTTGAGCGCGTTCTCCACGGCGAGGGTGCCACCGTCGATGAAGAACAGCCGGGGAAGTGCCGGGTCGCCCAGCACGGCGGCGAACCGTTCCACGAACGTGGCGTACTCGACCGTGTAGACGTCCGGGTTGGCGGGCTTGTGAACGGCGGCCCTGGCCAGCTCGTGGAGGAATTCGCGATCCTCGCGCAGGGCGGGATGATTCATGCCCAGCGGTGCGGACGAAAAGAACGAAAAGAAGTCCAGATAGCGAGTTTTCGTGAGGCTGTCCACCAGATAACTTCCATTACTGGCGTCCAGGTCGAGGACGAAATCGTAGCCATCGACCAGTACGTGACGACCAAGGCGTGACAGAACTTCGGCAGCATTCATGGAGCTGTTCTCCTCCGGATGCGCGGTTCGCTGCGTTTTACGCGGATGTGGATTCCGTGGATTCCGCGGACACCGCAGGCCGGCGGATCAGTCGTCGGAGCACACCGATGAGTTGCGGCGCGAAGATGATGACGGCGAGCCCGGCCAGCGTGAATACCACGCCGAGAATCTGCGGCCCGGTCAGCCGCTCGCCGAGCACGAGCCAGCCGGACACGATGCCGACCACCGGGATCAGCAGCGAGAACGGCGCTCCCTTGGCCGGGCCGACCTGCTGCATCAGCCGGTACCACGCGTAGTTGCCGAAACCCGTGGCCACCAAGGCGATGTAGAGCACGGCCAGGATCGTCAGCGGCGCCATGCCGGTGACGGCCGGCACCTGGCCGGTCTCGAAGACGCCGGACAGCAGCAACATCGGCGGGATGACCGCGACCGACTGCCAGACCGTCATGGTCCAGGCCGAGACGTTCTTGGCCCGCTTGAGCACGATGTTCGAGGCGGCCCAGCCCCCGGCCCCGATCAGCACGCACAGCACGCCGAGCAGTGGCGCGCTGGCGCCCCCGGACGCGGCGATCAGCACCAGGCCGGCCGCGCCGACCGTGAGCCCCGCCCATTGGACTGCCGTGAATTTCTCCTTGAGCACCAGTCGTGCCAGCACGATGGTGATCGCGGCCTGGCTCTGGATCAGCGTCGCCGCGACACCCGCGCTGACGCCGAGCCGCAATCCCAGGAAGAGCCCGGAAAACTGGACGACGCCGTAGAGCAGTCCGACCGGGATGATGTAGCGCCACGGCAGGCCGCCGCGGCGGGTGAAGGGGAGAAACAGCAGGGCGACGACCGCGTAGCGCAACACCACCAGCAAAAACGGTGGCAGGTGTCCCACGGCGGCGTCCGCGACGACGAAATTGAAACCCCAGACGATCGCGATGGCGAGCCCGAGCGCGATGTGCCCCGGCTTCACCTCAATTCCCGATGGTCAGGGACGGCTTGGGGTAGAGATCGGTGGAGATGTACTTCAGCCCGGAGTCGACGGCGGGCACCACGATCGTGCCCAGGTCCGGGCGTGCCGCGGCCAACCGCAGCGCCGCCACCACGTTGGCGCCGGTCGAGGTGCCGGCGAAGATGCCCTCCTCGGTGGCCAGCCGGTTCGCCATCGCCCGGGCGTCCGCCTCGTCGACCACGATGACGTCGTCGACGAGCTCGCGGTCCAGCAGCGGCGGGACGAATCCGAGGGCGATGCCTTCGATGCCGTGGGTACCCGCCGGTCCGCCGCTGATCACGGCGGACGTATCCGGTTCCACGACGTGGACCTCGATGGCGCGGTCATGCGCCTTGAGCACGGTCGCGACACCCATCGCGCAGCCGGCGGTGCCGACGCTGGCGACGAACGCGGCGACGCGGCCTTCGGTCTGCGCGAGGATCTCCTGCCCCATCGTCTGCTGGCCGAGGGCGTTGTCCGGATTGTTGAACTGATCCGTCCAGTAAGTGCCCGGTTGCTCGGCGAGTTTCCGCGTCCGGTCGATGATGCGCGGCATCAGGTCCGGCGTGATCTTCCCGCCGACGCTCGGCTCGATGACCACCTCCGCGCCCATCGAGGTCATGGTGCGGATCTTCTCCTCGCTGAACGCGTCCGACGTGACGATCAGCAGCCGGTATCCCTTGACAGCACACACAAAGCTCAACGAGGAACCGGTGCTGCCCCCGGTGTACTCCACGATCGTGGTGCTACCGGGCGTGATCTCACCGCGTCGCTCGGCCTGCTCGACCATGGCCAGCGCCATGCGGTCCTTGTAGCTGCCGGTCGGATTGAAGTACTCGAGTTTGAGGAGAATAGTGACTCCTGTGTCGGCGGTGAGCCGAGTCATAGGAACCAATGGCGTGTTACCGATCGTGTCCAGTGCGCTGCCGGATCGGGCGCGATATTCCGTCGCCCGCGAACGCGGATCAGACCACGTGTGATCAACCGTAGACATGCACATCCCCCAGCGGATGACGCCAAACCCCTTTGGTGCACCGCGCCGGTGCGGTACGAACCCCGACCTCGAGTATGTTAGGGCTGGTCCCCGCATGATCACAATAGTGGCAGGCCATAGTCGGCCTAGGTTGCTCTATTCGGGTGTCGGCGCCGCCGAGGTCGGCATGGGTGGATATGAATTCTGTATTTGGCGGACTTATTGCTGCCGAAACGTCGTCGAATATCATTCACTCGGGCTGGCCGGGAATTCGAACAATCTGCTGTCGCCGGTGATCTTCACGAGTTGCCGATCATGGGAAGCCCGGCCGCGGCGCGTGGTCCCCGTTGGTGGCGGTGCCGGCCACGCCGTCCGGGTCGGCATCGACGTCGGCAGGACTGCTCACCACGCCCGCGCGGTGGACCGCCAGGCCGGGAAAGTCGTGTTCTCCCAACGGATCGCCGGCAGCCGGGTCGCGATCGAACGACTCGTCACGGGGCTGACCGGGCAGCTTGAGGCGCCCCGGAATGTCCGGACAGCTGTCCTGCGGCTGATTCCTGCTGCGAGCTGCCGGTTCAGGTGCTCGTGAGCAGAGACATTGCCGATTGTGGCGGCCTTCGAAGTGCTTGATCAAATCCGGTCGTTCCGGTGCGCGTGATCGGTCGTGGCCGGCCGTTGACCATTTTCGAGGAGTGGTCGACGGCAGTGGCCAGGAGGCCCGAGCCGGCCAGGCTCCGCCGCGCTGCGCACCCGTCAGGCCGGGCGCCGGGCGCCGACGCGGTCCCTGGGCGCCGGCCACGCGGGTGCGGAGCGGCCGGCTGCCCGAACCACGGCGGCCGGCCCCCGGCGATGCGGATCGAGCGGTTCCTCGGTGTCGACCCGCTCGTGCCCGGCAGGTCCAGGAGAATCAATCGGTTACCGGTGGGCGAACCAGTGAACGGCGGCCGAGGAGCCCGAATCCGACAACGGCCTGCACGACCAAAACGAGCGCCTGCGTCACCGGTGAATTGATGGTCAGCAATGCGATTGTCGTGTTGACGCCGAAATGGACCGCGATGGACGCCGGGACGCCGCCGCGGTCGTAGGCGTAGCCGGTCAGCAGCGCCATCGGGATGACGTTGAGTATGAAGAGCAGCCCGCTCCAGCTGAGCAGGCCGAACCCGGCCTGGAGGGTCCCGGGGATGAAGAACAGCGGCAGGTGCCACCCGGCCCACACGACACCCAGCAGCAGGCCGGCCCGCAGGCGGGTCATCGACGAGCGCAGGCGCGGGTACGCCGTCCCGCGCCAGCCGGGCTCCTCGGCCAGCGGGCCGCCGATCAGCATGCTGACCAGGAACGGAACAGGTCCGCCGACGGTCGCGATCAGGTTCCGCCCGGTCGTCAGGTTCAGCGCGGGACCGCCGAGGACCTCCGCGAGCAGCGCGGCCGCCACCACGGTCGCCGATGCCAGGACCAGCAGGGGCACTGTCCAGAACCACCGCGCGCTCGGCCGGGAACTCACCGCGTGCGCGGGGGCGGGTTCCCGGCGGCGGGCACGGTGTACCCGGAGCACGATCGCGCCGATCACCGGGCCGAAGCCGCCGAGCAGATAGGGAATGACGGTGGGAGAACTCGTCGGCGGTCCGCCGAGCAGAATCGCGACGAGCCAGAAAGCCCAGCTCGTCGTGAAGGTGACGGCCCAGAAAAGAGCGAGACCACTTTTCTGGCGAACCGGGGATGCGAGGGACATTGTTGGGCCTTTCTTTCGAAAATGGGCAGAATTGAGCCTGGGAACAATTCGGAGCTGTTTCGTCAGTGCCGGTCGGCGGGCTCGGTTTCCCGGAGCCGGTGGGCGAGCCAGCCGGACACCTGGGCGAGCAGTTCGGCGTCGACCGGGCGGCGCAGCTGGCGGCGATAGGACCGCAGTGACGGACGGCCGGGGTCGCGGCGCAGCAGGTGGGTCAGGTCGGCGATCCGGTGGGCTTCGACGTCGCCGGGCACCAGCCGGCGGATCTCGTCCAGGTCCGCGGGGTCGACCTGGATGTCCTTGCCGCCGGTGATCGCCAGGACGGGGACCCGGATGTTCGCCAGGTCCGGGCGCGGATCGTGGGCGAGCAGCTCGCGCAGCCACCGGGCGTTCACCGGCATCCCCGCGACGCGGGTGACGTCCGTGCCGGTCGCCTTGATCCGGGCCAGCTGCCGCACGGCGAACGCCCGCAGGAACGGCCGCACGACCGAGGGGAGATCGCGGGCAATCATCCCGGCCTGCCAGCGCAGTGCTTTTTCACCCAGGCGGGCGAATCCGGCCAGCAGCACCACCGCCGCGACCTCCGGGCGCGCGCCGAGGGACATGGCGTGGACGGCGCCTTCGCTGTGCCCGATCAGGCCGACGGCGTCCGCGCGGATGTCGGGGCGTGCGGCCAGCGCGCGCAGGGCGGCGCCCGCGTCGCGGCGGTTGTCGGTGAACCCGGTCGCGCGCCAGTCGCCCGGCGTGGCACCGACACCGCGCCGGTCGTAGCGGAACGTGGCGATCCCGTCCTTCGCGAGCGCGGCGGCCATCGGTGATCCGTACTCCATGCGGAGCCGGGCGGTGTTGGCGTCGCGGTCCAAGCGCCCGGATGCGTGCAGCAGCAGGACGGCCGGGTGCGGGCCGGGGCCCGCGGGCAAGGTCAGGGTGCCGGCCAGGCGCAGTCCGTCGTCCGCGGTGACCGTCAGGTCGACGTCCCGCATGTCCGCCCTCCATCATTATCGATCATGGGAATGTTCTCAACGGTGGGAACAGTATCGCATGTGAGAACATTCGTCCATGGCTACCGCGGACCTTCTCCTGCACCCCGTCCGGATGCGCATCCTGCAAGCGCTGTTCGACGCCGATCCGCTGACCACCGCCCAGCTCCGGGAGCGCATCCCCGACATCGCGCCGGCGACGATGTACCGGCAGATCGCGGTGCTGGCCGAGGCGGGTGTGCTGGAGGTGGCGGAAGAGCGCCGGGTACGCGGCACGACGGAGCGCAGCTACCGCGTGCGCAAGGAGGAGGCGGTGGTCGACCCCGCGGCGCGCACGGCGATGACCCGGGAGGACCACCTCCGGGCGTACACGACGTTCGCGGCCTCGTTGATGGGCGATTTCGACCGCTACCTCGCCCACGAGCACGCCGACCCGCACGCGGACGGCGTGGTGTACCGGCAGGCGGCGGTGTGGCTGACCGAAGAAGAGTTCGCCGTGATGATCGAGGAGATCGAGCGGGCGGTCGTCTCGCGGGTCGGCAACGCCAGGGACGGCCGGATCCGCCGCGTCATCAGCCTCGTCGCCGTGCCGGACAAACCCAAGCCGGACGTCGATGCCGAGCCCGGCGACTGAGCTGGGGCGGGCCTCGGTGCCGCGGAGTGCGTGTCCTCGTTCGTCCGGGCGTTCACCGGCAGCCCGGACACCGAGACAACCGCTTGACGGCCGGGTCGGACAGGCGGCGAACGCGGCAGGACCCACCCAGCGTGGTCAGCGCGTGAATAGGGCGCTTCGTGCTCTAGACGATGGCGGGCCGGCGAGCGCGACGCTGGACCGGTGCAAGGGTGGCGGATCGCCACCCGTACCAGCCGCGGCACAGCACGTAGGCCACCGCGGTGGCCAGTACGAGGGTCAGGTCGATCGGCCAGGTTGCGTTCGCGTCGGGTGTGTCGCCTGCCGCGATGGCGAACGCCGTGATCGCGATCTTGTGGGCGAACACGAGTTCCCACGCGCCTCGCTGTGTGCGCGGCGCCACGGCGAGCATGACGAACAGGCCGGCGAACACGAGGTAGGCGAACGTGCGCCAGGCTTCCGACATCAGGCGTTCGGGTGCCACGGTCGCCATGATGGAGATCCCGTTCGCGAACGCGCCGAGCGTGGCTATCCCGCAGAGGGCAAGCAGTCCGCGTCCGATCCGGTCTGCCAGCGAGGTGGGCTTGTCGGCGGTGGCGGGAACGTCGGTTTGACGTGTCATGGCGGGTGTTTCCTTTCAAGGCTGTTCGATGACCGAGTTGTTAGGGCCTGTTCTTGTAGTTAGAGGCTCTAACAGAGTGCGGTGAGCGTGGAGCCTTGTCAAGTCGGGGTGCTGCAACGCCGACTCGGAATCAGCGCGACCTCGGAACCGGTCCGGACGGCTACCGGCTGGGGTTCGTGCGGGGCAGGCGGAGTTCGAGCCGGAACCCGCCGTCGCCGGTCGCTGCGGCTTTGACGGTTCCGCCGAGCAGTGCGGCGCGTTCCTGGATGCCGACGAGTCCGTGGCGGGCGCTGGGCAGGGCGAGCGTCGGGCGGGTCGGCGGGGTGTTGGTCACCGCGACCGTGAAGTCGGTGTCGTCGTGAGCGAGTTCGATCGTGGCGGTGCTGCCGGGGGCGTGTTTGCGGACGTTGGTGAGGGCTTCCTGGATGGTGCGGTAGATGGTGCGCTGGACGGCGGTGTCGATGCCGTCGGGTGCGGTGCCGGTCAGGCGGGTTTCGATGCCGCTGCCGGTGATCAGGCGGTCCAGGTCGGACAGTGTCGGCTGCGGGGTGAGTTCGGTGGCGGTGCTGCCGGAGGCGCGGAGCAGGTTGACCATGTGGCGGAGTTCGTCGAGGGTGTCGACGGAGAGTGTGCGGACGTTGTCGGCGACGGATTTCACACCGGGGTCGGTGGTGGAGACGCTGAGTGCGCCGGCTTGGACGGCGATCAGGCTGACCTGGTGGGAGACGACGTCGTGCATTTCGCGGGCGAGCTGGTTGCGTTCCTTGGCGAGGGTCGCCTGGGCGTCGAGGAGCCGTTCGTGCTCGCGGGCGGCCCGGATGTCTTCCAGCCGCAGCGCGAGTTCCCGCTGGGCGTGGACGAGCCGGCCGAAGAAGATGGGGGCGGCCGCGGTCATGGTCGCGTAGATGCCGGTGAGCACCAGGTCGGCGCGTGGGTACTGGTATTCCAGGCCGGGGAAGAGATACCCGGCTGCGGCGAGGATCCCGCAGCCGGTGAGCAGATACCGGTTCGAATACCGGAGGGCCACGGCGTAGAGCGCGATGAGGGTCGCGATCACCGAGCCCACGAGCGCGAGCGCGGGCAGGGTCAGCGCGAAGGCCGCGACCGGCCATCGCCGCCGGAGGAGTAGCGCGGCGACGGCGAGGACCGCTGTGCCGATTTCCCAGGCCCGGCCGGGTTGGTTGAATCCGGCGTCGAGGGCGGCGAGGGCGAGCAGCCCGGCGTCGGCGAGCAGGGCCTGCGTCCGGTTCACGTCGGCCGGTTCTCGAGCAGGCCGGCGCGTTGGGCGACGAGCGCGGCCTGCACGCGGCTGCCGACGCCGAGTTTGGTGAGGAGCGCGGACACGTGGTCCTTGACCGTGCCGACGCTGACGTGGATCCGGCCGGCGATGTCGGCATTGGACAGTCCGTCGGCGATGAGGACGAGCACGGCGCGTTCGCGGTCGGACAGCTGGTCGACCTGGGTGGCCGCGGCGGAGCCGGCGCCGGAGTCGAGGTAGCCGTCGACGACGGTGCGGGTGACTTTGGGGGAGAGGACGACGCCGCCGGCGGCGAGGGTGCGGACGAGCTGGGCGAGTTGTTCGGGTGCGGTGTCTTTGAGGATGAATCCGGCGGCGCCGGAGCGTAGGGCGGTGGCGATGTATTCGTCGGAGTCGAAGGTGGTGAGCATCGCCACGACCGGCGGGTTCTGCAGGCCGCGCAACTGCCGCAGGACGGTCAGGCCGTCGACGTCGGGCATCCGGATGTCGAGCAGCACGACGTCGGGGCGCAGCAGGCTGACTTCCTTGACCGCGTGCGCGCCGGTGACGGTCGCCACGACCTCGATGTCGCCCGCCGCCTGGAGGATGAGGCGGAATCCGGAGCGCACCAGTTCCTCGTCGTCGACGACGATCACTCGAACCATGGGAGCAGTCTCGCCGGAACGGGCACCGGTGTGCCAGCCGGGACCCGGCGGCCGGCGCCGGCCGATCGGCTGGAGATCGGCAGCCGGTCGGCGGTGGGTTCGGGCCGGTTCACCGGTGTCCGCAGGTGGCGGCGCGCATCGAGGATGGAGCCCGACGAAGGGAGTTCCCATGGAGAACCAGGACCGCGAGCTGATCCTCGGGCTGGCGAACCGGCTGCGGCAGGCCCAGCCGGTGCAGAAGGACCCGCAGGCCGCCGAGCTGATCGCCCACCACGTCGGGGCCCAGCCGGACGCGCTTTACCTGCTCGTGCAGGCGGTGCTGGTGCAGGAGGACGCGCTGCGCACGGCCCAGGCGCGGATCGCCGAGTTGCAAGCCGCCGCGCCCGCGCCGGCCTTCGGGGCTGCACCGGCCTCGGCTTCTGCACCGCCGCCCGCGCAGGCCGGGGGTGGCGGGTTCATGTCCCGTGTGTTCGGCCAGAACCGGGACCAGGCCGCGCCGGCGGCCGCGCCGCAGGGCCGTTCCGGTGGCGGTTTCCTGAAGACGGCCGCCGCCGCGGCCGCGGGTGTCGCCGGTGGCGCGTTGCTGTTCCAGGGCCTGAACGGGGCGTTCGGCGGCCACGAAGCCTCGGCGGGCGAGCACCACGGCGACGCGGGCCACGAAGGCTGGGGGGACCAGGGCGGCTGGGACGACGGCGAGCAGTGGTGAGCCGGGCGCCACGATGAGCTATCCGGTTCCGGCCGAGGTGGCCGGCCAGGCCAGGGCGGCGGGCCCGCTGGAGTCGCCGTGGCTCTGGCTCACGTTCGCCGCCCTGGCCGTCGCGTGCGTGGTGGGCACGATCCTGGTGCGACGGCGCAAGGGCGCGCGCCGGTGCGGGATCGCGCTGGCGGTCGTGTTCGTGCTGCTGGCCACGACCGCCGGGGCCAACGCCGGCGTCGGGTACGTCCGGTCGGGCACGGATCTCGTGCTGCTGCTCCAGCGCGGCGGCGGGCCGCTGCGCGACCTCGGGAAGCTGTTCGAAGACGAGGGTTCGACGCCCGGAACCCGGCAGATCCGGCTCGGTGGCGCGGGCGGCCCGGCCGTGGAGCGGATGGTCATCGCCGATCCCGGCAACGGCGTGCCGGGCGGGCGCAACTTCGTCCTGCTCCCGCCCGGCTACACCGACGCGGCGAACGCGAACCGGCGCTATCCGGTCGTCTACCTGGTGCACGGCAACCCCGGCGGACCCGAGGACTGGCTCACCGCCGGCGACGCACCCGGCACGCTGCAGCGGTTCTCCCGGCTCCGGGCGCTCCCGCCGATGATCGTGGTCAGCGTCGACCTGACCGCCGGACACCCCGGTCGTGACTGGGAAGGCCTCGACGTCCCCGGTGGCCCGAAGCTGGAGAGTTACCTGGCCGGCAGCGTGGTGCCGGCCATCGATCGGCGCTACCGCACCGTCGCCGACCGGGGGCACCGCGCGCTCGGCGGCATGTCCGGCGGCGCGTTCGCCGCGCTGAACATCGGCCTGCACCGGCTCGACGCGTTCGGCGCGCTGCTGCTGGCGATGCCCTACGACGTCCCGGACAACCGCAGGCGGCTCAGCGAGGATCCGGCCCTGCTCGCCGCGAACACGCCACGGGACTACCTGTCCAGGATGTCGTTCCCGCAACCGGTCGCCGCCATCCTCACGGCCGGGTCGGAGGCGCCCGGCGACGTCACCACGGCGCGGAGCATCGCGGACGCGTTGCGTGTCCGCGGCCAGCAGGCGGCCGTCCGCACCGAGGAAGGCTTCGGCCACACCTGGCGCACGGCCCGGGCGTCACTGCCGTACCTGCTGGCGTTCGCCGCCGGCGTCTTCGCACGGCCGCGCGGATAGCGAGTTCCAGCCGGGCGGCGGGCGGTTTCCCGCTCACCGGCGGATGCACTGTCCCGCCGCGGTTCGCAACGCTGAGAATCGTGATCGGTACCGAAAGTACGACAACAAGGCCGGGTGTCGCGCGCCTCGCGGGCATCGACCTGGCACGCGGCCTCGCCGTCTTCGGCATGTTCGGCGCGCACGTCGGCCCGGATCCCGCAGTCGGCGGGGTCACCGGAGTGCTGATGGACTTCGTGCAGGGCCGCTCGTCGGCGTTGTTCGCGACCCTGGACCGGCAGCGGCTGGGGACAGGCGATCACCTCCCACGACCCCGTCGAGGCGACCGGCGGGGAGGGCATCGTGCGGCTGCTGTTCACCGGCAGCTACCCGGTCGCCACGTGGCTGCCGTTCGTGTTCGCGGGCATGGCTCTCGGCCGGCTCGACCTCACCGCCGCCGTGACCAGGGTCCGGCTGGCGGTCCTCGGCCCGGTGCTCGCCCTCGCCGGTTACGGTGGATCCTGGACGGCGATCCGCCTCTTCGGGGTGACGGACCTGGTCGGGAACGACGCGGTGCCGGGAAGCGGCAAGCTGTCCGGCCCCGG
The DNA here is from genome assembly GCF_000384295.1 of Amycolatopsis balhimycina FH 1894. Taxonomy (NCBI): domain Bacteria; kingdom Bacillati; phylum Actinomycetota; class Actinomycetes; order Pseudonocardiales; family Pseudonocardiaceae; genus Amycolatopsis; species Amycolatopsis balhimycina. Next base: position 3,124,372 of record NZ_KB913037.1, on the reverse strand, counting down.
CGGGGTACTCGAACTCGGATACCAGGACGGGGACCGCTGGGTGGCCTCGGGCGCGGTGAACACCGGCACGCCCGCGTGGCTGCTCGTGTCGTCACCGCACAGCGGTACGCCGTTCGAGATCGTCGGCTCCGTGGGCGTGGCGATCACGGTGCTGGTCTGCGCACTGGTCCTGACCGACAAGCTGCCCCGGCTTGGGAGCCCGGTGACCGCGGTCGGCTCGATGTCCTTGACCGCCTACACCGGCCACGTCATCGCGATCGCGGTGCTCGGGCTCAGCGGGGCGCAAGGCGAGCCGCCTGCGGTTCTTGTCGGGTTCATCGTGGCCGCGATCGTCTTCGCGCTGGCCTGGTCCCGGTTCTTCCGGCGCGGCCCGCTGGAGTTCCTGCTGCACACGGCCACGAAACCGGCTCTGCGCCTGGGCCGGAAGCCGGCGTGATTTGTCATGAGGGGCACCCTCATGGACGTAAAGTCCATGAGGGTGCCCCTCATGAGACCCCCTGTGGTTTCCGCGGCAAGCGAACCCCGCGGCCGATAAAGTGCCCGCATGGAACGGGACGCACGGCGCCTTCATGCCTCGTCGTTCGGCGCGGCCGCGGTCGCCTATGCCGAGCACCGCCCGGACTACGCGCCGGCCGCGGTGCGCTGGGCGCTGGAACCCGCGCCCGGCCCGCGAGTGCTCGACCTCGGCGCTGGAACCGGCAAGCTGACCGGCACGCTGGTCGCGCTGGGCGTCGACGTCGTCGCGGCCGAGCCCGACCCGGCGATGCTGACCGAGCTGCGCCGCGCGCTGCCGGATGTCCGTGCCCTGCCCGGCAGTGCCGAGGCGATACCGCTGCCTGACGCGTCCGTCGATGCCGTACTGGCCGGCAACGCTCTGCACTGGTTCGACATGGTTGTCGCAGGACCCGAGATCGCCAGGGTCCTCGCACCCGGCGGCATCCTGGCCGGCCTGTGGAACGTCATGGACAACCGGGTCGGCTGGGTTGCCGCCCTCGAGCAGGTCGGCGGAGGCGCGGCCATCGGCCCGCGTGACACGTTCGGCAGCTGGCGCGCCGCGACTGCGGGCTCGCACCTCCCCAAGACCGGCCTGGTCGCTCGGTTCGGCTCGCCCGAACAGGACGAGTTCCCGCACGGGCAGCGTCGCACCGCCGGCTCCCTCGTCGCGACACTCGCCACCCGCGCGGGGATGCTGGTCATGCCGGAACAGGAACGAGCTGCCACGCTCGGCCGGATCCGCGCTTTCCTCGCGAGCAGACCAGAGACCACCAGCGGCGAATTCACCCTCCCGATGCTGACCGGCGTCCTGCGCGTCAGGCAGCTGTGAAAGCCGTCAACCACCCTGGAGGTCGATGACGACCTTGCCGTGCACGTGCCGGCCGGCCTGAAGTTCGGCCGCGCGGCGGATTTGCCCGACCGGGAAGCTCGCCGCGACAGGCACCGCACGGGACAGGGCGCCGCCGAACACCCGGTCGCCGGGGGCGAAGCCGCTCACCCCGGCACCGACCTGGTCGACCACGCCCGCGTAGTCGGTCCCGAACCCGGCCGGGAGGCTCAAGCCGAACCGCGCGGCGGTGTCCGCGTCGGCGGTCATGATCCAGTCCATCGGGTTGAGGCCGGCCGCGGTGACCCGCACCCGGACCTGACCCGGGCCTGCACGCGGAGCGGGAACCTCACGGACGTCCAGGACTTCGGGACCGCCGAACGCATCGAGCCGGACCGCCCTGTTTTGTTCCTGCATGTACGCCTGTTTCTTCGAGGTCGAGGAACCCGCTGAAACGGACTATGCTCCGTTTCATGACCGACTCTAACGCAACCGGAGCGTGATCCGTTTTGACTGAGGCGGAGACGCGCGCGCCACGGGCGGACGCCACCCGTAACCGCGACCAGTTGCTCGCGGTGGCGACCCGCATGTTCGTCTCGGCTGAGGCCGAGCCGTCGATGCGGGCGATCGCCCGCGAGGCCGGGGTCGGCATCGCCACGCTCTACCGGCACTTCCCGACCCGCGAGTCGCTGGTCGACGCGGTCTACCGGGACCAGGTCGTGCGGCTGACGACCGGCGCCCGCGAGCTGCTCGGCCGGCTGCCCCCGGCTGCGGCGATGCGGCGCTGGACGGACTTGTTCGGGGACTGGATCGCGACCAAGAACGGCATGCTCGACACGCTGCTCGCGATGATCGAGTCGGGCGAGATCGCCCATGCGCAGACCCGGGCCGAGCTGCTGGCGGCCATCACCACGATCCTCGACGCCGGCCGGGCAGCGGGCGACCTCCGCTCCGACGTCACCGCCGAAGACATCGCCGCTTCCCTCATCGGCATCTTCACCGTGGCCCCCCGCCCCGAGCACGAAGCCAAGGCGAGCCGCCTGCTGAACCTCCTCATGGACGGCCTCCGGCCGCCCGGTGCTTGACCTGCACCACTGGCTGACTGCGTCAGCCGCGGGTCAGTTCGGCCGACACCTCCCAGAGGCGTTCCGCGGTGGCCGGGTCGAGGGCCCATGCCTTGACGCCGTGCGGGTGGTCGGCGAGTTCGGCGTCGTCCGGCACGGTGTACGCCTCCTGTGCGTCGTCGAGGTAGTGGCCGCCGGTGTGGGCGAACTGTGGTGCGACGGCTGCGACGACGCTCGTCGCTGCTCCTTGTTCGACCGTCTTGTAGGCGAAGACTCCCGCCGCTTCGGCTGCGGCGAGGGATTGCTTCTGGGCCGGGGTGAAGTTCCGTTGCAGTCCGGTCGCGACTCCGCCGGGGTTGGCGGTGTTCGCGTAGATCCCGTCGGCCGCCCAGCGGCGGGTTGCTTCCACCGCGAACAGCGAGTTCGCCGTTTTCGATTGCGCGTAGGCGATTTGGGGATCGTAGGGGCGGCGTTCGAAGTGCAGGTCGGCGAAGTCGATGCCGGCCCGCATGTGCGCTGTCGAGCTGACCGAGACGATCCGCGACTCGCCGCGGTCGGCGGCGCCGCGGGCCAGCGCCGCGTGCAAGCCGGTGGCCAGGGCGAAATGGCCGAGGTGGTTCGTCGCGAACTGCAGTTCCCAGCCCTCCGCGGTGTGGGCCGGTCCGCCGGTGACGATGCCCGCGTTGTTCACCAGGATGTGCAAGGGGCCGTCCCACGCTTGCGTGAACCGGCGGACCGAGGTCTGGTCGGCGAGGTCGAGCCGGGCGACCCGCGAGCGAGGCGTCGCGGCGATGTTGCGGACCGCGAGGGTCACCTCGGCACCGGCGGCGGCCAGTGCGCGAGCGGTTTCCGCGCCGATCCCGGAGGACGCGCCGGTGACGATCACGCGGACGCCGGCGAGGTCGACGCCCGCCAGGACGTCGTCCGCGGTGCCGGCGGCGGTGAACGGCGTGGTGATGAGCTGACGTGCGGTCATGCCGCGAACTATACAGACTGAACAGAACTTGTATAGTAGGATCGGAGCCCGTAGAGTCGTCGTATGGCCGTTCCCGAAGCCTCCGAAGCCGGTCGCCGTGACGCGGTGCTCGAGTCGGCGCTGCTGACGTTCGCCCGGCACGGGTACCGCAAGACCTCTATGGAGGAAGTCGCGCGGACGGCCCGGATTTCGCGACCCGGGCTGTACTTCCTGTTCGCGTCCAAACAGGACCTGTTCCGCGCGGCGGTCACCCGGGCACTCGAGCAGGACCTCGCCGCGGTCGAGGAGATTCTCACCGACACCGGCGAACCGTTGCGGGCACGGCTGATCGGCGCGTTCGACCGCTGGGCCGGCCGCTATGTCGGACCGATGAGCCGCGACGTCCCGGAGGTCATCGAGCAGAACCCGGACCTGCTCGGGCCGATCACCCGCACGGCTCCCAAGCGTTTCGAAGCACTCGTCGTCGCCGCGGTGGGCGGGGAGGCGGCAACCGGTGTCGCGCAGACCTTGATCAGCGCGTCGGTCGGGGTGAAGCACCAGGTCGAGACCCGGGAGGCGTATCTCGGCCGCATGACCACCGCGGTCGACCTGCTCGTCCCCTGACGACGCTCGGCGTCCGCTGGTGAAGTGTTCTCCGCCGGCGGCGAGGGTGATGTGTCCTCGCCACCGACGGGACGACAGCGATGATCTCTCCCCAGTGATCTGCCGGCCACCGTCTCAGCGTCAGGCAGCGGCCTTCTTGCGCGAAGAACGCTTCCGCGGCGCCGGTGTCTCTGTTTCGGCGACTTGAGCCTGCTCGAAGGCGGAGACCACTTCGGAGGAGAGGCGTCCTCGCTCGGAGACCGCGTAGCCGTTCGCGTTCGCCCAGGCACGGATCTGCTGATTGCGCTCGCGATCGGACACGGTGGTGGTCGTCGACTGGCCGGTGGCGACGCGGACCTTGCGGCCGCCGACGCGACGGCCGGCGCCGACGAACCGGGCGAGTTCGTCGCGCAGGGTCGTGGCGTTCTCGTCGGAAAGGTCGATTTCGTAGGTCACGCCGTCGAGGCCGAACTGAACCGTCTGGGTGGCGGCGCTGCCGTCGATGTCGTCGAGGATCTCGACGAGTACTTTCTGGGCCATTGATGCTCCTCGGGGTGGATGTGCGGCAAGAACGTGGACTGTCACGGGTTGCACAATGTGCGATGTTCTCTGACTGAGTGTATCCACAACCAGGCCGGAAAGGAAAATTCACCCCCTCATCGGCGCAGCAAATCCGGTGCCCGCTTCCCGTGACCGGTGGTGCGAACGGGCAAATTTCCGTTGTGTGCTTTGCCGATCTCGATGATTCGGTGCAGGTCTGGGTTGATCTCATCCCGTTGACGTCGGCGCGTATCCGGTATCTGGTGCGACGAGAGACGCCACATTCCGGCGGAACCGGTGTGGGGCCGTTCGGCGTAGCCGCCGATGTTGCCACGGAACCTCTTGGCGAGTTCTTATTCGCCGTCCAGGTCCTGATCCGCTGTGTCTCGGAATCCCCAGCCGGGCGCCTGGAATTCGACGACAACGTCGTGCGATGGGGGCGGTGATCTCTTCCTCGGCCTCGGGAACGTCAGTCCCGTTTGAAGGGGGTGTAGATCTGGATGTCGCCGTCCTGGTCGCGGGCCTCGAACACGGGCAATGGCGGGATCTCCACCGGGAGGTCGTAACGCACGATCTCCCCGGTCAGCGCGAAGGTCGCGCCGTGGCAAGGGCAGACCAGCCGACGCTCGGGGTTCGCCAGGCGCAGGCGGCAGCCCAGGTGGGTGCAGGTCGAGGACACGGCTTGCAGGCCGTCCGGGGTTCGCTGGACGAAGCCGGTCACGGTGTCCAGCTCGAACTCCCGCAGGCCGCCCTCCGGCACGTCCTTGCTCGCCGCTACCGTTCGCCACTCGCCCGGTTCCTGCTCCGGTGGTGCCGCGGCCGGGCCGCGGACCAGGCGGTCGATCCCGACGCCCGCGGCAAGGGAGGCGGCGGCGATCCCGGCGGTCCGGACCACGCGGCGGCGGGTTGCGCGCCGGTCCAGGGGCGTGGCAGGCGTCGTGAGCTCGGCCGCCAGCTCGCGCTCGAGCCGCGCGAGGAAGCCGGCGGGCGGGTGGGCGTCGGCCGCGCCGAGCCGGACGGCCTGCAGCTCGATGGCCGCGCGCATCTGGGCCACCTGCTCGTCGTCCGGCCGGAACGGCTCCGGCGTGCGCTGCCCGAGGAGGCTGTCGGCGAAGCGGTCGACGTCGTTCATGCCTGCTCCTCGATCCGTTCCGCGGCTTGGGCGGCGAGCCGCAGGGCCCGGTGCTGGATCACCTTGACGTTGGCGAGGCTGACCCCCAGCTCGTCGGCGGCGTCCTGCAGTGAGTAGGACTCCAGAAATCGTAACTGCAGGACTCTCCGGGCGCGCTCGGGCAATTCGGCGAGGATCGCGGCGACCCGCCGGTCCGTCGCTGGAACTGTCGTGCCGTTCGTCATTCGGGGGCTGCCGTCGGGTATTTCCATCGTTTCGTCGAGGCCGATCGTGGTGATCTCGCGGCCGAACAGGCGCCGCCAATGGGCCGCGAGCACGGTGCGCGCCGTCGCCAGCAGGTAGGCGCGGACCTCCTCCCTGCGCGCGTTCGCGCGCAACGGTTTCAGCGCGGCGAGGAAGACCTCACCGGTGAGATCCTCGGCGTCCGCCGGGTTTCCCACCTTTTTCACCATCAGCCGGTAAACCCAGACGACATTCTCTCGGTAAACGGTTTCCCAGTCCGGCTCGGACTTCCCCTCCATCGGGACTCCATATCCGTGGCTCCGCCGGTACCGACCATACTCGGCGAGCCCCGGGACCGTACAGCCGATCAAGTCGCGCGCCGGATGTAACCCTCGTGCCTATCTCTGGTGGAGGGGGCCACCTTGATTTCTCCTCCGCGCCGCCGGCGAGCGCGGGGACTGCCCGTTCATGCGAGGAGCAATCATGATGAGCAAGCGCAAGACCGCGACCGCGGTGGCCGCGGCATTGACGCTGGGGGCGACCGCCGCGCTCTCCGGCGGAGCTGAAGCCGTTACGCGGCAGGGAGGAGGTTTCCCCGACCGGGGCGACATCCGTTTTCTGCCACAGCCGCTGAAGGACCGCCTCGCGTTGCTGGCCGGCAGACCGTCGACCTTTCCGCCGATGACGGCGTTTTCCGAAGCGCCGTCGCCGAGTCAGTTATTCCAGTACTACCTGCTGGACACGAAGAATTTCCAACCGAATGTGTTCACGACGACCATTCCGGGGATCAACGACGGTGTCGCGCCGACGGCCACCGGGCCGAACCACGACCTGCCCACGCTGGGCGGGCTCCGGGTCGTCGTCGAACCCAAGCCCGGCCTGCCGGCGGATCCGGACGACCCCGGTTCGTTCGTGGACATGTTCACCGACATCTCGGGGTTGTTCGTCATCAACAACGAGTCTGGCTGGTACGAGGGCTGGATGATCCACGACGTGACGGTGCCGGACGTCGCCGCTCCGCGCACCGACGGCCACGCCGCCTTCGGGACGATCACCGCCGCGGACGCCGCGGCACTGGCGAAGCTGGGGGACCACCACGACAAACCGGGCGCGGTCTTCACGACCGACGGCAAGGCACCGCGTGAGCCGTCCGCGAACGACCACTGGCCGGACAAGGTGTCCAACCTGGTGCCGATCCAGCTTTCGCTGGGCGCCTACAACGCCACGCAGCAGAGCGACATCCACTCGTACTGGGAGCTCAACCAGTACACGAACTGGGTGCCGCCCACGTACGAGCTGCCGTTCACCGGCGGGATCCCCGGCACGTTCGAGAAGGGCAAGATCGGTGCGCTGTCGTCGATCGTGCCGGGTTCGGGCCCGTCGGGCGTGAAGAACAAGCCACCGGTCGACGGCGACAACCCGAACATCCCGCGTGACCCGGACCGGCTGCTCAACACGAGCCCGGACGACCCGGACCGCCCGATGCCGAACAACGACGACCACAAGGAGAAGCGGCTCCGGTTCGTCCCGAGCGGGCTGGGCAACGAAGTGATGCTGGACGTGTACCTGCGGACCGCGTCCTTCGAGCCGTACGAGCACAACCTGAGCCAGCGGATCTTCGACGCCTACGCGGCCGAGGTCGCGCGGGTCGACGGCAACCACGACGGCATCCTCGACGCTGTCGAGGCTGACCTCGAGGACACCTCCGACGGCGGTCAGTCCAACGACCGGCTGTTCCTGCCCGCGACCGCCTACAACCGCGTCGCGGTGACCCGGGAGATCAACGACGGCCTGCTTTCACCCCGTTTCGCGCCCAGTCAGCGCGCATGGGTGCTGAGCGGCGACATCGCCCGGGTGAGCCCGTCCGTGCAGGCGTCCATCCCGCAGGACGGCGACAACCGCTAGCCCGAACGGACCGAGGGGTGCGCGTGGTGCGGCCGGCTCGCCGCCGGCCGCACCACGCGCGAAACGGAAGGGGGTGGACAATGCGAGTCTGGGAAACGAGTTTCAAGCCTGCTTCAGCTGCCAGGTGACGACCAGGCGCTGGATCTGATCCGGGCGTCGCAGTTCCGCGAGCGCGATGGGCGGTCGGAACGCTTGGTGGACATGGGAATTCTCCGGTTGTCGGAGTTCTCGCGCGAGGCGCTCGCGCGCCAGCCGGTGGGCGATGGCGCCATCGCCCACCGGCTGGTGCCACTCGCTTCACCGAGCCGTGCCCCGCGGTGAGGATCACCTAACGCGCGATTGATCGCGTTCTTACCCGCGAGAAACCTCCCGGCGGTTTTCTGGTCTCCACGGTGACCACCACGACCGGGAGGCGACATGACGAGCATCTACCAGCAGATCGGCGGCCAGGAAGCGCTGGTGGCCGTGGTCGACGACTTCTACGAACGGGTCATGGCCGATGCGGCGCTGGCCCCGTTCTTCACGGGGACGAGCATGCCCCGCCTGAAGGGGATGCAGGTCGAGTTCTTCGCGGCGGCCCTCGGCGGTCCTGACGAGTACCGCGGGCGGTCCATGAACGACGTCCACCGCGGCCGGGGCATCGCCCAGCACCACTTCGACCTCGTGGCGAAGTACCTCACGGACTCCCTCCTGGCCGCCGGGGTGCCGGAGGAGACCACGGAGGCCATCATCGGAGCCATCGCACCGTTGTCGGCGGAAATAGTCACACCGGCATGAGGAACGGGCGAGACTCATGCTTGCCAGGCCGGGTCGCGGCCGATGAACGCGACCAGCTTGTCCTGGGGGGACGCGTCGGGGGTGACGGGCACGGCGGGACCGAACTGCCCGCTGTCGCGCAGCAACTGTTCGATCGGCGTCATGGCGGCCAGTGCGGCGGCGCAGCGTTCCTGGTCCAGATCGGGCTCGCGGCCGAGGGCTTTGGCGAGATCCCAGGAATGCATCCAGACGTCGCCGGTGTAGAACTGGTCGATCGCCTCTTCCACGGGCTTGGTGCCGGTGTGCGGGTTGCTGAGCGTTCGCCCGGCAGGGTCGTCGAGAATGGCCTGGATGTCGGTGACGTGCTGCTTCCAGGCGGCGCTCGGGCCGGCCTCGACGTCCAGGGCCGGGAGTTCGATCCCGGCACCCTGGAGGAAGCCGCGGGGCCACTCGATCAAGTGTTTCACGACGTCGAGAGCGGTCCACTCCGCCACCGGACTGGGCCGCGCCCAGTCTCCGGCAGCGGCGGATTCGACCAGCTCGGTGATGCGAGTGGCCTCACGCGCGTGGTGCTCGGCCGGGCTCATCGGAGTCGATGGCATTTCAAATCCCCTTCGCGAGCAGTTCGTCCAGCTTTTCGTAACCCTGCTTGACTCCGACGTCCATGCCGCCGGACAGCATGCCGTCGCGAGTTCCGAAGTCCGGCACCACGCTCAGGACCTTCAGCCGGGTGCGGCCGTTCTCGATTTCTTCGAGGGTCAGCGTTTCCAGCGCGACTCCGTCGGGTTCGCCGTCGTAGGTGAACGTCCACACGATCCGCTCGTGCGGCCGTACCTCGTGGAAGCTGCCGTAAAACGCGGCGATCTCCTCGCCATCCCGGTCGTTGGCAAAGGACCACGCACCGCCCGTGCGGGCGTCCCATCGGGTGATCCGCGTGGTGACCGAGTGCGGCCCGACCCATTGTGCGTAGAGCTCGGGGTCGACGTGCGCGCGGAATACCCGTTCGGGAGCAGCGTCGAACTCCCGGACGATTTCGATCGTCGGGACCTTCTCGTCCGCCGTGATCTCGGTTTCGTGCTTGGTCATGATGCGTCCTTGCGGGTGTGTTCGTCGTCGGCTGTCCGGTCGAGCAGGGTGTCCAGGCGCCGGTAGCGTGCCTCGGCCTGCCGGCGGTAGCGCTCGATCCATTTCGTCATCAGGTCGAACGTCTCCGCGTTCAGGTGGACCGGCCGGCGCTGAGCGTCCTTGCTGCGCGTCACCAGGCCGGCCTCCTCGAGCACCTTCACGTGCTTCGAGATGGCCTGCAGGCTCATCTCGTGCGGTTCCGCGAGCTCGCCCACGGTCGCGTCCGCGCCGGTGAGCCGGGCTACCAGGGCGCGGCGGGTCGGGTCGGCCAATGCCGCGAACACCCGGTTGAGCTGCTCGGTGCTTTCGTCCACTTGTCGTCCTCAACCCTTCGGTTGAGCAAGAAGATAGACCGGCGACCCGGTGGAGGTCAACCTTCTGGTTGAGAATGCTCGCGGGAGGCCGTCCGCGGCCGGAGCGTGCCCCGGGCGGGTCGAGCCCGGTTCCGCAGCCGCGTCCGGACCGCGTGAGGGAGTTTCGCGGCGACGAACGGCTCGGTGAGGAAGCCGAGTGCTCCGGCGTCTGTTCGTGCGTGCCAAGACGGGCTCTCGCAGTACCTTGATCGCCAGGGTCTCCCAGCCGTCCAGGACGCCTGTCAACCTGGATCCACGGGAGGCGCACACGGCGGCCGCCCGATAATCAGCACCTGCTTCCACGACAAAAGGGACGAAGGCCAATAGTGGACGACCAATTCACCACTCACGCAGACCTTTTCGATCTGAGTGGGAAGTACGCACTTGTCACTGGCGGCACCAGGGGTATTGGGATGATGATAGCGCGCGGCCTTCTGCAGGCGGGCGCCCGCGTCATTATCAGCTCGCGCAAGGCAGACGCGTGCGCGGAGGCACAGCATCTGCTGTCCGAATTCGGCGACGTGCAAGCAATCCCCGCTGACCTGTCCAGGCACGACGAGTGTCAGCGCCTCGCTGATCTTGTCAAGGCCGAATCGGAACGCCTGGACATCCTCGTCAACAACGCGGGAGCGATGTGGCGCGAGCCGCTGGAGACGTTCCCGGACGAGGCCTGGGACGCGGTGATCGACCTCAACCTCAAGTCGCCGTTCTGGCTGGTGCAGGCGCTGCTCCCCGCACTTCGCAGGGCGGGCACCGCCGATGATCCCGCGCGGATCATCAACATCGGCAGTATCGCCGCCATTCACGTCGCCGAGTCGCCCAACTACTCCTACGCCAGCAGCAAAGCGGGACTCCATCAACTCACCAGGGTGCTGGCCAGGGAACTGGGCCCACAGCACGTCACGGTGAACGCGGTAGCCCCTGGACCGTTCCCGTCGCAGATGATGGCGTCCACGCTCGATGCCGTCGGCGACATGATCACGGCGAAGGCCCCTCTGCGCCGGCTCGGCCGCGACGACGACATGGCAGGTATCGCCGTGTTCCTCGCCGGCCGGGCCGCATCTTACCTCACGGGCACCATCATCCCGGTCGACGGTGGCATCGCCACGACCGCAACAGGTACCTAGTGTTGCGCGTCGTGGGTTCGTTGACAGCGCAGCTGCGAGGGCGAGCGTCCTGAATGACTCATTCAGGTCTTCGGAGGTCCTGAATGAGTCATTCAAGACCTTTGGCCGGGGCTGGCGAGCCTCGCCGGGGCTGAGCGAGCGCCCTGACTCCGGCGGCCTGAGCGTCGAACAACTTGCGACGCGCGACACTAGGCGACGGGGGTACCAGCAGTACCTCCCTTCGCCTGCGGACACGGACTACGGTGAAGGGGTGGCCACGATCGATCTGCGCACTGAGATCAAGGAATTCCTGAGCTCGCGTCGCGCGCGGATCACCCCAGAGCGGGCCGGACTGCCCGCCTACGGCGGCAACCGCCGGGTCAAAGGTCTGCGTCGCGAAGAGGTAGCTCTACTGGCAGGGGTATCGGTCGACTACTACGTGCGTATGGAGCGCGGCGGTCTCACCGGCGCCTCCGACGGGGTGCTCGACGCGGTGGCCGCTGCCTTGCACCTTGACGAGGCCGAGCGCGATCACCTGTTCCACCTTGCGCGGCAGTCCAGGCCGCCCAGTGGTCCACGCCGACGGCGACCCGCCGTGACGGTGCGTCCGGCGCTTCAGCAGGTGCTCGACGCCATCACCGATGCGCCGGCTTGGATTTGCAACGGCCGTTATGACGTGCTGGCCATGAATCAACTTGCCCGCGCGCTGTATTCCCCGGTGCTGGCCGACACGCGACGGCCGGCGAACACCGCGCGGTTCGTGTATCTGGATCCCGAGGCGGCGAAAACGTTCTTCGTCGACTATGACCGAATCGCCTGCGATGTGGCCGCGAAGCTACGCATGGAAGCCGGCCGCAGTCCGCACGACGAGGAGCTGATCGCCCTGGTCGGTGAATTGTCAACACGCAGTGAACTATTTCGGCGGCGGTGGGCATCTCGGGACGTTCGGCTCCACCGGTCCGGACGCAAGCGTTTGCACCATCCGGTAGTGGGCCGGCTCGACCTGGACGTCGAGTCGATGGAGCTGCCTGCCGAACCCGGCCTGCTCCTGACCGTCTACACCGCGCTCGCCGGCACGGCGACCGCGGACGGTCTGGCCCTGTTGGCGTCGTGGGCGGCCGGCCAGGAGAGGCCGGCGACCGAGATTCAAGCACTCAGCTGATATTCCGCTCGCAGTGGGGGCGCAGGCAAACCCGGTCCCCGGCATTCCGGCGAATTGCGCCTGGGCACGAGATCCATCACCGAGTCGCGGTTGTGTGCCGCCGCCGTGGCGACGGATATGCCTGACGGGATCAGTGGGCCGGATCAGCTGGGCGGCGCAGGCCGGCCAGGGTGACGGCCACCAGCCGGTGGGCCGCGGCGTCGGACGGCAGGCTGCCCGCGGCGGTCAACGCGTGGAGGCAGTAGCTCGCGAGTTCGCCGGGGGACACGTCGTCCCGGATGTCGCCGGCGTCCGCGGCTTCTGAGAGGAGATCGCGGAACATCGCGTGCAGGTGGTGCTGGGCCTGGGCGACGTGTTCGCCGGGGTGCAGGAGCGCCGCCAGTTCGGCGCCGTGCGGTTCGTGCCGGTGGTGCCGAGCCCGCTGGAACTGGATCGCCGCGTAGGCGTTGAGCACCTTCTCGAGGCGGTCGCCGGCGTCGCCGTCCTGGTCCCGGATCTCGGTGAGCTGCGTCAGATGGCTGCGGATCTGGCGTTCGTGCCAGGCCGACAGGATCGCTTCGACGTCGGGGAAGTACTTGTACAGCGTCGCCCGGCCGATCCCGGCTTTCGTGGCGATCTGCGACATCTTCACGCCGGTCAGCCCGTGCTCGGCCACCAAGGCCGCGGTCGCGTCCAGGGCGGCTTCGCGCACCGCCTCCCGGTGCGCCTCGATCGTGTCGGTCCACAGCTTCGGCACGTCTGGAGCATACACAGCGGCACCGTCGAGACAGTCAGCATTGACAGCGACAGAGTGTCTCGATAAAACTGGACCGATGACCGCATCGCCGCACTACTCCCGTTCCCACCGCCCTGGCGGCCCCGGCGACCTGTACCGAAGCCCGCCGCCGTGGGACATCGGACGGCCGCAGGGGGTGTTCCGCGCGCTGGCCGACGCGGGCGCGATCCGGGGCCGGGTCCTCGACGTCGGGTGCGGCACCGGTGAACACGTGCTGATGTGCGCCGGGCTCGGCCTGGACGCCACCGGCGTCGACCTCGCGTCGGCGGCACTGCACCGTGCCGAGGAGAAGGCACGCGAGCGCGAGCGAAGCGCGCGGTTCCTCCGCCACGACGCCCGGAAGCTGGCCGAGCTGGACGAGTCGTTCGACACCGTCCTCGACTGCGGCCTGTTCCACAGCTTCGACACCGACGATCGCGCGGCCTTCGTCCAGGGCTTGCGGATCGTGGTGAATCCGGGCGGCCGGTACTTCATGCTCTGCTTCGGCGACCGCCAGTCCGGCGGCGACTGGCCCTGGGTGCACCGCGTGACGCAGACGGAGATCACCACCGCCTTCGCCGACGGGTGGCGGGTCGACTCGATCGAGCCCGCCACCATCGAGATCACCCCTGACCCGGACGGCGTCCGCGCGTGGTTCGCCGCCCTGACGAGGATCTGAGCATGCCGGTCGCCGAAGCACACATCGCCACGCGGCGAGCTGAGCGGTTCCTCGTGCAGTTGTGCCGCCACGCCCAAGCCATGGGCGAGAAGGCCGGGCACCTGCACGGCGGGGACGGTCAGGCACGCCCCCAGGTGGTGGACGTCGAATATGCCGAGAACGAAGGCAAGATCAGATTCAGCTGGGGTGACTGCGCGCTCCGGTCCACATCGGACACTTTGACGGTGCGGGTCGAGGCCGGCGACTTGGATCAGCTGGCGCGGCTCCAGGGCATTCTGGGCGCGGACCTGGAAAGGTTCGGCCGGCGCGACGGCCTGAAGGTGAGCTGGGAAGGTCCCTCGGGACCCAGCCGCGACGGCGAGGTGGTTCGGCGAGCGCGGGGGACCACGATCGCGGTCGTGGTGGCTGTGGTGCTGGCCATCGCCGCGCACATCGCCTTCGGTGGTGCGGCGCTGGCGGCTTGGCGCTGGACGAGCGTGGTCGCCGACATCCTCCTCGCGCTGGTGGTCCTGAAGATCGTCATCGTGGCCCTGTTCGCCCGGAAGCGCTTTCGACCGCACCGCGTCGGTTTCGCAGCTCACTCGCACCGCCACCCGCCTGCACCCTCAGCCGGCACGCCCACCGCTCGTGACAGCCACACGGCCAGCATCGCCAGGCCCGCCACGCGCCCGGACTCGATTGCCCCACCGGTAGCCGTCCGCCATGCTGCCGGCATGGCGCATGGCACTGTCAAGTTCTTCAAACCCGAGAAGGGCTGGGGAGCGATCGCCTCGCCCGACCTGCCGGCGGGCTGCGACGCGTGGGTCCACTTCAGCGCGATCGAGATGGACGGCTTCCGCGCCCTGGAAGCCGGTGACCCGGTCGAGTTCGACTACGAAGCAGCCCAGCAGGACAGCTTCCGCTTCCGAGTGACCCGCGTCCGCAAAGCCTGACCCTCGGCCACGCTCACAGCAGGGCATCAGCGGTGATCGGAAACTCACGGATGCGCCGTCCGGTCGCGTGGAAGACCGCGTTGGCGATCGCCGGGGCCACGCCGACAAGCACGAGCTCGGCGAGGCCCTTGACGCCGAGAGGGTCGGCTTCGCGGTCTTCGCCATCCAGGTAGATCGCGCGAAGGTCGCGGATGTCGGCGTTGACGGGGACGAGGTAGTCGGCGAGGTTGGCGTTGACGATGCGGCCGTCGCGCGGGTCGGTGACGGTGTGCTCCAGCAGGGCGGCGCCGATGCCGCCGACCATGCCGCCGAGGGCCTGGCTGTCGGCGAGCTTGGGGTTGACGATCCGGCCCGCGTCGTAGACGCCCAGCATGCGCCGGAGCCGGACCAGGCCGAGGCGCGCGTCGACGGCGACTTCGGCGAAGACGGCGCCGTAGCCGTACATCGAGAACCGGTTCTGCTCCGGCGGTGCCCAGGACCCGATCACCTCGAGGTGGTCGCGGCCGTTGCGCGCGAGGACTTGGCGGTAGGTTTCGCCGCGCGTCGGGTCGTTCTTCGCGTGCATCCGTCCTTTTCGGACGATGATGTCGTCGGGGTTGATGCCGCGCAAAGGGGAGCGAGGGTCGTTGACGGCCAGGGTGATGGCCTGGCGGCGGACCTTGTCGCAGCCGTCCTGGACGGCGGAACCGACGCTGGCCATGGTCATGGATCCGCCGTGGGGCGGGGTCGGCGGCATGAGCGAGTCGCCGAGCCGGAACTCGACGGTGTCCATGGTCAGGCCGAGTGCGTCGGCGGCGACCTGGGGCATCGAGGTGTAGGTGCCGAGGCCCATGTCGCTGGTCGCCGACTGGACCAGGGCGGTGCCGTCGGCGTTGAGCCGGACGTGGGCCTGTGCCGGGGCGCGGGCGGTGTCGTAGACCGCGGCCGCCATGCCGGTGCCGATCAGCCAGTCGCCGTCCCTGGTGGACGCCGGCTTCGGGGTGCGGCGGCGCCAGCCGAACTCGCGGGCGCCGACGTCGTAGCATTCGCGCAGCCGGCGGGTGGAGAACGGCTGACCGCTGGATTCGTCGGCCGCCGGTTCGTTGCGCTTGCGCAGTTCGATGGGGTCGATGCCGAGCTGGTGCGCGAGCTCGTCCATCGCGGATTCGATGACGAGCGCGGCGGAGGCGTAGCCGGGTCCGCGCATCCAGATCGGGGTGTTCACGTCCAGCGGCACGGTGGAGTACGCCTGGCGGACGTTCGGCATGGAGTAGAGCATCTGGCCGGGCGCCAGCACGGCCTCGGTGAACGTCTCGTAGCGGGAAGTCTCGCTGCGGATCTCGTGCGTCATCGCGGTGAGCCGCCCGGTGCGGTCGCTGCCCGCCCGGAGCCGGTAGGAGTAGGCGGGCCGGAAGCCGGTGCCGAAGTACAGCTGCCGCCGGGCGAGGACGAGCTTGACCGGACGCCCGGTCTCGCGGGCGGCGAGCGCGGCGATCGTGGTGTGCGGCCAGGCCCGCAGCCCGCTGCCGAACGCGCCGCCGACGAAGGGCGAGATGACCCGGATCGACGTCTGCGGGATGCCGAACACGGCGGCGAGCTCCTGCTGGGTACCGCCCACGACCCACTGGGTCTTGTCCCACACGGTGAGGCGGTCGCCGTCCCAGCGGGCGATGGTGGCGTGTGGCTCCATCGGGTTGTGGTGGTTGCGGGCGGTCCGGTAGGTCAGGTCCAGCCGGACCGGCGCGGCGGCCAGTGCGCGGTCGGCGTCGCCTCGCGCGTAGGTCGTGGGCTCGTCGGCGGGTGCGGTGGCCAGGTCGGTGACGGGCTGCTCGGCGGCGTAGGACACCTTCACCAGGCGTGCGCCTTGCTGGGCGGCCTCGTGAGTGGTGGCGACCACGACGGCGACCGGCTGGCCGAAGAACCGGACCCGGTCGTCCTGGAAGACGCGCAGCCGTGAGTTCGGCGCGGGGTTGTTCGACCCCGGGTTGTCCACATAGGGCAGGCGCGGGGCGTTGAGGTGGCTGATCACGCGCAGGACGCCCGGGTGGGCGCGGGCGGCGCTGTCGTCGACGCTCGTGACGCGGCCACGTCCGACGCTGCTGTCGACCACGGCCGCGTAGAGGACGCCGTCCGTCGGGTGGTCGGCGGCGTAGCGGGCTTGTCCGGTCACCTTGAGCCGTCCGTCCACCCGGGACTGCGGGGTGCCGACGGCGGTTCGGGGCTGGAGTGTCACCGGGTGCCTCCCACGACGCGCAGCTGGCGTTCGACCGTGCGCTTGAGCAGTTCGACCTTGAATCCGTTGTGCCGCAGGGGACGGGCCCCGTCCGCGGCTCGTTGTGCGGCCTCGGCCCACAGCGCGTCCGACGGCCGTCTGCCGAGCAGGTGCTGCTCGACGGCGGGCAGTTTCCACGGGACGGTGCCGACACCACCGGCCGCGACCTTCGCCGCGCGGATCACCCCGCCCTGGATCTGCAGGGCCACCGCGGCCGAGGTGAGGGCGAATTCATAGCTCTGCCGGTCCCGCACCTTGAGGTAGCCCGACCGCGCCGGGGGCGGGAGTGCCGGGATCTCGACGGCGGTGATGAGCTCGCCCGGCCGCAGGGCCTGTTCCCGGTCCGGGGTGCTGCCGGGCCGCAGGTGGAAGCCGGCGAACGGGAGGGTGCGCTCACCGCTCGGACCCTGCAGGCGCACGACCGCTTCCAGGGCAGCGAAGGCGACCGCGACGTCCGACGGGTGCGTGGCGACGCACGCCTCGGAGCCGCCGAGGATGGCGTGACCGCGGTTGTAGCCGTCGAGGGCGGCGCATCCCGAGCCCGGTTCGCGCTTGTTGCAGCGCGCGGTGACGTCCCGGAAGTAGGGGCACCGGGTGCGCTGCATGATGTTGCCGCCGATGGTGGCCATGTTGCGCAGCTGCGCGGACGCGCTCAGCTCCAGCGCCTCCGAGACCACCGGAAAGGCGGACCGCACCCGAGGGTCCGCGGCGGCGTCGGCCATCCGCACCAGCGCCCCGATCCGCAGGCCGCCGTCCGGAGCGGGGGAGATGCCGGTGAGCGGCAGCCGGGCGATGTCGACCAGCGTGCCGGGGCGTTCCACGGTCTCGCGCATCAGGTCGACCAGCGTCGTGCCGCCGGCGATGTACCGGCCGCCGCGCTGTCCGGCCGCGACGGCGGCCCGGATGTCGGGAACTTCGGTGTAGGAGAAGGACTCCATCGGTCGTCAGCTCCCCGCCTGCTGGATGGCTTTGACGATCTTGACGTAGCAGCCGCAGCGGCAGATGTTGCCGCTCATCCACTCCCGGATCTCTTCTGGCGAACCGGTATGGCCTTCCCGAGCGCAGCCGATGCCGGACATGATCTGCCCGGGGGTGCAGTACCCGCACTGGAACGCGTCCTGGTCGACGAACGCCTGCTGCAACGGGTGCAACGGCCCGTCGTCGCCGCGCGTCAGGCCCTCGATGGTGGTGACCTGCGCGCCGTCCAGCCGCACCGCCAGGGTCAGGCACCCGTTGACGCGTCGGCCGTCGACGAGGACCGTGCACGCGCCGCAGGCACCGGCGTCGCACCCCTTCTTGGTGCCGGTCAGGCCGACGTGTTCACGCAGCAGGTCCAGCAGCGAGGTCCGGTTGTCGACGGTGACGGTGTGCCGCGTTCCGTTCACGGTCACCGAGACCCGGCTGCTCGACGCGTCGCCGGCGGCGGTCGCGGGCTCGGCGCCGAGGAGCGCTGGGCCGGCCACGGCGACAGCGCCGGTCACCGCCGACGCCGCGATGAACGTCCGCCGGGAGTGGGCCGTGGGCGGCTCCGCCTCGGTGCCACCGGGCGGCAGGGAACTTTCGGGGGACTCGGGGGACATGGAGTCGACCCCACCAGGCGTTCGCGAGGTGTGGGAGTCCCTGACGAGAGGTGTACTGGCAGTGCGTCGTAAAGCGGGCAAATTGCCGATATCTTGGCCGGTTGGCTCGGTCAACACGGTACGGCGACCTCCTCGGTCTCGCGAGCACCCACACGACGGCGGGAAGCTTGCCGGGACGCAGGGAAATCTCTCCTTCGCAGAGGGCATCGCCGGTCCGGGCCGCACCGCCGTCGCTGCGACCCGGACCGGGTGTGCCGGTCTTCGATCAGGGGGTGAGCAGGGTCTTGATGGCGCGCCGCTCGTCCATGGCCCGGTAGCCCTCGGCGACCTGGTCCAGGGGCAGGGTGAGATCGAAGACCAGTCCCGGGTTGATGTGGCCGGTCAGGACCCGGTCGATCAGGTCGGGCAGGAAGCGGCGCACGGGCGCGGGGCCGCCGCGCAGGCCGACGTGGGAGAAGAACAGCTCCTCGCCCGCGATCCGCACGTCGTGCGGGACGCCGACGAACCCGACGTTGCCGCCCGGGCGGGCCGAGTGCAGGGCCTGCTTCATGGATTCGGCGGTGCCGACGCACTCCAGGACCGAGTCGGCGCCGATGCCGCCGGTGAGGTCCTTGATGGCGGCGACGCCCTCGTCACCGCGTTCGGTGACGACGTCGGTCGCGCCGAACTCGGTGGCCAGCTTCTGCCGGGACTCGTGGCGGCTCATGGCGATGATGCGTTCGGCGCCGAGTTCCTTGGCGGCGATGACGCCGCACAGCCCGACCGCGCCATCGCCGACTACGACGGCGGTGGAGCCGGGCTTCACCTCGGCGGCGAGGGCCGCGTACCAGCCGGTGCCCATGACGTCGGACACGGCGAGCAGGCTGGGCACGTACTCGTCGTCCGGGTGCTCGGGGGTGGCGACGAGCGTGCCCTGGGCGTGGGGGATGCGGACGTGATCGGCCTGGCAGGTGCTCATGAACTCGCGGTGCAGGCAGGAGGACTGCCAGCCGTTGCGGCAGTTCGCGCAGGTGTTGTCCGACGTGGCGAAGGAGCCGACCACGAACTGGCCGGGCTTGACCGCGGTCACCTCGCTGCCGACCTCTTCGACGACGCCGACGTACTCGTGGCCCATCGGGTGCGGGTCGCCGATCGGTTCGAGGCCGCGGTAGGGCCACAGGTCCGAGCCGCAGACGCAGGTGGCGACGGTGCGGATGATCGCGTCGGTCGGCTGCTGGATCTTCGGGTCGTCGAGCTGCTCGAAGCGTACGTCGCCGGGAGCGTGGATGACGGCTCCGCGCATGGGTGACTCCTCTGGCGGTGGTGGTTGCGGGGGCCGGACGGCCCCTGGGCTTCCAGGCAACCGCGTTTTCGCGTGGGCAGCGAGTCACTGGTGAAGGGTGTACCGGCAGTACACCCCACCGCCGGGTGACGGCGCGTACGGTCGCGCTGTGGACAACCGTGACGAAGTGCGCGAGTTTCTCGTCTCGCGGCGGGCCAAGATCACGCCGGAGCAGGCCGGGCTGCCGGGCGGAGCCCGGCGTCGCGTCCCGGGGCTGCGGCGCAGCGAAGTCGCCGCGCTGGCCGACGTCAGCGTCGAGTACTACGCCAAGCTCGAACGCGGGAATCTCGCCGGTGCCTCGCCCGCCGTTCTCGAAGCCGTCGCCCGCGCGCTCCAGCTGGACGATGCCGAGCGCGCCCACCTGCTGCACCTGGCTCGGACCGCCGAGGGCGCGGACGTGCTCGTCCGGCCCCGCCGGCGCTCCGGCAAGCGATGGACGCCGCACCGGAGTCTGCAGTGGACACTGGACGCGATCACCGCCGGTCCGGCGTTCGTCAACAACGGCCGCCTGGACCTGCTGGCCGAGAACCAGCTCGCCCGCGCGTTTTACAGCGGCATGTACGGTGGTGCTTCCCTGCCACCGAACATGGCCCGCTACCAGTTCCTCGATCCCGCGGCCCGCCGCTTCTACGCCGACTGGGAACTGGCCGCCGACATCACGGTCGATGTCCTGCGCACCGAAGCCGGCCGCAACCCGCATGACAGGGGCTTGCACGACCTGGTCGGGGAGCTCAGCACTCGCAGCGAGGAGTTCCGCGGACGCTGGGGCGCCCACAACGTCCGTCGGCACGGAAGGGGCGTGAAACGCTTTCGTCACCCGGTCGTGGGTGATGTCACTCTCTCGTGGGAGGCGATGGCGATGGCGGCCGAACCGGGGCTCACTCTCGTGGTCTACACCGCCGAGCCCGGTTCGGCTTCCGCCGAAGGCTTGGAGCTCCTGGCGTCCTGGGCCGCTTCGCCACGGCGGGCGGGGGAGTGACTGTCCATGATGGACTCCTCTTGCGCGGCCGCCCAGGAGGAGAGCAGCCGGAGGGCTTCGTCCGACGGTGAGTCCGGCTCGGCGGTGTAGACGGTGAGGGTCAGGCCGGGCTCGGCGGTCAGTTCGAGGCCCTCGTAGGCGAGGGTGAGGTCTCCGACGACCGGGTGGTGGAAGGTCTTCGACCCGGTGCCGTGGTGGCGGACGTTGCGGGCGCCCCACCGGGTGCGGAACTCGTCGCTGCGGGTCGACAACTCGCCGACCAGGTCGTGCAAGCCCTTGTCGTGCGGGTTTCGGCCGGCTTCGATGTGCACGATCTCGACGCAGACGTCGGCGAAGAAGCCCCAGTCGGGGTAGAACCGGCGGGCCGCCGGGTCGAGGAACTGGAAGCGGGCGAGGTTGGGTGGCTGCTGCGGGCTCGCGTAGACCTCGGAATAGAACGCCCGCGCCAAGCGGTTCGCGGCCAGCAGGTCCATCCGCCCGTTGCGGACGAACGCGGGTCCTTCGGTGACCGCGTCGAGGACCCACTGCAGACTGCGGTGCGGGCTCCACTGCTTGCCCTTCGGCCGCCGCAGGATCGCGCTGGTGCCGTCCGCGGCGCGGGCGAGGGCGAGCAGGTGCGCCCGTTCCGCGTCGTCGAGCCGGAGGGCCCGGGCCACCGAGTCCAGTACAGAAGGGGACGCGCCGGCGAGGTTTCCCCGTTCGAGCTTGGCGTAGTACTCGACGCTGACGTCGGCCAGCGCGGCGACTTCGCTGCGGCGCAGTCCCGGCACCCGTCGGTTGCTCGCGGTGGGGAGCCCGGCCTGCTCCGGCGTGATCCTGGCCCGCCGCGAGACGAGGAACTCGCGGACTTCCTGACGATTGTCCACGGTGCGACCGTACGCGTGACCACGACGGGGTGGGGTGCTCTGCCAGTACACCTTTCGGGAGAACCTCCCAGGTCACGATGGCTTCTGGTTCCCTCGGAACCCGGGCCCGACCGTGGTCGTCCTCCGCACCCTGAACCTGGAGAACACCCGAGATGAACCCCACCTACGACTTCACCGGCCAGGTCGCCTTCGTCACCGGAGCCGGCTCCGGGATGGGCCTGGCCGCCGCCGTCGACCGCACGGTCGGAACCTTCGGCCGCCTCGACATGGCCTACAACAACGCCGGCATCCAGATCCCGCCCTGCGATGCGGCCGACGAAGGCGCCGAGATGTTCGACCGTGTCCACGCGGTCAACCTTCGTGGCATCTGGGCCTGCATGAAGCACGAACTGCGCTACCTGCGCGCCCAGGGCAGCGGCGCGATCGTCAACTGTTCCTCCCTCGGCGGCCTGCCCGGCCGCGCCTCCTGCCACGCCTCCAAACACGGTGTGATCGGCCTGACGACCAGCGCCGCACTCGAATACGCCCCGCGCGGCATCCGCATCAACGCCCTCTGTCCCGGCATCATCGACACCCCCATGGTCAGCGACATGTTCGCCACGGGCAACCTCGACCGCGCCGAAGCCGAAGCCGGCCAGCCCATCAACCGGCTCGGAACCGCCGAGGAGATCGCCCAGGCCGTAGTGAGAGGGTGTGTCCATGAGCGGGATCGAGATCGTTTACCGCGACGCGACCGAGCTGGCGGCCATGATCAGCACCCGGCAAGTGTCGGCGGAGGAGGTGGTGCGGGCCCACCTGGAGCGCATCGAGGAAATGAATCCGAAGGTCAACGCGGTCCTGGCGGTGCCGGCCGAGTCCGCGCTCGCCGCGGCGCGTGCG
Source organism: Amycolatopsis balhimycina FH 1894 (assembly GCF_000384295.1). NCBI lineage: Bacteria > Bacillati > Actinomycetota > Actinomycetes > Pseudonocardiales > Pseudonocardiaceae > Amycolatopsis > Amycolatopsis balhimycina. The sequence continues at coordinate 3,101,887 of NZ_KB913037.1, read as the reverse complement.
GCGGACGCCGCGGTGGCGTCAGGCGAGGCGCTCGGCCCGTTGCACGGTGTGCCGTTCACGGTCAAGGACGCGTTGGACGTGGCAGGCGTGGTGACCACACGCGGCTCGACGGTGTTCCGGGATCGTGTCGCGGAGGTGGACGCGACCGCGGTGGCCCGCCTCCGGGCGGCCGGCGGAATCCCCCTGGCCAAGACGAACCTGCCGGAGTTCTCCTACTGGACCGAGACCGACAACCTGCTCGTCGGCCGGTCCCGCAATCCCTGGGACGGTGACCGCACTCCGGGCGGCTCCAGCGGCGGCGAGTCCGCCGCGATCGCCGCCGGGATGTCGCCGCTGGGGCTGGGCAGCGATGTCGCCATCTCGGTGCGGGGCCCGGCCCATGACACGGGAATCGTCGCGCTGAAAGCGACCCGCGGGAGGATTCCGATCACCGGGCACTGGCCCGAGGTTCCCCGTCGCTACTGGCACGTCGGTCCGATGGCGCGCAGCGTGCGGGACATCACGACCGCGGCCAGGCTTCTTTCCGGTCCCGACGGCGTCGACGGTTACGTCCGGCACTCCCCGCCACAAGACGACCGGCCGGCGGACGTAACCGGATTGCGGGTCGGCTGGGCGAGCGCGCCGGCCTTCGGCCCGGTGGACGCCGAAGTAGCGACCACCGTCCAGGCCGCGGCCGACGCCCTGAGGACGCTGGGTTGTGTCGTCGAACCAGCACCCCCGCCGGGGCTGGAGTCCCTTGACGCGACCGCGTTGAGCGCGGTGCTGTTCACCGCGGAGATCGTGCCGTACTTCCGGCAGGTCACCGCCGGCCATGAGGCGGACCTGCACGCCGTCGTCCAGCGCACGCTCACCGCCCCGGAGGTGACGCTGGCCGATTACCTCGGTGCACAGCAGCAGGTCGACTGGCTCAGCTCGATGTTCAGCGGGTACTTCGAGAGCTACGACGCGTTGTTGTGCCCGGTGTGCCCGATTCCCGCACCGCCTCATGCGCAATCGAAGTTCCGCATCGGAGACGTCACCGTGCCGGCGCGCGGCATCATGCGCGCGACTGTGCCGTTCAACCTCACCGGCCTCCCCGCACTGTCGTTACCGTTCGGGGCCGGCGGCGGCAACCTGCCGATCGGTGTTCAGCTCGTCTCTCGCTGGTACGACGAGGCGACCGTTCTGCGTCTGGGCGCCGCGCTCGAGTCCCTCAGCCCGGTGCGCGACCGCCGGCCGGACTGACCGGCCCACCCGGCACTCGGTGTCCGGGTCGCACAATTGTTCGGTAATTGTCGCCGACATTCGGTGTTCGCCAATTCAGGTTGCCCATTACTGGCCAGATTTCGGGGAGCCGTCATGCCGTCCGCCCGCGTTCGGCTCGGCCGGTTCCGGCGCGCTGGTCACATTTCCGCACGCGTCCTGAATTCGCATTCTGGAAGAACTCGGCGGGTAATCGCGTCTGTACTGTCGATGCATGAGTGCTACGACACCACTTTCCACCACCTCGGCGCGGTGGGACGGCCGCCTGTGGGCCATTCTGCTGACCGTGTCCGTGATCGTCGGCCTGGACGCGCTCGACGTTTCGATGGTCGGCGTGGCACTGCCGGCGATCCGGGCCGACCTGGGCATGTCCACCAGCGCGCTGCAGTGGGTCGCCGGCGGCTACGCGCTCGGGTTCGGCGGCCTGCTGCTGCTCGGTGGGCGCACCGCGGACCTGCTCGGCCGGCGCCGGGTCTTCCTCGCCGCCGTCACGGTCTTCATCATCGCCTCGTTCCTCGGCGGCATCGTCGACGACGGCGCGCTGCTGATCGCCACCCGGTTCATCAAGGGCGTGGCCGCGGCGTTCACCCTGCCCGCCGCGCTGTCGATCATCACCACGACGTTCCAGGAGGGCCCGGCCCGGTGGCGGGCGCTCGGGATCTACGCGGTGTTTGCCGCCAGCGGGTTCGCCGCCGGCCTGGTGTTCTCCGGGCTGCTGACCCAGGCCGGCTGGCGCTGGACGTTCTTCCTGCCGGTGCCGATCGCGCTCGTCGCGCTGCTGGTGTCCGCCAGGGTGGTTCCCGGCCACCGCCCGGAACGCGGCGGCATCGGCTACGACCTGCCCGGCGCGATCACCGGGGCCGCCGGCTCGCTGCTGCTGGTGTTCACCATCGTGCAGGCCCCGGAGGCCGGTTTCGGCGCACCCCGCACGGTCCTGGGCTTCGCCGGTGCGGTGGCGCTGCTGGTCGCGTTCGTGCTGATCGAGCGGCGCAGCCGCAGCCCGTTGCTGCGCCTGGGCATCCTGCGGTCGCGGTCGCTGGCCACGGCGAACCTCGGTATCGCGCTATTCTTCGGCGCCTACCTCGGTTTCCAGTTCGTGGTGATGCTCTACCTGCAGTCGGTCCTGGGCTGGTCGCCGCTGCAGACCGCGCTGGGCTTCCTGCCCTCCGCCGTGTTCGTCGCGTTCGGCTCGCCGAAGATCGGACCGCTGATCTTCAAGGTCGGCACCGAGCGGATGATCTTCGGCGGGCTGCTCGCGCACGTGCTGGCGTACGCGCTGTTCCTGCGCGTCGACGAGCACTCCGGCTACTGGGCCGCGGTGTTCCCGAGCATGGTCCTGCTCGGCATCGGCTTCCTGATGGCGTTCGCCTCGTTCAACATCCAGGCCACCGCCGGCGTGGCCGACCACGAGCAGGGGCTGGCCGGCGGCCTGCTGAACACCTCGCTGCAGGTCGGCGGCGCGATCGGGCTGGCCGTGGTCGCCGCGGTGCTGACGGCCAGCGGTGGCACCGGCGGGGGAGCGGCCTCGCTCATCGACGGGTTCGTCCCGGCGATCAGCATCCCGATCGGTCTTGCCGGACTCGGCGTCCTGGTCGTGCTACCGGGCACGTTCCGCCGGCGCGGCGGCGTGGCGGCCGTCCCGGCCGACCCGCCCGCGACCGAGCTGGACGAGGCCGCGTAGCGGCGGATGGCACGGCACCGTCCCCCGCGGGGGACGGTGCCGTCGTCGTCGTTCCGGCGCATGTGGTGTCCACAACGGACTGATGCCTCGGATGCCCTGTGGCGCAGGGATCCGAGGCATCGGCCGTTGTGGGACCGCCGGGGTGCTCAGCTCGTCGCGGGCGGCTGGGGGTGGTAGCTCTGGATGGCGATGCCGGTGTCGAGGCGGGTGTGCCCGGTGAGCTCCAGTTCCACCACCGGACCACCCTCGCCGAACAGCCGCTTCCCGGTGCCGAGGAGGACCGGGCAGACCATGAGATCCAGCTGGTCGACCAGGCCGTCGCGCAGCAGCGAGCGCATCAGCGTGACGCTGCCGTACATCAGGATGTCCTGGCCGTCCTCTTCCTTGATCTTCTTCAGCGCGCCGATCGCGTCGCCTTTCAGCAGGCTCGCGTTCCAAGTGAGCGGCTCGGCCAGTGTCGTCGAGGCGACCAGTTTCGGAATCGCGTTCAGCCGGTCGGCGTACGGTCCGGTGCTGTTCGGCCACGCCTTGGAGAACATCTCGTAGGTGTGCCGGCCGCACAGGAAGTAGTCACAGGACAGCAGGCGTTCAAGTGACCGTTTTCCGACTTCTTGGTTGAAATACCGGTCCGCCCAGCCGCCGTGCTCGAAACCGGCCATTCCGCCCGGATCCTCGACGACGCCGTCGGCCGTGACCAGGGTCGAAACGATGATCTTCCGCAATGTCATCCCTCCTTAATGCCGGTGGACCGCGCCCGCGCTTTCGGCGGGCGCGGTCCACGAACTGACCCGACCAATCTTCGGTAGGCTACTACCGCAGGAATTCCTGCGCGTACCGCTGGATCGTGGTCAGTTCCAGGGCGTCGACGAATGTCACCACAAGCTCGTCCACGCCGGCGGCCTCGTAGGCGGCGAGCCGCTCGCGGACGGTGTCGATGGTGCCGATCAACCCGTATTCGGCGACGTCACCGGGGAACACGCTGGGCGCCCACGGCGGAACCTGTTGCGCGGCCTCCTCGTCGGTGTCGGCGATGATGCACAGGGTCAGCGCGGTCTTGTGAATGCTGTCGAAGTCGCGCCCGACCGCGGTGCAGTGGTTCTTCAGCACCTCGAACTTGTGCGCGAGCGTGGCCGGGTCACCGGAGACGTTGCACAGGTCGCCGTACTTGGCCACCAGCTTGAGCGTCACCTTCTCGCCACCACCGGCGATCAGCAGCGGAATGTGCGGCTGCTGAAGGCCCTTCGGCTGGTTGATCGCGCCGTTGACCTGGTAGTACTGCCCGTCGAACTTGGCCTCCTCCTTGGTCCACATCGCGAGGATGACCTGCAGCGACTCGTCGAGCCGGCGCAGCCGCTCGGCGGCGTCCGGGTACTCGTACCCGTAGCCCACGTAGTCGGGCTCCCACCAGCCGGCGCCGATGCCGAAGGTGAACCGGCCGCCCGAGATCACGTCCAGCGTCGAGGCCATCTTGGCCTGCAGTGCGGGATTGCGGTAACCGTTGCCGGTGACCATGGTGCCGACGCGGACCCGCTCGGTCCCGGTCAGCAGAGCGGTGCTGGTCGTCCAGCACTCGAACAGCATGTGCTGGGTGTTCATCGCGTTGTGGAAGTGGTCGGCCACCCACACCGTCTCGTAGCCGTTCTCGTCCGCGGCCTTCGCCACGCGGGTCAGCGCCTGGTACGCCTCGGCTGGGTCCTGCATGCCCGCGAGCTCCAGCGAGAAGCCCTGGGGCAGGAACACACCATGCTTGATAGCCAACGTGCACACCTCTTCTTTTTCGGTCGGGTCGTCGGTCTTGTCACCATGTACAGACCGGCGCGGGCGGCGAAAGGGGGCGCACCGTCAACAACTTTCTTTCCCGCCGTACCGGCGGCCAATTATTGTCACTATGGGTTACCGGAGCGGGAGTGCTTCACGTCATTTCTCGTGGACTGCAGGCCTGCGCCGTCGCGATTACGCAGCAGCTCGGAAGGGCTACTCCGGTCCAAAGTGACAGCAACATTTTGAGCGCCCGCCGAACGAACGCCGGGTACCGTCGGTGACCGAATCGGTGGCTTCACCCCGCACGGATGAACCGTGGTGGACACCGGTGAAGTCGTCTTCGTCAAGCCTAACTTTGGAGGACCCATGGCTGACGGTAATCTGGGGCGCCGCGCCGTGCTCGTAGCCGGTGTGGTGGGAATCGCGGGGCTAGCCGGAGGTGAGCTCATGGCGGCATCGGCCGCTCAGGATGGTAACGACAATGCGACTACGCGTGCAGTCCCATCAGCCGTGGCCGTGACGGCGAATGATCCGCAGTACGCCGACTGCGTGCGCGGTCTCAACACCCGGTACATCGGCACGCCGGAATCCGTGCGGATCGTCAACTGCACGGATCAGGTCGTGCAGGTCGTCCAGGAGGCCGTCACGAACAAGAAGCGGCTGACCGTCATTTCCAGCGGGCACTGCTACGAGGATTTCATCTTCAACCCGGACGTGAAGGTCGTCGTGGACATCACCATGATGAACAACGTGTACTACGACCCGGCGATGAACGCGGTCGCCATCGAGTCCGGCGCGACGATGCTGGAGATCTACAAGACCCTGTACAAGCAGTGGGGGGTGACGGTCCCGGCCGGCTTCTGCTACTCGGTCGCCGCCGGCGGGCACGTCGCCGGCGGCGGGTGGGGGCCGCTGGTCCGGGTCAACGGTCTTGTCGTGGACCACCTCTACGCGGTCGAGGTGGTCGTCGTCGACGCCAACGGCACGGCGCGCGCCGTGGTGGCGACGCGGGAGCCGAACGACCCGAACCGGGACCTGTGGTGGGCACACACCGGTGGCGGCGGCGGAAACTTCGGTGTCATCACCCGTTACTGGTTCAAGTCGCCCGGCGCCACCGGTTCCGATCCGCGGACCATGCTGCCGCGCCCGCCGCACGACGTGCTCATCAGCGCGATCGCCTACAACTGGAGCACCCTCACCCAGGACCAGTTCACCCGGCTGGCGCGGAACTACGCGAGCTGGCACGTCGCCAACCGCGCGGCGGACAACCCGAACCGGGTGGTGACGAGCTACCTGCTGCTCAACCACCAGTCCAACGGCCAGATCGGGCTCATCACCCAGGTCGACGCCACGGTCCCCAACGCCCAGACGATCCTGGACAACTACATCGCCTACATGCAGAGCGGTGTCACGGCCCAGCACGTCGCGCTCACCAACCGGATGGCCGAGATCAGCCCGATGCCGCAACTGGTCCAGGCGCGGCGGCTGCCCTGGCTCGAGGCGACCCGCATGCTGGGCACGACGAACCCGCCGCTGAACGACCCGACCTACCGGGCGGAGTACAAGTCGACGTTCATGCGCGGCAACTTCCCGGACAACCAGATCGCCGCGGTGTACCGGCACCTCACCAGCACCGCGATCAGCAACCCCCTGGCGGGCGTGCAGTTCACCCCGTACGGCGGGCAGGCCAGCGCCGTGGACCCGGCGGCGACGGCGATTCCGCACCGTGGCGCGGCGTTCAAGATGCTCTGGTCCGCGCAGTGGATCGACCCCGCCGACGACGCCAAGCACATCGACTGGATGCGCCGCGGCTACGCGGACACTTACGCCGACACCGGCGGCGTGCCCGTGCCCAACGCTGTCACTGACGGCTGCTACGTCAACTACCCGGACGGCGACCTGAGCGACCCGAACTTCAACAAGTCCACCACTCCCTGGTACACCCTGTACTACAAGGACAACTACGCCCGGCTGCTCCAGGCCAAGCGCCGCTGGGATCCGCTCAACTTCTTCCGCCACCGCCAGTCCATCGGCACCACGTAGGCCGTGCGGCCCCTGACGAAGCGTCCTTCCCCACGCCCAGCGCGCGGAGGGACGCTTTTTCAATGACCGACCGCGGCTCCCGCTCCCGATCCCCGTCGCGCGCGACCTACGCCGCCGCAGAACACCCCCACCCAGCCGCGCGTCACGCCCCGGGCCGCACACCATCCTCGGGCCGCTGGAGTCAGGGGCGCTCGCTCAGCCCCGGCGAGGCTCGCCGGCCCCGGCCAAAGGTCTTGAATGACTCATTCAGGACCTCCGAAGACCTGAATGAGTCATTCAGGACGCTTGCCCTCGCAGCCGCCCTGTCAACGAACCCACGACGCGCAACACCAGGTTCGCCGACCGTTCTCGGGGCGGCGCTAGGCGACGGCCATGGCGGGGGTTTCGCGGACGGCGTCGTGGCGGAGGACGTTGCGCAGGGCCGTGGCGTCAGAGTTCTGGAAAGCCGAGATGTACCGGTCGAGGAGGGCGCGGCTGGCGGGTTCGGCGAACTCGGCCACGTCCTCGGCGACCGGGGCCTGCTGCAGGATCCGGGTACGCGCGCGTTTGAGGGTGCTCTTGACCGCGTCGGTGGTGGTCTCCAGCAGTTCGGCGACCTCGCTGGCCGGCCAGTCCAGGACGTCGCGCAGGATCAGCACGACCCGCTGCCGGGCGGGCAGGTAGGCGAGGCTGGCCATGAGGGCCAGGCGCAGGTTCTCGCGCAGCGCGACGATCTCCGCGGGATCGGCGAAGCCGTGCTGGGGCGGCACCTCCTGGCCGCGCCAGTCCCCGGCCAGGACGGCCATGGCCGCCTCGTCATCGGGTCCCGCGAGGCCCGCGGGCAGCACGTTGCGGTGGCGCTGGCTCATCGCGGTCAGGCAGGTGTTGGTGGCGATCCGGAACAGCCACGTCCGTACCGAGGAACGGCCCTCGAAGTTGCCGAACGCGCGCCAGGCCCGCAGGTAGGTCTCCTGGACGGCGTCCTCAGCGTCGTCCACCGAACCCATCAGCCGGTGGCAGTGCGCGAACAGCTGCCGCCGGAGCTGCTCGGTATGCCGCACGAATTCCTCGCAGTCGGCGGCGGCTCGAGTCGTCATCATTCCTCTCCTCCAGCGCACCGGTTTACCGGCCGCGTATTTCCCACCCGACCCGAAAACGCGAATCGGATCCGGGGCCCGCGTACCACGGCTGAGGCTATCCACGACCGAATGAGTCCGACCATCGCCGCGGCGCGATGGAGCACGTTGGAAGATCGGCGGAACGGATGCAGCAATATGGAAGAGGGGGTACCGCTGACCAGGAGCGGGCCGGGTCGCGGCCATCGCGGACCGGCCCCGTGCCGGTGAATCAGCAACCTCGAAGAAGGCCGGCCCGGTCCCGCCCCCGCTGCGTGCCCGGCCGGATGCGAACCGTTACCTGGCCTTCCGTCGACGACCGGGCCGCGATCAGTCCCGAGCAGGAGAGCACGACCGGAGTGGAGCGGAGGGTCGCATTTGGACATGCTGGACCACAGACGAGAAGGGAGGCCACAGTGGACGATCACGGGACCGGTCAGTGCCCATTCGCACTGGACCCAGCAGGTACGGACATTCACGCCGAAGCCGACGAGCTGCGCCTGCGAGGTCCGGCCACCCGGGTCGAGCTGCCCGGCGGCGTCGTGGTCTGGTCGGTCAACCATTACTCGGGTGCCAAGCAGATCCTCAAGGACCCGCTGGTCACCAAGAGCGCCCGGGACCACTGGCCCGCTTTCATCAACAACGAGATCCCGCCCGGCTGGGAGCTCATCAGCTGGATCACCATGGACAACATGGCCACCGCGACCGGCAAGAACCAGGTACGGCTGCGCCGCCTGGTCAGCAAGGCGTTCAGCCCCAAGCGGATCGAGGCGCTCCGGCCGCGGATCGAGGAGCTGGTCGACGAGCTGGTCGACAGCCTCGGCGCTGTCGCCCCCGGCGAGGTCGTCGACCTGCGGGAGCGGTTCTGCTACCCGTTGCCGGCCCGGCTGATGGCCGACATGCTGGGCATGTCCGAGCAGTCCCGGACCAAGACCGCCCAGGTCATGGATATGATGGTGAACACGACGGTGAGCCCGGAGCAGGCCCAGGCGCTGCTGATCGGGTGGCAGAGCGCGATCGCCGATCTCATCGAGCTCAAGCGGCACGACCCCGGCGAGGACATCACCAGCGACCTGATCCTCGCCCGGGACGACGAGAACTCCAAGCTGACCCAGGAAGAGCTGCTGGGCACGCTCTTCGCCATCCTCGGTGCCGGCACCTCGACCACGGTCGACTTCCTCGGCAAGTTCCTGGTGGAGCTGCTGACCCACCGCGACCAGCTCGACCGCCTGCTCGCCGGCGAGGTCTCCTGGGACGAGGCGATCGAGGAGGGGCTGCGGGTCGAGGGCCCGGTGGCACACCTGCCATTGCGTTACGCGGTCGAGGACATCGACATCGACGGCGTCACGATTCCCAAAGGCGAGGCGATTCTGGTCAACTACGCCGGTGTCGGCCGCGACCCGGAGGTGCACGGCGACACGGCCGGCGAGTTCGATGTGGACCGTACCGACAAGACGCACCTCGCCTTCGGTGTCGGTCCGCATTTCTGCCTCGGCTGGGCGATCGCCCGCGAGGAGGTCAAGATCGGCCTGGGCAAGCTGTTCGCCAGGTTCCCCGACCTGGAGCTGGCCGTGGACCGGACGGAGCTGCAGTCGACGCCCACCTTCATCATGAACGGGTACCGCTCGCTTCCGGTTCGCCTTGCGGCGACGCGATCCGGCGCGGACCGCACCGTCGCGGCCTGAGTCAGGGCCGGCACGTCTCGTGCAGTGGTTCGCGAGGGAAGACCGCCATCGGCGGCATCGGCGGCTGAGCGGGTTTCCGGGCTCGTAGACGACAAGGAGCGGGAATGGGCTTGACGATTGGCTACAAGGCGTCGGCGGAGCAGTTCGGGCCGCGGGACCTTGTCGAGTACGCGGTTCGTGCCGAGGAGGCCGGCCTGGACAGCGTGGTGGTGTCCGACCACTTCCTGCCTTGGCGGCACGAGGGTGGGCACGCCTCGTTCGCGCTGTCCTGGATGACCGCGGTGGGCGAGCGGACCAGCCGGGTGCTGATCGGCACCAGCGTGCTGACCCCGACCTTCCGGTACAACCCCGCGGTCATCGCCCAGGCGTTCGCGACCATGGCGCTGCTCTACGAGGACCGGGTCATGCTCGGCGTCGGCACCGGCGAGGCGCTCAACGAGATCGCCGTCTCCGGCCGCACCTGGCCGGAGTTCAAGGAGCGCTTCGCCCGGCTTCGGGAGTCGATCGCGCTGATCCGCGAGCTGTGGTGCAGCGAAGAGGTCGACTTCGACGGCGAGTACTACAAGCTCGCCGGGGCGAAGATCTATGACCGTCCCAAGAGGACGGTCCCGGTCTACGTCGCGGCCGGCGGCCCGGTCGTGGCCAAGTACGCCGGTCGCGCCGGCGACGGGTTCATCTGCACCTCCGGCAAGGGCATGGAGCTCTACGTCGACCAGCTCATGCCGGCGGTCGCCGAGGGCGCGCAGGCCGCGCGGCGCGACCCCGCGCAGATCGACAAGATGATCGAGATCAAGCTGTCCTATGACCGCGATCCCGGCCAGGCGCTGGAGAACACGAGGTTCTGGGCGCCGCTGTCGCTGACCGCGGAGCAGAAGCACAGCGTCGACAGCGCCCGGGAGATGGAGCGGCTGGCCGACGAGCTCCCGATCGAGCAGGTGGCCAAGCGGTGGATCGTCGCGTCCGATCCGGACACCGCGCTGGCCGGAATAAAGCCCTACGTGGACGCCGGATTCACCCATCTGGTCTTCCACGGACCCGGTCACGACCAGGAGCGCTTCCTCGTCCAGTTCAGCGAGGACGTCGTTCCCGCGTTACGCGAGCTCGGCTGAGCGGCGCAGACCGCTCCCGGGAATCCGATCGACGGAGTTGCACGATGCACGACGAACGGCCGTATGTCAGTGAGAACCAGCGGTGGCGAGCCGTCCAGGAGCGGGACTCCCGGGCCGACGGCGCGTTCTACTACGTGGTCCGGACCACCGGCCGGTACAGCCGGCCGTCCTGCGGCACCCGGCCGGCGCGGCGGGAGAACGTCACCTTCTACGACACCGCCGCCCAGGCCCTGGGCGAAGGTTACCGCCCGTGCGGCCGCTGCAAGCCGGACCGGCCCGGGCTGCGGGAATGGTATGCCGCAACGATCACCCGGATCTGCCGCTCGCTGGCCGAGCGCGACGGCTGCTCGTCGCCCAACTTCGACGAGCTGGCCCGCGAGGCCGGGCTGAGCCGGTTCCATTTCCACCGGATGTTCAAGCTGTACACCGGGGTGACGCCGCACGCCTATCTCACCGACGCCCGGGAGAACCGCGTGCGGCACGAGCTCGCCGTCGCGCCCTCGATATCCGAGGCGATCTACCGGTCGGGGTTCCGGTCCAACGGGCATTTCTACACGGTGATCCGGGACATTCTCGGCATGACGCCCTCGTCGTTCCGGTCGGGCGGCCTGGGCACCGTGATCCGCTTCGCCGAGGCCGGCTGCGCGCTCGGGCACGCCCTGGTCGCCGCCACCGACGACGGCGTGTGCGCGGTCCTGGTCGGCCAGTGCCCGGGCGACCTGCGCGAGCAGCTCAGCCGGCGGTTCGTGCACGCCCGGCTGGTCGGCACCGACGAGGCGTTCGCCGCGCTCGCCGTCCGGGCGTTCGGCACGGCGGATCCGCCGGAGCAAGGCCGCGACCTGCTGCCGGCGGACATCCTCACCGTCGCGTTCCGGCAGCGGGTTCGGCAGGCGATGCGCGCCGAACCCGCCGCCGCGGTCAGCGTGTGTTCCGCCTGAGCCGTCCCCGGAACGCCCCGGGCGAGGCACCGCCGCGGATCATGCCGTCGCGCCACCGTCGATGACGACCTCGGTGCCGACGGCGAACCCGGAGTCCTCCGAGGCGAGCCAGAGCACGGTGCCGACCACCTCGGCGAGGCTGCCGACCCGGCCGATCGGCAGGGCGCTGCGCATCCGGGCCGCCTGCTCGTCCTCGTTCTCGCCGCGGATGAGCGAGAACGGGGTGGCCACCGGGCCCGGACTCACACTGTTGATGCGCACACCGGCCCCGATGTTCTCCAGCGCCGCGGTGCGCGTGATGGAGCTGATCGCCGCTTTCGCCGCACCGTACGCGCCGGTTCCGGGAATGCTCCGGCGGGTGCCGATGATCGACGACATGTTGACGATCACCCCGCCGCCGTGCGCGCGCATGTGGGCGATCTCGTGCTTCATCGACAGCCAGGTCATCGTGGCCACCGACAGCGCCTTCGCCCAGGTTTCCGGCTCCAGGTCGGCCAGCGGCCCGGGCACCATGATGCCGGCGTTGTTGAACGCCACGTCCAGCCCGCCGTGCTGGTGCACGGCGGCGTCGACCGCGGCCCGGACGTCGGACTCGTCGGTCATGTCGCCGACGAGGTAGCCGGCCGTTCCGCCGCGCGTCTCGATCTCCTTGACCGTCTGCCGGAGTGGTTCCTCGTCCGGACCGGTGACCAGCACGGCGGCACCCTCACCGGCGAAGGCGTTCGCCGCCGCCCGGCCGATGCCGGTGCCGCCGCCGGTGACCAGGACGACCTTGCCTTCGAATCGCATGTTCAGTCCACCTGAATCGAGTGAATGGCGGGTAAGACGTTCTCCGCGATGGCGTGCAGGTGCCGCTCGTAGTCGGTGAAGGAGCTGATCCGGATGATGATGTGCCGCGCGCCGGCCTCGACGTACTCGCGCAGGAACTTGACCATTTCCTTTTCCGGTCCGCCCCAGTAGATCTGGTAGGGCAGCATCGCCGGCAGCGGCAGCTCGTTGTAGCGCATCGTGTAGTCGTTGAGCCCCACCTCGGCCACCGCGGGGTCGGCGTTGACGTTCACGTTCACGTACAGCGCCGGGGTGATCTTCTCCGGGTCACGGCCGGCGACCTTCGCGCTCTCGCGGATCTGCTTGAGGGACTGCCGGTACTCGTCCGGGTCGATGCGCACCGGCAGCCACCCGTCGTAGAACGAGCCGGTCCGCTCGACCGCGAGCGGCTTGCCGTTGCTGGCCAGCCAGAGGTCGGGACCGCCGGGCCGGACCGGCGCGCTCTGGTCGCGCAGGCCGGACAGGTTGCGGTACTTGCCGACCAGGCTGCCGTCCTCGTCCCGCCACACCTTTTTCCAGGCCTGCACGGCCTCGTCGACCCGCTCGCGGCGCTCCCGGTAGGTCATGGTCACCGCGTCGTACTCGGACTGCACCGGCAGCGGGGCGCCGGTGCCGATGCCCAGCTTCAAGCGTCCCTTGCTGATCTGGTCCAGGGTCACGATGATGTGCCCGAGGGCCAGCGGATCGCGCAGCACCGCGGTCAGGGACGCGGTGCCCACGGTGATCTCCTTGGTCACCATGGCGATGGCGGCGAGCAGGGTCAGCGGCTCGAGGCGGTGCCGCGCGACGAACGAGTCGCCGACCCACACCGAGTCGAACCCGAGCTCCTCGACCTGGCGGGACAGATTGAGCAGGGGGTCGGCGTCCCGCGCGCCAAGTATTGCGAACTCCCGGACTGGCAGTGCGATGCCAATTTCCACGGACACCGTGCATTCCTCCTGCTTCGCTGGCTGCGGACAAACTTCCCCACCGCCCAGAACCACGGCCGGCATCCACGTCGGTGGCGACCCGTTGCGGCGTCGGGTCCCAGTATCACGGCCGCCCAGCGGGCCATCTTCTTCCGGTTTGCGCTGTCGGGACCGATACCACGTCCGGTAGCGCCTTCTTCCCCGTTGCTCGGCGCCGGTCCGGTAACCGGCGCGCGCGAGCGGACCGGTGACCGGGCCGCTCTTTCGTGCTTGTCCCGGCGTGCTCGATGACGCCGTCACGGATATGTGGTGAACAACCCACGCACGTGAAGAGACGCCTTCCCCCGGGTGGCGGCTTCACGCTCGTGTAAACGGCCGGTGCCGGGAGGGCGAGAAACATGGTGGGAAACGCGCGGGATGTCCTGGGTCGCGTGGCGGAGCTGGTTCCGTTCCTGGCCAAGAATGCGCGGCGGTCGGACGAGAACCGGCGGCTGAGCGAGCAGGTGATCGACGCGCTTTCCGAAACCGGCGTCTTCCGGTCGCGCACTCCCATTCGGTACGGCGGTTACGAGGCCGGCACGCGGACGCTGGTGGAAATCGCCGCCGAGCTCGGCCGGGGCGACGGCGCCGCCGAGGAGCGGGCGAAGGCCCGGGCGGACATGGGCGCCGTGGTCGGTCTCGCGCGGCAGGCCGTGACATCCTCCACGGCGCCGGCGGTTCCTCGATCTATTCCGGCATGCCCATTCAGCGTATTTTCCGGGACGTCCACGCCATCAGTCAACACGCTCTCCGTCTAGCCGAAGGAAACAGTTCATGACCACTTCACAAACGTCCCCGGCCGATGCCGCCGATATCGCGGCGTTGACCCAGAAGGTCATCGCGTCCTGGGCGCATCAAGATGCCGCCGGTTTCGCCGACCTTTTCATCGAGGACGGGACGATGATCCTGCCCGGCGCATTCGCGAAGGGGCGCGAGGAAATACGGCTGTACATGAAGGAGGCGTTCGAGAGCAAGTACAAGAACACCCAGGTGACCGGGCGGCCGCTGGACCTGCGGTTCTTCGGCGACGGCTGCGCCGTCCTCATCACGCAGGGCGGATGCCTGGCCCCGGGGGAGAGCGCGGTCGCCGAGGAGCAGACGATCCGCGCGTCCTGGGTGGTGGTCAAGCGGGACGTCCGGTGGTGGATCGCCGCCTACCAGAACAGCCCCGCGTACCGGCCGCTACCGGTGCCCGGAGCGTAAATGACAGGTTTGCCGCCGAAAATAGTAATGCCTGCCGGGAACAAACGGATCCGCACAGTTGTTCCTCGCAGGTTTATTCCCGATTCTGAGGGCAATTTTGAAGATGACGCGGGTGTCGGGGTGCGGCAACATTGGTGGCAGCAGCGCATGCCTGCGGATGCTGGAGCGGAAATAAGGGAGAAGTTCACCGATGACAACCAACTTTGCTGACATGGCGACGGAGGCCGAGGTGGCCGCGGTGCGTGCGGTCGTGGACGGCATCGCCGAGTCGTGGGCCGCCAACGACCCCGACGGGTTCGCCGACGCCTACGCCGAGGACGCCAGCATGGTCCTGTCCGGCGACCGCTACTTCAAGGGCCTCGAGGTCATCCGGAAGATGACGGTGCACCAGTTCAAGACCGCGCACAAGGGCACGACCCTGCTGCAGAACATCGTCGACCTCCGGTTCCTGTCGCCGGAGACCGCCGTGGTGGTCACCGAGGGCGGCGTGCTCACCGACGGGGAGACCGAGCCGCACCCCGCGCGCGCCCTGCGGGCCACCTGGGTGATGGCCAAGAACGGCGAGGGCTGGAAGATCGCCGCGTACCAGAACGGCCGCCTGGCCGACCAGCCGCTGCAGGGCGAGTAACGGCTCGACCGTGCCATCGCCTGCCTTTCCCGCTGAACGCCTGACCCAGCGGCCATCACGAATACCGGCACGTCGCGGAGCGTCCACATCCGACAGTGGACGTCTCCGCGACGTGCCGTATTCCCGCCCGCGGGATCAGCGCAAGATGAGAGAGGTGAGCCGGCCCGAATTTCTATACGTTGCTGTTACGGCGCAGGGACAACCGTCGATGTCGATAAAGGGAGAAAGCCATGATCTTGGTGACCGGGGCGACCGGCACGGTCGGCAGAGAGGTTGTGCGGCAACTGGTCGAGGCGGGCCGCCCGGTCCGGGCGCTGACCCGGGACCCGGCCACGGCCGCGGCCGTGCTCGGCGACGGGGTGGAGCTCGTCGCCGGTGATCTCGGCCGGCCGGAGACGCTGCCGGCGGCCGTCGCCGGGGCGCACAGCGTGTTCCTGCTCTCCGGCGGCGGGCCGGAGACGCCGCTGCACGACGCGAACCTGGGGCAGGCCGCGGCCGAGGCCGGGGTCGGGCACGTGGTCAAGCTGTCCATCATCGGTGCCGAGTACGGGTTCACCGACCTGGTCAGCACCTGGCACCTGGCCGGCGAGCGGGCCCTGCGGCAGATCGGCGCCCGGCCCGGCGGCCCGGCCTGGACCTTCCTGCGCCCCGGCGAGTTCAGCTCCAACGCGCGGCTGTGGGCCGGTCCGGTCAAGGCCAAGGGCACCGTGTTCTGGTCGCAAGTGGACACTCCGGTCGCGGTCGTGGACCCGCGCGACGTGGCCGCGGCCGCCGTTGCGACGCTGCTCGGGCCGGGCCACGAGGGCCAGAGCTACCGGTTCGGCGGGCCGGAGGCGCTGACCGTCCGGGAACGCGTGGCGAAGCTGGGTGCCGCGCTCGGCCGGGAGCTGAACCTGATCGACATCCCGATCGCGGCCGCCCGCGACGCCGCGGCCAAGTCCGGCCGCCAGCCACTGGTCGTCGAGACGACGCTGGGCAACCTGACCCGCGAGGAGTTCCAGGTGCACGCGGTGAAGGTCCTGCCCACGTTCGAGAAGCTGGTCGGCCGGCCGCCGCTGACCTTCGATCAGTGGGTCGCCGACCACATCGAGATCTTCCGCTGACCGCCGCACCGAGGCGAACGATGGGCTTGTCCGTCTCGCCGCCGGCCTAGCGGATCAGCGTGCCCGCGTACTCGCCGCCCGGACGGAGCACTCATCGGACCGCGACCGTCGGCGACACCCGATGGCTGCCTCAGTGCGGCGTTCACGCGCGAGTTCGGCGTCAGCCCGCCGCAGTACCGGACTCGGGCCGCAGCCGTGTGAGCGCCTCGCCGGTCGCGCCGTCGAACGGCACCGAACTGTGCTCGTGGACGATCTTCCAGCCGTGGTCGTCGCGGCGGAGCCCGGCGGTCGAGCGTACCCACATCGCCACGTCGGTTCCGTCCAGCATCGTGCCGCGGACGTGGAACAGGTAGGCCGCGAACGCGACGTCGCCGCCGGCGACCACGTCCAGGTCGCGGATGTCCAGCTCGATCGCGGACCGGTAGGCGCCGAACCACTCCCGCAGCCGGGCCCGTTCCGCGTCCCGGCCGGTGTCGCGGAGGGGACCGACCGCGTCGAACAGCGTGACGTCTTCGGCGTAGCAGGCCAGGAGGGCGTCCAGGTCCTTTGCCGCCACCGCCGCGACGCGGGCCTCGATCACCGCCCGCGGGCCGGTGGTCACTTCAGCTCCTCGCCGAGCTTGTCCAGCCAGGCACTGGTGCCCTGCTCGCGCCAGGCGGGTTCTTCCGCGCCGTCGAGGAAGGTGCCTTGCTCGGTGAGGACCAGCCGGGTGCCGCCGGCGTCGGGGAGCAGCTCGATCGTCGTCGTCGAGAGGGTGGCGAGGGTGTCGCCGCCGGTCAGCGTGGTCGAGTAGACAATCCGCTCGTCGGGGATGATGTCGTGGTAGGTCGAGGAGGCCTCCAGCTTGTTCCCGTTCGGCGCGGTGCCCGTGGTGACCTCGCGGCCGCCGGTGCGGAAGTCCAGTTCGTGGGTTTCCCCGCCGAACCAGCGGGCTTTCGCGGCGGGGTCCGCCCAGGCGTCGAATACCCGCGCGGGGGGTGTGTTGTAGGTGCGTTCCAGGGTGAACGTGGCGTGCGTGACGGTCATGAGGCATTTCCTTCCGAGTCACCTGGCTCGAGGAAGTCCCCGAGCCGGTCGAGCTTGCTTTCCCACGCGGTGCGCTGGTGTCCGAGCCAGTGCTCCCCGGCGCGTAGAACCGACGGTTCGATCCGGCAGGTGCGCACCCGGCCGACCTTCTCCGAGCGCACGATCCCGGCCGTTTCGAGTACCTGCAGGTGCTGCACGACGGCCGCGAGCGACATCGGCAGCGGCGCGGCCAGCTCACTGACCGACGCCGGACCGCGCACGAGCCGCTCCACCAGGGCGCGCCGCGTCCGGTCTCCCAGCGCGCGGAACACCAGGTCCAGCGACTCACTATGGTTAAGCATGTACTTAAGTTATCTTCGACAGGCTGATTGGTCAAGTAACTACTTAAGTTTTTCGAGATGTCTTCGTCCTGCCGGGCTGCACCCCGGCTCCGCTCGCCATTGGCGTGCCGTCGACCGACTCGCGGCAGGCCGGCTAGCCGTTCCGAAGGCCGGCTGCGACCGCACGCCGGTACTCGTGGTGCAGCTGAGCGAACCTCACCTCGTCGACCGCGGCCGGGTCGGCCAGCAACACGATCACCGCTGCCTCACCGGGAGTCCGGCGAATGTCGGCGCCCAGCTCCAGGGCGAAGGGCTCCAGCAGCCGGTAGCGGTCGGCATCGAAGTAGGTCCACCAGCTCAGCCAGTCCGGCCACGAACCCCAGGGCGGCGGGGTGTTGCCCGAGGTGGGATCGGGTAGCTCGGACCAGATCTGCTCCAACGACCACTCGTCTTCGACGCGGCCGAACAGCGCTTCGGTCTCACCCGCGATGGCGACCCACAATTCGGTGAGCAGCCGGTGCAGCCGCCGGAACGGTTCGGCTCGGGCAACGGGAGTCCGTGCGCAGTAGGACGAGTCCAACGCCAGGTGCACGGAGTCCCAGCCGCTTCCGGCGTCAGGCTTCGTGGATAGCCAGACATCGTCCTCGGACCGGGTCCACAGGTTGGTCGCCCAGGAACCCGCGACGAGGTTCTGCATCAGCTGTTCCCAGTTCAGTACCCGGTGTTCGCCTTCGTGACCGGGCGCATTGTCGAATCCGTTGATCCCCCCACCGGGTCGGTGCGGCGACAGTCCGAACCTGCCGGCCAGAGCCAGCAGCCGCTCGACCGTCGCCGAATTCAACGTCCCGCCGGGGAGCGCCAACGTCCATGACCAGTCCGAGCCCATGGTGGGGATCTTCGCACCACCCGCACTCGCAGAGCCAGTGCTCCGCTGGTGTCCGTGTCATCGTTCGTCCGGCCGTTCACCGACTCCCCGTCGGATACCGCGCGCCCGCTCCTGAAGCCTGCGAGTCCGTGTTGGCCATGCGTCGTCGACCCCAACAGGGTCCGCACTTTCTTTGGATCGGTGGTCGCTGCGCTGGTAGCGGGCAGGTCCACGATCTCGAGGACCTCCGGGCCCTCGAACCCGGCTGAACTCGACCGCCTTCATGAGTCCCTCTCCTCCTCTGGAACGGTTGCTGCCAGAGCGCGGTGTAGCCAGGCGCCGTACTTGTCAAGGAAGTGACGCTGTTCGGCGGCGGCTTCCCGGTCCTCCGGGGTGTCGCCTCCGAATCCGCCGTGCGGCATCGCCTCGAACACGTGCAGTTCGGCCTCCACACCGGCGCCGCGCAGCTTGCGATGCATCCGGACGGTGTTGGAGAGGAACAGATCGCGGGTCCCGCTTCGGAGGAACGTGGGCGGGAAGCCGGACAGCTCACCCAGGAGCGGGGAGAGATACGGATCCCGCAGGTCGGCCCCTGCCGCGTAGAGGGCGTTCGTCGCTCGCAGGCTGCGGAGAACGTTGTCCACCCCGGCCAGGGTCTGGAAGGTGTCGCCCGCCTCGGTGAGGTCGACCTGCGGGGTGTTGAGCACCAGGGCCGCGGGCATCGGCAGCCCGGCGTCTTTGGCGCCCAGCAGGAGGGCCGCGGCGATGTTTCCTCCCGCGGAGTCGCCTCCGGCGAACACCCGCGAGGGATCGCGGTCCCGCAAGAGGCGCCGGTACACGGCGATCGCGTCGTCAAGCGCGGCAGGATGGGGATGCAGCGGCGGCAGCCGGTAGTCCACGCCCCACACGAGCATGCCCATGGACAGCGCGGTCCTGGCCGTCGTCGCGCGGCACGCGTCCCCGCCGCCGACCAGGAGACCTCCGGGGTGCATCCAGAGGAAGACCGCCTCGTCCGCCTTCTCCTCGACCCCGTCGGGCCTCGCGGCGTACACGGTGGCGCCGTCCACGTCGAGGTCCTCGACAGTGACCGGCAGCTCGGAGATCGGGAACCGCCGGGCCGTGGATCGATTCGCCTGCTCAGCCATCGCGAGCCACGCCTCGGTGTCCTCGGCGGCCGGATAGGACAGCTCGCCACCGTCGACGGCGAGCCAGGCCCGCGCCTGCTCGCTGACCGTGGACGGAGCGGGGAACCTGCGCTCGCTCATGACGCCGGCCCCTGTCGATGCCACCTCGTCGCCCGTGCCCGGCGGCACGACCGTCTGTCGCTGCATGGGACCTTCTCCCCTCGGCCAACGCGACTCACTGGGCAGCGTCGGCAATCATGTTCGTTGCACAGTGGCGGATCAAGCACTAGGTTAACTAACTAAATTTAGTCACACAAGAGAGTGAGGCGCATGCCCAGAACCAGCGAGCGCGGCGGCCCGCAGACACGCGCACGGATCCTGGAGGTCGCGAACCGGTTGTTCTTCGAGCGTGGGTACGAAGCCGTCACCGTCGCCGAGATCGCGCGCGAGGCCGGCGTCTCGAGCGTGACGGTCTTCAACCACTTCCCGCGCAAGGAAGACCTCTTCATGGACCGCGCGGCCGACGCGGTCGACCTGCTGCGCTCGACCGTCCGCGACCGCGCACCGGGCATCGACGCACTGACATCCTTGCGGGACACGAGCTTCCGCCTCCTCGACACCCGGCACCCGCTTTCCGGTGTCTCCGACCGTTCCGTGCCCTTCTTCCGGACGGTCGCGGAGTCACCCGCGCTCGTCGCGCGCGCGCGAGCCATCGCGTCCGAACTTCAGGGGGCGCTGGCCGAGGAGCTCGATCGCGACCCGGCTTTCGAGGGCGACGCGCCGTTGCTCGCCGCGTTCTTCATCGCCGGCTACAGCACGGTGCTGGTGGAGACCGCACGCCGCCTCATCGCAGGCGAGCCGACGAACACCGTCGTGCAGGACCACCGCGTGCGCCTCGAGCGGCTGTTCGCCGCGCTGCGCGACGGAGTCGGCCCCGCAGCGTAACGGCGCCCACACGCGCCATACGCTGTATGAGCGGACAACTCGCCGTCCGTGAAGCGTGCCCCGCCCACCCGCCACGACGCGCCACGCCGCGTCGGCCATCCATCCGTGTGAAAGTTCTATCGCCGGTCCGCTGTCGCTAGCGCGCGGGCAGGTCACGTGCTCAGCGGCACAGCCAGATGTTCTGCGTGTCGGTGCTCGACGAAGGAACGTCCCTCTGATGCGCTGTCGGGGTACCTGCGGGCCGTCACGCGGCCCACCTGATCTCCCGGCCCCGGCAGGTCGAGCGCGCGTCCTCTACTCCCCGCTGGGTCTGCTTTCCTTCGACGGCCGCTGCACATCCGATACGCGAGGGTCAGATTCGCTCATCAGCTCAGCACTGAGAACGCGATTCAGTCCCGCAACCGCGTCCTCCGGAGCGACGACCGGCCGGGAGCCTTGGATATCAGCCCGAGACACCACGTCACTAGCCTCAGCATCACTTTGGATCCCGGCCTCCATGTCACGGAGGGCCCGTCGCACGCTTTCGCTAACCGCGAAATGACCAGCACGCGACCGCCGCTCGCCAAGTTCCGCACGATTGCTATCGTGCCGCCTCACCTCGGTTGAGGCTGCCTCGGGGAGCGGGAGAGCATTCCGACGAGCGCGGTGGCTGGAATTCCTCGGCGACCAGCCGGCCACGGCCGAGTCGAAGCGCCAGTACGGCCGGCTGCGCGATGCGGCGATCCGAAGGCCTCGAACGCGCGCGAAAGCCTCAGCAGCGCCCTGCTCAAAATGGCCCCGGCACGTCTGCCGGGCCTTCGTCGTGGTCGGCTGACACGGCCGGAAGACGGACCACACGAACTCGTCCCGGCGGTTGTCTAGCGTGCCTGGCGCCAGGGGGTGCTCGATTTCGAGGACCGGGCGCGAAGGATTCAACCGTTCCCGAGGCCAACGGAAACGCTCTGCGTAAGCAGGTGGAGAAGGGTGCACCGCCGGCGTGCGTTCTCGGGAAGCCTGCTGACTCAGACCGCTGTGTTGCCACCCAATGCCGCCGCGACCGCGGTCACGAAATTCGCCCCGCCCCGACCATCCGGGTCAGCGACCGCCGGAGGATGAGCGCTGACCGCGTTCGGCTCGGCGGGGTCCGGCCCCGGCCACACGGGCAGCAGCTTGCCCAGTCCACCCGCCGCCAGCACGTCGGCGAAGAGGGCGTGGGCCGAGAGGCCTGAGTGCAACCCTACGAACGCGGGCTCGGGGGCGCCGACCGCGGAGGCCGGCGCGCCGCCCGGCGTGCCGGCGACGCCCGGGCCGGTGCCGAGGTGCGCGCCCATCAGTGCCCTGCGGTGCGCGCGGATGGCGGCTCCTGCCGAGCGGTCGAGCGCCCAGTCGGCGAGCACGACGTCGTTGGCGCCGTCGAAGGTCAATCCGCGCCGGCTCAGCGAGGACGTGCCGGTGATCATCCAGACGTCGTCCACGATCACCGTGGTCGTGCGGATCACGAGCGGACGCCCGGGAACCCCCGCCGGATGCGCCATCACCACCCGCGGCCGCGTCCCGCCGCCTGGTGCCGGGAGATCGCCGGCCGCCCCTTGCAGCACCTGCGCCAGGGCGTTGCGTGCGGCGTAGAAGTACATCGACCACGGCTCGTACCCACGCGCGAACGGTGGTGTGCGGGGCACCATGATCACGACCCGCAGTCGTGGCTCCTCGGCCAGCCGAGTGGCGAGCTCGGTGAAAATGTCGACTGCGGCCTGTGGGTCGTCCGGGCCTCCTGCGGCGGGCGCCGTCGAGGCGAGCAGCGGCGTCTCGATGTAGACCAGCTCGCGCGCGTGTCGAAGCGCCCGGCGCAGCGCCCATTGTGCGTCTCGGCGCCCGTACTTGCACGAGCGCACCTCGCGAAGAATCTGCCGCCCGATCTCGGGCTGATTGGGCATGGTCAGGTAGTTCGGCAGGGTCTGCCGCACGAACGTGGTGACGTCACCGACGCTGTCGTCTGGGATCAGCGCGAGCTCGGGCGTCTCGACGAGGGCTGGAACGGTCTGCAGGACCGCTCCGGCGAGCGTTGACGGCGTGGCCGGTCGGGCGGGAGGCGCCGAAGTCGTGTTGGCCTGCAGCAGCACCCAGTTGGACGGCAGCCCGGCGTTGGGGCCGTCGGCGATCGGCCCGGCGACATCAGCTGTGGGCACGACCGGACGTGCGCGGTGCAGTGCCGAGACCCACAGGTCGAAGCCGAGCTGTGCGGACGCGGCGACCCCCGGCGCGTGCACCTCGTGCGCCCCGGCGGCGCCAGGGTTGCCGATGCGGTAGGAGTGCGAGTCGGCCTCACGGGTGAGCCAGCCGCCGGTGAGGACGCTGCGGTACAGATCCGGACCACCAGCGGGTTGCAGTTGGATCGCGAGCAGGGATTCCGTGCGAGCCATCGTCGGCAACCGCGGCGCCTCGCGCGGGTTCTGGTCGGTGGTCAGCTGCCGGACGATGCCCTGCACGAACGCGAGGGGATCGGCGAAGGCGGCCGAGAGGCCGGTGAACGACCCGCGCGGCAGCGAGCCGAGCAGCGGTGCCGACGCCGTGCCCCGCCAGAAGCCGGCGGCCAGCAGGTTCGTCGGCGCAGCGGCCGGACGCGGCACATCCGCACCCACCGCACAGTCCAGGTTCGCGACGATCTTCACGACCACGGCGCCGCCCGGTGATTGCCAGGCGACGACGGCGTCGGCGCGCACCTGCGGTGAACCGGCGCGCACCGGCGCTGTCCCGAGCCGGAACGGGTCCGCCAGCACGATCGTGTCAGTGCCGCCCGTCGTGATCGCGGCGCCGCCATCGGCCCGGTGCAGCAGCGGTTGTTCGTCCGGGGCGGCGCCGAGCAGGACCTCGACCGGGTACAGCCGCACGGCCACGCCCGCGGGCAGTGTGGCAGGCAGCGTGATCAGCACGTCGTTGCTGCCGGCGATCCAGCCGGCGGTGGTGGCGGTGCGCAGCGGGGCCAGCCGGCCGAGCACGGTGGCATCGTTGCCGGGCACCGGTGTGGCGGCGGGCGAGCTGGGCCAGCGTCCGCCGCGGCCGGGTGCAAGGGGGAGTGGCCACGCCTCGTCGTCGAACGTGACGGACGCAGCGAGGATCGGCCCGGCTGTGAATGATGCGTTCGGGTTGCCGCCCTGCAAGGTGAGGATCGCCTGGCGGAAGAAGCCGAGGCAGGAACGTCCGTCCGGCAGGAGCGTGACCGGACTGCCGTCGCGTACCAGGGGCGCCGCCTCGGCGACGGACAGCGTGTCAGCCCCGGCGACCTGATCGCGCGGCGTCGCGGTGCGGTTGCCGAGCAGATGGAAGGTGGGGTCGGTGACGGTGACGCGCAATGTGTCACGTACCGGTGTCCGCGCGCCGGCCGGCGGCCAGGCCAGCGGGGTCGTGCCCATGCCGCCGAGCGTCGCGAAGCCGAAGCGCAGCAGCGCCGGTGGTGGTGGCTGCTGGGCACCAGCCGGATCGGCGCGGCCGGCGAGCACGGCACCGGACGGCCACTGGTGCACCGTGCCGTCGCCGAGGTGCGTGCCCTCGACCTGCGCGCCGCTGTAGAGGCTGACGCCCGGGTTCGCCCCAGGTGGATCGCTCCACGGCCG
The DNA here is from genome assembly GCF_000384295.1 of Amycolatopsis balhimycina FH 1894. Classification (NCBI taxonomy): domain Bacteria; kingdom Bacillati; phylum Actinomycetota; class Actinomycetes; order Pseudonocardiales; family Pseudonocardiaceae; genus Amycolatopsis; species Amycolatopsis balhimycina. The sequence continues at coordinate 3,077,755 of NZ_KB913037.1, read as the reverse complement.
GCCGTGCAGGTCGAGCAGGTGGACGAAGCGTCCAGCCGGGGCGGCGGCCGCGATCGCGGCGAGCGTGCCTGCGGCTCCGCCCGGTGCGGCAATGCCGAGCGCCGGCGTCTGGGTCAGGACCGCCGCCAGGCAGGCGGCGAACGCGAACGGATCGACGATCAGGCCGTGCTCGTCGAACATGCTCACGGTGCCGGCGACCATGAACTTGTCACCGGCGCTGAGGTTGAGCGGGTGGTCGACGGTCGATGCGCCGGTGATCAGGATGAGCGACGGGACGGGACGGATCGACTGGTCGGGCGGCCCACCCGCGGCCTGCAGCGCGGCGACCAGCTCGCGCTCGATGCGCAACCGCGCCTGCGGGTGGATGCGGAACACCAGGCAGCCGGCGTTGCCGGTGACGGCGGGTGTGCCGTCGAGCTTGGACAGGCCGAGCTTCGTCCCGTCCGTGACCTGCATCAGCATGCCGGCGCACGGCGCGTACCACAGGCCGGGGACGGTGAAGGTCAGGGCCGTTGCGTCCATCGCGGGGACGGCATCGGTCCACGCCGGGCACAGCAGCAGGCCGGCCAGGCCGAGCGCGGCGAGCCCGTCGGAGTCGAGCCGTTGGGTGACGTCGGGGATGCCGGCAACCGTGAACGTCATGCCAGCACCTGCGTGGCGGTGTCGATCTGTCCGTCGGCGTTGGCGAGCCGCACGCCGACCCGGATGCCGGCCGCCGCGCGCAGCCACATCACGATGTGCGACGTGCCGTCGATGCGGCGGATCTCGAATAGCGCGGGGTCGAACGCCGGGCTGGGCATGGCGGCCTCATTCGGGATTGTGGCAATGGCCGAGACCGAGAACGTCTGTGTGCTCGGTGGTGACGGCGGGAAGTTGAACAGCCGTTGCGTGGCGACCGTGAGCATCCAGTCGTGTGCCGGGTTGGGCGGCCGCGGGACGTTGGTGTCGATGCGCAGTCGGGCGATGCCGCCGAAGCGGGTCGCCGCCAGGGTGACGACCGGTGCGGGGTCGGGCACCTCGGCCGCGATGGTGAGCACGCCGTGGGTGCTGCGCGCGAGCGGGTCGGTGACGTCGACAGCGAGCGCCAACTCCTGCCCGGCCGCCCGAGGTAGCCGCAGGTGCAGCACGCCGCCGACGTAGCCCGCGTCCTCGGTGTCGGCGGCGAGCGCCGCTGTGGTGGCGAACTCCGGCACCGTCCCCAGCGAGGACGCGAACCGGACCGGGCCCGGGTTCGCGGTGTACGCGATCGCGAAGTCGCCGACGTCCGAGCCCTTGCGCAGCGCGCCGGTGTCGACGCGCACCAGCGAAGCGGTATCGGTCGTCCCCTCGACGTTCGGGGTGAGCGTGAGCGTCGGCGGGTTCTGCGGCGGGTTGAGGAGCGCGTACGCGCGAGACGCCTCGGACGGTACCGCCATGCCCGCGCGCTCCGGGTCATCGGTCGCGAGGGCGACGGCGCGGTACTGAAGCCGTGACCAGCCGGCCGGCGCACCCGAATCGGGAATCGTCGTCTGCTTCCACGCGCCGGGCGCGCCGCTCGCGGGCGGGACGGTGGCGACGAGCTGCATGGTTCCGGTCGAGCGAGCCAGGATCGCGTTGGCCGCACGATAGAGCCTGATCTGCGCGGGCGGCTCGGCGCCCTCGAGCCGGACCGTCACCTGCGGCACGCCGGCGCCGTCGAGGGTGGCACGCAGCTGCGGCATCGCCGGACGCAGCGGACGCGGGATCGCGTACCCGTCGAAGGCCTTTCGTCCGTTGGCGTCGGGCTGCGGCCAGCCCGAGATCACGTTCGACTCGGTGACGCCCACGACCACGTAGCAGTGGATCAGCGAGCTGCCGCGCGGCAGCAGAGACTGGAAGTGCATCTTGCCGTCGATGATCGGCGGCAGGACGGGTTCGGTGCCGAGCTTGCGGAACGCCTTCTTCAGGTTCGGTAGGTTGGCGGCGACCCGGTACAGGTCGAAGAGCGCCTGCATGCGTGCGGTGAAGCCGTCGGTGAGCACCGGGCCCGGCTGTCCGCACGCGGCACGCAGCGCGGCCTCGGTGGCCTCGTACACGCGGTAGCGCCAGGCGCCGAACGGCGTCCAGCTCACCGTTGCGTAGGACAGCCCGGCCGCGTCGGGCAGCGAGGCCCAGTACGGATATACCGCCGGCAGCGGCGCCGAGGGCGGCGGCGGGATCGGGTTGGCGGCGATCGCCGCCTCGCGGGTGTGGGCCCAGCTGCTCCACTCGCCGGGACGGATCGTCTCCTCGGCTCGTGCATAGACGGCGACGGCGAGCTCGTGGCGCCCCGCGAAGGTGACGGGCAGGTCGTGGAGGGTGATGCGGTAGCGCCGCTCGACGGGGTCGGCCGGGTGGGCGGCGTCGACGGGTGTGCCGTCGTCGTGGACGAGGGCGATGTCGACGCCCGCGGGCGGTGCGCCGGGCGTGCCGTCGGTGGCGAAGCTCAGCGTCACCGTGGTGAGGGTGACGGCGCCGCCCTGCGGGGTCTCCGGCGGCCGGTCGTACGCGGCCGGGGGAGGCGGGGTCGGCGGGTAGGCGTCGACGGCGAGCGTGAGCCGGTGCAGCGACCGCTCGCGGATGTCCCAGACGACCTCGGTCGCGACGGTGAGCACGCACGGGTCGGCCGCCCCGGCGGCGCGGGCCTTCACGGTGGCGACCGCCGGGGCCTGCACACCGGCCGCGCCCAGCGCGCACCAGGTGGTGGCCCACGCGCTCCACTGCCCGAACAGGTCGGTGGCAGCGGCGTAGTACTCGTACGTGTGCGCCGGCCCGGTTTTCGGGCGCTCGACACCGCTGTTGCGCAGCGTCACCGTGTTCGGCGGTGTGCGCGGATCCGGCGGCGTGCCCGGCTCGGGGACGGGCACTGCCGACCCGATCGGCACCCAGCCACCGGCAAGCGGGTGCTTGCGCAGCTGGTACCTGCCCGCGCCCGGATCGCCATAGCGGGCAAGGGCGTACGCGGCGGCACGCGGCTCACGCGGTAGTGCCGGCGGACGCGCGGCCTGCAGCACGACGCTGGCGTGGTACGGCTCGTCGACCGCGTTCGCGCCCTCGTCGTGGCCGAGGCCCGCGGTCAGCGGCGAAGGGACTCCCGGCGCGGGCCGCAACCCCGGTGACAGCACGATCGCCGTGAGTTCGCGCGACACCTCCTCCTCGATGATCACCGGCGGTGGCGCGCCCGGCAGCCACGGGAACGGCCACGGCTCCTGCACCGCGGTCTTCAGGATGCCGTCCCACGGCGCGGTGACCATGTAGTCGTGACCACCGTCCTTGTCGTCGCCGTCGAGTGAGTCGCCGGTGCCGAAGCCCAGCGCCAGGCTCGCCCATGTGTCAGTGGCGACGGACGTCGTGAGCGCCTGCAGCGGCCGCACGGTGATCTCGGCCCGGTCGCCCGCCGCCCCCGAGTTCAGCACCTTGGTGCGGGCGCCGATGACCTGACCCAGCTGCTCCAGCTTGTGCACGATCGCCGCGCCGACCTGCGCGCCGACCGCGGGTGGCGGGTGGGCGGCCAGCACCTGGACGAGGCCGGTCAGCAGATCGCCCTGCATCTCCTCGACCAGGGGCTTGGCGTTCGGCGGCACCCAGGGGGCGAGTCCGGCCAGGGGCAGCCAGCCCAGCACCGGGCCCCACCGTTCGAGGCGCCGGACGGCAGCCTCGAACGGGTCGGTGAGCGCGCCGATCGGCCCCTGCTGCGCGCCGCCGTAGTAGGTGGCGTTGAGCTGGTCCGGCGTGAGCGGCAGGCCGACGATCTCGAACGGCTGCCAGCCGTTGCCGTTGGCCATCGTCACCAGCGACAGGCCGCGTGCGGCGCCGATCGCACCGGGGTTGTCCGTGCGTACGCCGAGCATCGGGCCGGCGTCGAGCACCACCGTGTCGCCGGCCTTGCCGCCGGCGCTCTGCACGGGGTCGAGGTCGCTACGGTGCAGCCCGGTGATCGTGGCGGACGCGGTGAGGTCGATCTCGATGCGAAGCAGCTCGGTGACACCGTCCCACTCGAAGGTGCCGAAGCCTGTCTGGTGCCAGCCGCCGATCGGCTGGGCGGCCTCGCGCTTCCGCGCCGGCCGGCGCCAGACGGTGAACGGCTCGAGCGGGATGCCGAGCGCCGGGTTCAGCACCCAGCGCAGCGCGACGTAGGGCGCACGCCGCTTGACCCGTTCGCGGGTTGCCTCGTCGAACGGGACTCGCCGGCCGTAGTCCTTGTCGTCGACGTCGAAACCGACGTCGAGCTGACGCTCGGGGTAGCTGACGATCGCGTCCAGGAACAGCTCGCCCGGCAGGCTCACGCGTGGCGCCATCGTCACACCACCTCCCACGTCGCGGCGTCCATCGTGACGGCGAACAGCATGGCGTCCTGCGTCCCCGCTGCCTCGCCGAGGAACTGGTTGCCGTGCCGGCGCAGGGTCAGGTCGATCGGGGCGCCGCGGCCGGAGTCGACGATCACGACCACCGTGTTCATGCCGGGCCTGCCGACGATGTGCAGCGGTGCCGCGCCGGCCACCCCGGGCGTGGCGACGACCTCGAGGTACGCCTTGTCCTGCAGCGTGATCACCTTCCGCTGCAGGCGGGGTACGCCGGGTGGCTCGTACTGGTGGGGCTCATTGCGCGTGCGTACGAGCGGCTCGGGCGTGCGGATCACGAGCACGCGTGGCTGCAGCGTGCCACCCACCGTGACCCACAGCAGCTCGACGACGGGGTCGGTCACCGCGACCACCGGTCGCAGCCCCGCCTGCCGCAGCGCCGCGTCCAGTGCGGCCGCCGAGACCGGCCCGGGTGTGCTGACCAGTGCCTCGAGCTGTGAGACATCGTCGGCCGGTGCCTCGACGAGATTCGCCGCGGAAACCGCCGCCGCCATCTCCTGCCAGCTCTTGTACCGCGATGTCGTGAACGGACGCCGGAACAGCGGTGACACGGTCGAGTCGGCGGGCGGCGCGGGCGGGTTCACCGGCTCGATGTCGAAGACGTAGTCGGTACGAGGTTCGAGCAGCAGATCCATGTCCAGGATCTGCTGCCGCGACACCGCGCCGGACGAGTCGATGCACGGCGCGTCTCCGAGGACGCCGCGGACGGTGTCCTCCCACGGCGTGAAGACGTTCGCCTCCTTGAGCGCCTTCGCGACGGCCGGCCCGAGGGCAAGGACGGTCTTCGCGAAGCCTGGGCCGGCCGGGTCGGCGTTCTTGAACGACGCCGCGCGAACCTTCGCCTGGATTGCCACGCCGTACGTGGCGTACATGTGCAGCAGGTAGTCGACGGCGAAGACGACGCGCACCTTGTCGCCGTAGAAGAAGAAGCGGTCGCCGTCGAAGGGATCGGTGAGCAGCACCCACGGATCGAGCCGCACCGGCATCACCTGCGCGGGACCGTTGGCGATCTGCACGGTGCGCGGCGCCAGTGGCGCGCCGTCGGTGCGGAAGTGGAAGTTCTGTGCCGTACCGGCCGTCCAGGTCGCCGTGCCGGGCACGGTGCCGTGTTCGTCGCAGGTCGTCCACTCCCACGTCACACCGACCGTGTAGTCGGTATTGGGCAGCAGCAGCGCGGGCTGGTTCGCGGGATCGGCCAGCGCGCCGTCGATCACCGTGATCTTGCCGTCCTTGACGAGGGTGTCGTGCTGCTCGCGGGCGACCTCGGCGGCGGCCAGAGTCTCGACGACGCCGAGCAGGTAGCTCGGCCGAGCGAGGCCCTTGGCGGTCAGCCCGGCCGCGTCCCGAAGGCCGAACTGCGCGTACGCGGTGCCGTCCGGCACGTCGGCGTCGACGAGCACGAGGTGCATCCGCTCCCTGTCCGTGTTCGGCCACAGGTAGCTCAGCACCTCCGCGACCCGGCAGAACCACGGGCCGTCCGGGTCGGTCCACGACGGCGGCAGGTCGGCCGGCGCGGTGACGAGGCGGCTCGGGCCGCTGCCGTCGACCGGGAACTCGGCCAGCACCGTGCCGTCGTCGCCGAACAGCCGCACGGTCAGCGCGCGCGCCTGCAGCGCCAAGCCGGGCACCGCGAGCAGCGCGCGGAAGCGCACGATCGACTCGGTCTTGAGCGCGATCACGTCGTCGAGCGGGTCCTTGCGCTGGGCCGCGGCCTGCTCGGCGAGCTTGATCAGCACTTCACCCAGCGGATGCTCGGTGAGCAGATGGAAATCCTGGTGACGCAGGAACGGCGCCTCCAGCACATGCGCCCAGCAGGTGGGCAGCCGGTCCCTCGGCATCCGCGGAGCGCAGCGCTCGTCGCACTTCACGGTCGCGCCGATCACCCGCGCCGGTGCGATGTCGACGGCCAGATCGACGACCGGGTCGCCGGTGCGCCACGTCTCGGCCACGTCGAGCCGCACGTCGGGCGCAACACTGCGCGTGCTGCCCGGCGGGTCCGGCCAGGCCTTGCCGGTGAGCACCCAGCCGACGGTCGACGGTCCGAGGGGTGTGTCGTGGAACGTCCAAAGCACCGGCGTCGCCGGCGCGATCCGGTCGCACACCGTCTCCCAGGTCTGGCTGAGCTTGTCCTCGAGGTGCTTGCTGCGTTCGACCGCACACGGGTGGGGGTCGGGCACGCGCGTGAGCAGGGCCAGCTCGCGCTTGCTCTCCGACGTCGGGTGCGGCTCGTTCGGCCACCAGACGATCGGGACGTCGCCGGCGGTGACGGCGTGATCCAGCGTGATGCCGGTGATGCGGTAGGTGTAGAACGGCTCGCCGCGACGGACGGCGGGGGTGGGTGGGCCGTCCGGCGTCAGGACCGGCACACTGACCACGCCCGACGGATTGCCGGTCGTCACTGCCGCGCCGCCCTTGATGCGCGGTGTGCAGTCGAGGTGGATCACGATGATCGAGTCGATGGGCACGGCCTCGGCCTGCGGCGCCGGGCCCTCGGGATGTGCGTCGAAGAGCTTGCCGTCGATCGGCCGGTCGCTGGAGACGCCGTTGAGCAGCGCGGCCGCGCGCGACTGCAGGCTGACGCCGGTCACGAGCGGCGGCGGCGCGGGCGGGGAGTCGGGCGAGCCGCCGAGCGTGACGTGGACGGATCCCTCGATGCTGAAGAAGAAGAAGTCGACCTTGCCGTGCACCTCGCCGTCGATGAGCACGATGTTGTCGTTGCCCTTTTGCCCCGCGGTCACCGACAGCTGAGCGGACGCCTCGATGCCGATGATCCACAAGTGCAGCTCGCCCCACAGCTTGAGCCGGCCGGCGAACATGATCGGCTCGAAGCCGAGTCCGACATCGACGGAAGCCCCGACCGACAGGTAGAGCCCGCTGCTGCGGCTGCCCCAGAGGAACGACACCGAGACGCCGGTCATGATCGAGAACCCGTTGAGCGAGCTGGGCAGCGGGAAGTTCCCCTGTCCGGTGTCGTAGTTGTCGGCGGGCGCGCCAGTGTCGGGGATACCCTTGCCGCGGATCATGAAGTAGCCGCGCGCGGTGAACAGCCGGAAGAACTCGACCGTCGCCGGCGCGTACCAACTGCCCGCGTCGATGGCGAAGTGCGCGAGATCGTTGAACGGGAAGATCGCGCGTACCGGGACGTGGACCTTCAACAGCGGCGCGACGTCGTAGTCGAAGGTGAGCCCGATCGTGATGCGCTGCCGGCCGAGGTCGAGGTCGATGACCGCGAGGATGGCTGCGGTGACGTTGCCCTGCCGCGGCGGTCGCACCTTGATCACGTTGGCCTTCATCACGAGCAGGATGCGCGGGCCGGGCAGCTCGAAGATGAGCATGCCCTTGACGTTCAGCGTGAAGCCGGCGTCAATCGTGCCGAGCACGGCGCCGAGACCGATCGCCCAGTGGTCGATCTCGGGCTTCCAGCCGCTGATGTCGAGCGGGTTGCCGTTGACGCGCTCGAGCCAGCCGAGCGCGGGCACCGGGTCGCCGGGGTGCTCGTCCCGCTCGTGGTGCACGGCGAACAGACCACCGAAGCCGTAGATGCCGAGACCGGAGCTGCCGAGCGCGATGGGCACCGGGAAGTCGACCTCGAGGGTCACCAACACCGCTGTCGCCGTACGCGTTCCGGGCGGGGGTTCGGCGACGTGCCGCACCGCGAGCCCGGCGGCCACGCGCACCCCGACGCCGGGCAGGGACACGTCCAGCTGGCCGGCGAAGCCGTCGGGATAGATGGCGAGGTAGCCGTGCCCGTCGAGTGCGCCGGGCACGTCGATGTGCACGCCGAGCGCGCTGATCGTCGGTGCCTGGCCGCCCTCGAGCGGGATGCGGATCGTGGTCTTGTCGACCGAGACGACGCCGAGGTCGGCCTTGAGCTCCAGGTCGAGTTCGAGATTGACCGGGTTCGACCGGGCGATGCGCGTGCCGGCGATCTGCAGGATGTCGCCGAGCGGGTCGGGCACCTTGATGCCGCCGGTGCTCGGGATGTTGATCGTGTAGCCCTTGGCCGAGTCGAAGACCGGCAGCAGGTCGCGCGCCTGCGGCCGGTCCGACGTGCCGAAGCCGACGGCCTTGTAGCGCACCGTGATCGGGTTGCGGGGGTCGGTGTCGATGATCTTGGTGGCGCCGAGTTCGAGCGTGACCACGAGAGCGACCTCGACGTCGAGCAACAGCACTCCCCGGGTGCCGGACTCGTCGTGCGTGACGGTCAATTCCCCGCCGTACAAGGTGATTCGCGGGACGTGCACGATGTGCAGCGACGTCGCGGCGAAGGGCACTGCGACCGACACCGACAGTGCGACGACGTCTCCCGCCGCGGTGTTGGACGCACCCAGCGCGTCGGTCAGCGGCGCGAGCACGATGAGGATGCCGAAGAACGTCCGCCAGTACTGCTCGACCGGGCTGCCCTCGTCGGCCGCGCTCGGGGCGGGCGTCTGCAGGAAGCCGTCGGCGTCCTCTTCGAACAGGCCGGCCACCACTTGCCAGCGGTCGACGGTGTCGTCGAGCGTGAGCTGCACGCGTATGTCGAGAACGCCGTCGTCGGGATCGGTGGCCTTGCCGACGGGAAGGCTGGGAGTGCCGCCGGGCTGGCCCTGACCCGGGTTGGTGGTGTTGACCCTGGCGAGCTTGCTTTCGAGCACCGTCTGCAGGTCGATCTTGAGCCTGATCTCAGCTGCGACCAGGCGGTTGTGGTCGATCTCGACGCGGACGTGCAGTTCCTTGAACCGCCAGTCGTCGTTGCCCGCCGGCCGGCGCTGCACGACGGCCGGGCGTTGCGGCACCGGCAGCTGCGGGCGGGGCGGACGGCCGATGTGCACGGCGCCGTTCTTCGTGGCGTCCGGCGATCCTCCGGTGTGCACGGTGCACTCGACGCGGCGGAAGCCGGCACGGTGCGGTTGCAGGTAGGTGCCGCCCGGCGGCTGCTCGCCGAGCGCGCTGCCGTCGATCGGGTTGGTGATGCCGTGCGCACGCAGGAACGCCTGCATCGCCCAGACACGCCGCTGCGAGAGCGCCACGTTGTAGGCGATGTTCGGCGCGTGCTCCTTGCTCGCCGTGCCGACCAGTGCGATGTGCTCGGTGGGGTTGGCCCGCGCGGCTGCCCGGAAGGCCGCGAACTGAGCGCTGCCGGCGAGGAGGTTGTCGTCGGCCGTCCAGCCGCCGTTCGGGCTCGACTCGTCGCGCGAAGGGACCGTGCGGATGTTGCTGTCCACCGCGGCGAACGCGGTCCAGGCGGGGTCGTTCTCGTCCGGCACCTGGTTCGGCGTCTCGGGCGGCTGCGCGTACTGGAACTGGCCGGTCACTGCCACCGGCGACGCAGCCGGTGTCGCCGCCACGTGCCAGCTCGCCGCGACGTCGATCGATGCGCCGTGCACGAGTGGCACCGTCGCGCGGCCGCCGCTGACGGCGAGCGGATTGCCGCCGGCTGTGGCCGTGGCCGGATCGGGGGGAGCGAAGACGAGAGTCACCGACTCGTTGGCCGGGCTGTCCTCCATCGTGATGGTGTAGCCCGGGCCGGCGTTCGTGGTGACGGTGAGGGCTGCCGGTTGCGCCCCGCCGTGCTGCGCCTGGCCGGCGCTCAGCGACGCGGCGGTGAGCCGGATCGGGACGTCCCCCGTGCGAGACTGGCCGCCCGCGTGCACGTCCGCGACGGTTATCGCGACCGCCTTCGCCTGCTGCCCGGTCGGGAACGTCACGTCGATCGGCTGGTTCGTCTGCACCTGTCCGTCGACGTTGATGTTGTAGGGCGGCTGCCCCCCGTGGACGTCGACCACCCATTGCGTGTGCGCCGGAACGTCGATCGGATCGTGACTGTACGGGTTTACTCCGTCCGGGAATTCGAAGCGCTGCAGGAACTGTCCGTTCTCGTCGTAGATCGAGACGACGACGTTCTGCGGGGAGTCCGGCTTGACCACGTCGAGGCCGAAGATGCCCGAGACGCCACCCTCCGGGCCGATGCCGATCAGCAGCTCGCGGGCCGAGACGTCGATGCCCAGGCCATCGAGGCCGGGCGGACGCACGAACACACGCACGTCCGGCAGGTAGAGACCGCGGAAGTCGTCGCCGACGCCGAACTTGCTCATCAGCTCCGGGGGCGTCTCGGTACCGGACAGGTCGAGGATCAGCGACTGGAAGCCGAAGCCGAGCGCGTTGCCCGGGCCGATCAGTGCGTACGGCGGGTTGATTCGGATCAGGTCGGCGTACACGGTGCCTGCGGGGTCGTCGATGTCGTGCGCAGCCCACGAGTCGAGCGCGATGGTCAGTTGCGGATCGGTGCCGGCAGTACCGGCGCTCTGCTCGAAGGAGAGCTTGATCTTGGGCAGCGTGACCGTGACTTCGGCCCGCGCGGGGTCCACTTCGAGCATGCCGTTGGCGTCGAGCTTGGCGCCGGTGAGGAACGGCAGGTGCAACGTGGCGGCGTCGACGAGCAAGTCGAGGTGGAAGACCGTGGTCGGCGCATCCTGTGCGGGTTGGCCGACAGCGGGCACACCCTGGCCCAGCCGTGGCAGTACGGTCGACGCAGCGGGGTTGCCGGTCTTCGGCGCCGGCGTGCCACCCGGACCTCCGGTAACTCCGTCGACCGCTGGGGAGGACGCGCGGGGCGTGCTGAGCCGGAATCGGATCGCGACGTCGGGGAAGTCCCACCACGCGCCATCGTGCCGTGCGGTTCGATGGCCGACGTTCACTGTGCCGCCGAAGCTGATCGACGCGGGCGGCGTGAACCGCGGCGGATTGGCCGTGAGGTCGGCGCTGAAACGCGCCATGCCACCGACAACGACGCCTGCGTCGTCGAAGGATGTCTCGACATCCTGGACGAAGAGTGCGGAGACAAGCTCGTGCAGCGGCTCGCCGATCGCGGCACCGCCCAGCACATAGGGCGCTACCAGGTCGAGAAGCGTGAGGCTTCCAGGCACGGCCCACCTCCTTGCGCGCGGCTGCATTGTTCAGCCTGCCGCAAGGTAGACGGCGACGAGCACGTTGACGATCTTCCGGCAGGTTCGACCTACCTTGCGAACTTCGAGTCGAAAACCGAGGTGTCCTGTTACGGGGCACGAGCCGACATCACCCAAATGGCTGTGGCTCGGTCGACTGGCTCGGCTGTGCATTATTTTCAAATCGTGACGAGTGGAATTCCGTCATCACCCATGCCGGGCTGTGCCTTGCGTCTCCGGAGCGCAGCTGATGTTCCCCAGCGCGTTACCGCGGTCGTCAGTGCTGCGCCCGGCTTGCCGACTGCTCGGCCGCCGCCACGCCGTTTCCCGCACGTTGCCTGCGTGCCGCCAGGCCGGCATCGCGCCCGATCGGAAGTGCCGGCCCGGGTGTAACAACTTCGTCGAATTTTCGTGACTTTCCGTAACGACGGGCCGGGTGGGGCGACCTTATGCCGGGAGGGTGCCCGATGCCTGACATGAATCGCCTGCTTTTCCGGATGGCTGCGGCCGACGACGACGGTTTCTTGATCACCGCCGCGCTTCTCGACGAACGCGGCGAGATCGTTGGGCGGCGGTGGTGGGAAAGATCGCTGAGCCGAAAGGACCTGCCCGTCATCCCCGAACTCGGTGACGCCGATGAAGCGACGATAACGCAGATCGGCGCCGAGCTGGGAGCGGTGTTGACCGGTGGCGGATTGGCTGCGGCCTGGGAGCAGGGGGCGGAACGGCTTGTTTTCGACATCAGGACCGGCGAACTCGCCGAGATTCCCTGGGAGTTCCTCACCAACCCGCAGGACAAATCCCTCTTCACCAGGAAAGAGCAGCCCTCGTTGCGGGCACGGGTGCCGTACCGGCGGATGCTCGACGACGTGGACGTGCCGATCAACGTGCTGGTCGTCGTCGGTGACGACGATTCGACGGAGATCGATTACCAAGGCGAGATCGAAGCGATCTACCGGGGCTTGCGGGGTGCACCGTGCTGCTGGCACGTGGAAGCCGTCGTCAAGCCGAGCGAGCAGCAGTTGCGGGACCGGTTCGCCGATGTCCGGCCACAGGTTCTCCACTTTGTCGGGCACGGACACCGGACGGAGGGCGGCGCGGCGCTGCGGGTCATGGCGGACAGCGGCGAATGGGACCTGGACAACCGGTTCGTGGCCCGGGCCTTGGAGGGCAGTACTGACCTGCGGTTGGTCGTCCTCAACGCCTGCCGAACCGCGACCGTCACCCCGGCGATGCGGGGGCTGGCGGACGGTTTCCTGGGAGAAGCCTCGGCCGTCGTTTCCACGCAGGGTGATGTGACGTCCAAGGCGGCGATCGTGTTCGCCGAACGGATGTACCACGAACTGGCGCACGGGAAGGCCATCGATGCCGCCGTCGCAGCTGCCCGTGACGACGTCCAATTCACTCCGGAACTGCCGGATTCGGCATGGGGGCTACCCGTCCTGCACGTGGCCGACGCCCCGGAAACGATTCTACGCCACCGTAAGAAATGGCAGCTCGACGACGTGATCGTCAAATTCGGCGAGCTGGCCGAGGTCGTGAGCCTGGTCGATCGCACGGCGATCCGCCGCGACGTGCACCGGCGCGACAGCGGGCTGTTGCTGATCACCGGCAAGAACAAGGTGGGCAAGAGCCTGGTACTGCGTTCCTACCTGCTGACCAAGCTGGTCGGCGGGGCGCCGGCGGTCTATTTGAGCCTCCGGGCGAACACCAGCACCGGCGATTTCATCCGGGACGTCATCATGCAGGCGAAGCGCTGGCTCGAGCCGTGGGCGGGAGAGATCTGCGACGACGCGCTCACTGCGTTGTCTGGTCCGGCACCGGGACCGGTCATGCTGGGTTTCCGGCCCGAAGACGCGTTCCAGGACATCGACCCGAGGTACCGGATCCTGCAGGACTTTTTGAGAAAGCTCGCCCGCCATGCACCGCTCGTGCTCGTCCTCGACAACCTCAGACGGGTCCTGGAACGCGAACTGTTGTTCCACGGCCTGTTGCTGCCGGCCGCCGTCCGGGAGCTCGGCTCGGTCCGGGTCGTGGCGGCGATCGACCCGAGCGACCTGAGCGACCTCATCTCCGAAGACGCGTTGCGTCCGCGAGCGATCCGGATCCAGCCGTTCCGGACGAAGGACGCGGAGATGCTGGCCCGGGAGCTGGTGGCCCGGTTCCCGCTGGACCCGGGCGACGACGACGTCCAGGCCCGGTGGCAGCAGGTCCGCGAGAGGATGCTCGCCTGGGCGGAGCAGCTGGCGACCCAGGAAGGTGAGTTCCTCCCGGCGGAGCTGCAACTGCGCCGGGACACGCTGCTTCAGGAAGCGGGGTTGAAATGAACTCACGGCCGGCCTCACCCCGAACGGTGGTGCGTGACCACGAGCTTGCGCTGCAGTTGTTCGATACGTTCGGTGAGGCGAACCGCGCCACTCTCGCACGAGCCGCGCTGCCACAGATGTTCGACGAAAAGACCTATGAAGCCGTACTGCGGGCCGACGGTGCGCCCGATCTCGACCGGCTGCACGAGCTCGGTGGCGTCGAAGTACTACCAGGGGGTGACGGCAAGTACCGCATCCACGGCGGACTGCGTGATGTGGCCTGGGGATCGTGGTTCGCCGGGGTGCCTGCTCGCCAGGTACCGGCCGGGCTACGGGCGTTCGCGACACGGTTCGTCGCGCACTGTGACGCACAGGGCCTGCCGATCGAGCGCCTGCGCGCCCTCCTGCTGGTCGACGAGGACCGCGCGAAGAAGGCTCTCACCACCGGCTTCGAAGCGTGCGTGCGTCGGATGGACCTCGCCGGCTGCCACAACCTGCTCGACGTCTTGACCGATCCGCTGCTGCTTCCCTTCGTCGGGAAGAGGCTGTGGGCCCGGCGCAACGAACTCGCGCGCACGTTGGTCGCCCGCGAGCTGCACCGCAGTACGTTCCTCGGCGCGGCCCGCTACCTGCACCGCCCGGCGCTCGAAGCCGAACTGGACCGGCTGCTCGACGGCGGCCCGCGCGCACTACGGCTGGTCGGCTCCGGCGGCTACGGCAAGACGACGCTGCTGCGATGGTTCATCTCGCGCCGATGCGTGGAAGCCGGGATTCCGTGCGCGCTGGTCGATCTCGACGCGCTCGACCCGGTGAACGCGGTCAGGTATCCGTTCTTGATCGCGCTGGAGATCGCCCACCAGCTCAACGGCCAGTTGACCGGCGCGCCGTTCGAGGAGCTGCTGCGCGAGCACGGGTCGTACCGGAGGTTGCTGACGAGGCAGGCCGGCGGCCTGGAGCCGGTGGGTCGCTCGGTGCTGGGCACCGAGACGTCGCGGGTCAGCGCCGAGGAGGTGCGGGAACGCTTCCTCGCCGTGTTCGCCGATCTCCCACCGGAAGAGCCGGTGGTGATCGTCATGGACACCCTGGAAGAAGCCGCGCTCCAGCAGGACGGCGACGTTGACGATCTGACGGACCTGCTCGTGGAGCTGCGGCGCAAGGCCGTGGTCCGGCTCCTCCTGTCGGGGCGGAGGACGCGGACCGAGGAGGGGATCCCAGGATTCCGGCAGCTGGCCCGGTCGACCGCGACCTGCAAGGTCGACGCGTTCACGAGCGAAGAGAGCCGCAGGTATCTGGTCTCTACGCGCGAGATCGGTCGCGACGACCTGGTTTCGGCCATCGTTCTGCGGGTGCACGGGGTTCCCTGGCAGCTGGCGCTCTACGCCGACGTCGTCAGACGGTATCCGGCGATCTCGGTGGCGGACCTGAACCAGCTGGACCCGCGCGTGGCATGGACGATCGACCGGGTGGTCGCCCGGGTCAGCGACGGAACGGTCCAGTGGCTGATCCGCTACGGCGCGATCCCGCGGGTGCTGAGCCGCGAGTTCGCCGAGAAGGTACTCATGCCGCGGATCGCCGAATCCATGGCCGGTTCCGACCTGGATCGCCCCGAACTGGACCCGGTACCGCCTGGTGCAGCCGCGGTATTCCCATCCGGCGTGGTGAACGGGGACTTCGAGGCGGTCTGGAATCGACTGGCCGGGTACGCGGCCGATTCTTCGTGGATCTGGACGGCGCCGGGCGGGGCCGACGCGGTCCGGTTCGAACTCTCGGTGCAGGAGGCGATGCGCACGCTCGTCGCGGCGCAGCCGATCCACCAGGTGATCCATCGTGAAGCCGTCCGCTACTACGAGTCCGTCGCCGAGCGGAGCCGTGACTGGCTGTCTCCGACCATCGAGGCGATCTACCACCGGTTCCGGCTCGACGGCATTCCGGCCGCTGAGCACTGGCACGGCGCCGTGGCCAGGGCATGGGCCGCCAACCGGCCGGACTGGGTGGTTCGCCTGAGCGAGGAACTGCTCGGTCGCGACTACCTGGACGACCGCGAACCGGTCGAGCTGAGCCCCGGCTTGCCACTCGTGGAAGAAGATGTGGTGGCTGCCGCGCACGCCGAGCGGGCTTGGGCCCTCGCGACCATCGCGAGAATCCGCAACGCCTCCGGAGACCACACGTTGTGGAGCCGGGTCGAGCGCAGCGTCGCCGCGGTCGCGAACCTGCCGATCGGTCCCGGTTCCCGGCTCCGGCTCATCGCCGCCGACGCGGCGTTGTCGATCGCCAGGAACCGGCCAGAGGAGGCTGCCCGGCTGCTGGAAGAGTCGGATCTGCGAGGTGTCGACACCGCGGGACAGTCTTTGCTCGATCGCCTGCTCGCCGACGCGCGTGGGGCTCAGGGGGATTTCGAGGGTCGCCGGCTCAGCCTCCTCGCCGCACTGGACCATTCGCGGTCGCCGGAAACGACGGTCGAAATCCTCGAACAGCTGGCGGAATACGAGCTCAGCGTCGGTCGGATCGGCCGTGCCGAGGCGTGGCTCGAACGGGCCACGGGCGTGAACGCGGTGTCGGTGCCGACCGGCTTGCAGCGGCTGCGGATCCGGGTCGCGCTGGCATCGGGCCGGCCGGCGACCGCCTTGCGTCTCGCCGTGGGCGAGGGGTTCGAACGAGAACGCGTTACCGCGCTCCTCGCGCTGGACCGCGCGCCCGAAGCGGTGACACTGTGCACCAACGCCATGACCGACGTCGTCAGCCGGCGCCGGCACGCCGACCTCCTGGTGCTCCGCGGTCTGGCCCTGTCCGAGCTGTTCGACGTGGACCGCGCACAGGACGACTTCCTGCGGGCGAGGTCGGAGTACGCCCAGTCGGCGGACAACGAGCGGGCGGCCATGGCTTGTGTCCGGGCGGCAGAGCTGGTGCTTCGCAAGGTCGGCAACGTCCGTGAGGCCGGGCACCTGCTCGGCGAGGCCAAAGGGATGCCACTGCAGCAAGGGAGCGCCGCGTGGCGCGCCATGATGCTGCTTTGGGCGGAGCTCGACAAGCGGAGGGGACGCCAGGCCGACGCGACCGCACGGGTGGCGGAGGTCCTCGGTCGGCTGGACGCGCGGGTGCCGCCGAGCCGGTTCGCGGACGTCGTCTTCGCCGCCCTGCTTTCGGCACCTGCGTTGACGGAGTCGTGGCTGCCGTCACTGGCCGCGCGGCTCACTTCGATCACGCCGGTAGCCGCCCGGCTCGCTGCCCTGGACGGGCTCGATCGCGCGCCGCGGACACCGTGGGGTGCCCAGCTGGCCGACCTGGTGCTCCACGGGCCGGCCGGCGACGACGAGGTACGGTCGGAAGACTCGGCGGACAAAGCTTGGCTCCAGCTGCGCCATGCACACCTGCTGCGCTTCGCGGGGCAAGACGACCTCGCCGTCGAAGTGGCTTCCGCAGCAACGAGCGTGCTGGGCCGGAACACCTTTCTCGCCCAGCTGAGGCTGCTCGAACTGGTCGCGCAGAGCGGACGGCCGGACGCGGCGGTTGCTCCCCAGCCGTTGTGGGAAGCCGACTTCCCTCTGCTGAGCGCGGTGACGAAGCTGGAACAGGCCGACCTGGTGTTCGACGAGACCTCCGCCGACGGTATGCGCCTGATCCTGGACCAGGCGAGCCGCGCGCTCGACGAGGGCACCCAGCGACCGACCCAGTGGCGGTGGCGGCTCCTGGACCTGCGGCGCCGGCTCGCTGTGCGCGAGGGCGACGCGAGACTGGAGGACCACTATCAGCGGCGTGCCGAAGCAGTGCTGGTCGACATCGGTGAGCGGGAGCAATACCGCAGCGGCGATCTCGCACCGGAAAGGCACCGCGTCCGCCCGGAAGTGCGGCTGAACCTCGTACTCGAACAGTCCGGCGCGCTGGTGGCCTTCGCCGACGGCCGTGAGCTGCTGCGGGTGTCGGCTCACCACGAGCTGGCCGCCGCCGTGCGTCAGGATGTCGACCGGCGGGCCAAGTCCCCCCTGGTCAAGTGGGTCCGGGAGGCTGTCCGCCTGTCGTCGGTGCTGGACGTCCGGCGGTCGCTGCGCCGGCCCGGCACGGGTAGGGGCCGTTTCGACCTGCGGATCTGTGCCGATCCGCCGCTCGCCCAGTTGCCGTGGGAGCTGCTGACCTTCGACGGACGGCACTTGGACGAGCTCCCCGAGCTGCGAGTTACGTATCGCGGTCAAGCCGCGTTGCGCGGTGACCAGATCCGCGTCCGGGTCTTGCAGGAAGCCTTGCGCGAGGCAGGTGGAGACTTCGACCCGGGGCCGCTGGACGGCTATCTCGGCCCGCAGACCCAGCGCGCGGTCACGCTCCTGCAGTACAGGAGCGGGCTCACCGTGGACGGCGTGGCCGGTCCGGCGACCTGGCGGGCCCTGCGGGAGAGGTCCGTCGCCCGGCGGGCGCCCCACGTGGTGGTCCTCGAGCGCGAGCCGGAGACCGAGCTCTCCTCTGCTCGGGGGTACTCCATGGTCGGCGCCGACGACCTGGCGACGGTGTACGGCCGCGCGGGCTGGGACGTGGAGACGCTGCGCGGCGGCGATCTCCGGCTGCTGGACGTCACCGTGCCTCCGGCGCCTGTCGATGTTCTGCACGTCAACGCCTCGATGGACGTCAGCGGTTCCGTGCCATTCCTGGACTTCGGGGCCAGCAGGCTGGCCTGGTCGCAGGAACGTCCGGAGGACGTGGCCGTGACCGTCCTGGACCACGCGCTCTACCAACTCTCCCTGCGCGGCCACACGCCCTTGGTGGTGCTGGATATCGCCGCCGCTCCTCGGTTCACCAGCGAGACAGTCCGCCAGGTGCTGCTGCGCAACGATTTTGCGCACCAGCTCCTCACTCTGGGGAAAGTGCATTCGGTACTGGTGACGGGAGCGGCGACCGGCCCCCGTGCGGCGGAAGCGCAGACCGAGATGGTGACCGCGTTGAGCAGGCCGGGCAAGACCCCCGCCGACGTCGTCGAGGAGCTGCACGGCGCTTCGAGCGATCACCTGCGCAGGACGGCGCTGTTCACCGCCCTGCGCCCCGACCTGATGCCGCGGATCTCACCCGAACGGGAGAACCGCCGGTAGCGTCAGGCAGTGCCTGATCTCGGCGCGCGTCCGTTCGTCGCCGAAGTACGCACAGTGCGAAACCGACGGCGCGTCGAGCGCGAACGGGGCAGGGACGACGAACTTGCCCGCGTTCGACATACCGGTGACGGGAACAACGAGGTCGTTCCCGTCGGCGAAGAGCGCGTCGACGATCGTGTCGAGCGTTCGCTGGGCCAGGGAGGCTCCGGCTGAGGGCTTGTAGTTCGACGTGATCGCGTGCACCGCGTCCATCCGGACGTCGGTGTCGTTGAGGGCCAGCAGCTCCTCGTTGGCAGGATCCATGGCTGCCAGACCGTCCAAACCGGACATAATACCGACCGCGACCTGCTTCACCACTTCGAGTACGCCCGGCAAGGCGGCACCGCCGACGGCGTCGGGGAGCAGCGAGAACAGATTGGTGAACGTGTCGACGAGGGAGCCGAGGTTTTCGGGGCTCGCGAGTTTCGTCCCCGCGTTCGGTGAAGCGACCTGGACGAGCCGGCGGACGCTCACCCGGCCGGCCGCGGGCTGGCGGACCAGCTGCCGCGCGACCAGCCCGCCTCGCGAATGGGTCACGACGTCCAAGGTCAGCGTGCGGTCGTCCGGCAGGAAATCGAGTAGCCGGCGGGCGTTCTTCTCCGGGGTGGCTGCGACCGTCGGGTGCTCGAACAGCAGAAGCCGCCGTCCGTAGTCCGCGTACCACCGCGCGAAGTCCGGATGCAGGCCGGCGAACGCGTCGGAGGTGCTGAACGTGCCGTGGACGAACAGCAGGTACGGTCCGGTGCCCAGCTGCGCCAGCAGCCGGGCGTCCACGGCGGCTCCCACGGTGCCGTCGGGATTGGCCAGGCGCAGCGCGTGCGGGCGGTGTCGCCCCTCCCACCAGCGCGCGCCCCATTCGGCCACCTGCCCGGCCACGTACTCGACGGGGAAGCGGATCACATGCAGTACCTTGCTGAGACCGAAGCCGACGATGCCGCGGCTCGCGGGGCCCGCTCCGCCGATCTCGAACCGGTCGCACGGGATGTCGAACTGCTGCTTGACGGCGGCCCGGTGGCCCTCGGCGGCGGCTTCGACGCGGGGCAGATGCCAACGGATGTGCCCGGTCTTGCCGTCGACTTCCAGGATCACCTGACCTTCGTCGGCGCGGGCGGGCGCACCGACCTCGAGCCGCAGGTGCGGAGCCGTCACCGGGCCACGGGTCCGCGGGGCCGGGCCGCTTCGGCCGGCGCTCAGCCGGGGGAGAGCGATCGTGGTGTGCAGCCGCATTCCGGAATCGTCGAGCGCGCCGCCGAGGCGATCGGCGGCTTCGGGCGCGGCGCCGGACTGACGCAGGTACGCCTGCGGAGTCCTGCCGGCCGTTGCGCGCACCGAGGCGTCCGGCGCCCGTTCGGCACGCCGGGCCTCACCGCTGACGTTCACCGCGTGCATCCGGACGCCGTTGCCGAGATCCACGGCGCTACCGGGGGAAAAGTTCACCATGGCCGCCCTCTCCCTTCCAGGTGATGGCCAGTCGCGGGTGCCCGAAGAACACGTACGCGAACTGGCTGCTCTCACCGTCGACGCCGCCGCAGCGCCGGCGACGGAGGAACGACGCGGGGGTCTCCGTGGCCGCGAAGACGTCGGAGTAGAAGTCGTCGGCGATCCGGGCGGCCACGGTGTCGTCGACCTTCCACAGTGGAGCGACCAGCCCGCCGACTCCGATCTTGATGAGCGCCGCCGCCATGCCGGCGTACGTGCCGAAGACCTGGCGCCCCTGCGCCACCTGGCAGGCGTTGAGGAACACGAGCCGCACAGGGCTCGTCTCCACGCCTTCGACGTCCTCCGGCGCGAGGTACTCTTCACCGTCGATCATCATGAGGCCGTCTTGGTACCCGGCGGCGTCGAAGTTGCCGTGCAGCGCTATGTGAAGCACGTCTGCCGGGACCTCGCCGTCGAGCGTGGCCAGGATCTTTTCGATGGTGGGTAGCACTTCTGCCGCACCGTACTTCGTCATCAGCGCCTTGCCTTCGGCCTCCGCCGCTGGCAACGCGAGGCCGTCCGGGTACGTGCCGAAGACGATCGCCATCTTGGCGGCGTCGAAGGCAGCCGGCGGCGTGGGTGAACTGCGGTGGCCGAGGTAAGGCCAGCGGCCGAGGGTGACTTGCGCGCCGAGCCAGGGCCGGTCGGGCGTCCAGGGCGTCGGGACTCGCGCCAGTTCCCAGGGGATGTAGGCGTCTTCGGTGACGAGCAGGACGGTCGGCGGGCCGCCTGCCACTTGAGCTGCTGTCTGCAGCGCATCCCAGACCCGGTCGTGCACGAGTTGGCCGATGTGCGTGGCCACGCCCTTCAGGAAGTACTCAAGATGAGAACGACCCTCGCGCTCTTCGATCCCTCTGATGAATCGCTGCATCGCTTCCGCGGTCAACTCGTCGAGATTGACCCGGAGAGCGTCGTCGGTGTCGGAGATCCGGGAGTGTGGCGATCGGACATGCCACAGCCAGCGGCGTGCCGTCTGGTCGCCGCCACGCATGAGATAGAGCTCGACATCGGCACGGGAGCCACCGGGGTCGAAAGACCAGCCGCCCGACCAGGTGCTGCTCGCCAAATCGTCGTCTCGAGCCTGGTCGGCGCGACCGCCAACGCGGATCTGCCGCGACGCGGTGCCGATCGGAACCCCGTCGGCGGCGAAGACGGCCGTGATCGTGCGGAGCTGCCGGAGTGCCGGATCGTCGGTTGCCGCGACCTGAATCGTGATGAACGGATGCGGACGTTCCGGGGTCACTTCGATCGTCGCGGTCGAGGACGATCCGCCGGTGAGGGTGAAACCGTCGTGGAAAAGGGTGATGGTCAACGTAAACGCGTCCGATGCGACCTGGAAGGGCCCAGACGCCGCGAGCGTTCGGTCGATTTTCGGGGAAAGGCCAACCCGGAGATTGAAGACGCTGCCGGGATCGACGCTTCCGGGGCATTCCAAGAGCGGGTGCACGGTTCGCACCGTGTCGCCGAGGGGATCTGCGCGACCTGAGCCGGCCGGTGGCCGTTCGCCGCGTTTGCCGCGTTTCGGGAGGCTGACAGGGTACGCTTTCTTGAATATTTTCACCAGCGGCGGCTCGACACCGGGAGTCCCGGGTGGAACGAGGCGCGCATCGCCCAAGGTATCGCCCACCTCGGAAAGCCAGCGAAGGACGTTCACCCGGTGCGCACGGTGTTCGGTGGCACGTCGTACGGCGACGAGGACGTCTCTCGGCCGGACCAGTGACAAGAGCCCGCCGGTCCATACCGGATCGGTGCTCGTCACGATCGCGGCCGGGCTGGTCAGCCTCGCCGTCACTGCTCTCGCACCGTCGTGGGTCAAGGCTGCGACGACTCGGCGCAGGCGGTCGGTGCCGGCACGACGGCCGCGGAGGGTGGCCGCCGTGTGCGGTTGCTCCGCCAGGATTTCGAGGAGCGCGGTCAGCAGATCTTCGCCGTCGGCCACCGAAAGCTCTCGCAGTGGCGAGAGATTGGCGGGAAATCCGGCGGGTTGGAGAATGGTCGCGATTATCTCGACCACGAGGGGGAGCGGCTCGGGAGAAGCTGCGGACCGGTCCGCCTTGGCTTGTGGAGAAACCTGTTCGAGGGTATCGGCAGCATGCTCAGCGGCCGCTCGGAACAGCTCGTCATCGCCGGTTGCGAGCATGCGCAGGAACCGGATATCGGCGTCGTTCGCCCGCGAGGCAACCATATGGGAGAAGTCGTGTGCCTGCGGCGGGTGTTACGATGAATGGCGGTTTCTTGAATCTCGAGGGTGGATCGGGCTCAGCTCCGCTTGGCTGCACACGCTGGAAACTGTGAAATGAGCTCCTTGCTGTCACTGGGTGTGACCTGTCGACCAGGACAGCCTGTCAGGTGACGACAAGGGAGTAGCCGCCGACGAGCCGGCCGTCGAGCTCTGTCGCGGTGAAGCGGAGCAGGTGCTGGGATCGCGACGGGCCACCCATGGCCGAAGCGATGTGGGCGGCTTGCAGGTTGTCGATGTCGAGCAGCGTTCTCAGCGCGTCCGGGACCGCCTGGACGAGGGGCCGCCGGGTCACTGCTCCCACCAGGTCGATGTCTTCTCGGGGCAGGTCACGGATCAAGCCCGGGAGCGCCGGGATGTCGGTGAACGGATCCGGTGCGTTACGTTCGGCCAGCAAGGCGGCTAGGAGATCGCTGCGCACGATGATCGTGCGGTCGACCTCGACGCGGATGATGGTGAGGACGTGCTGCTCGAGTTCGGTCCGGACACCGTGGCGCAGGTCGTCGAAGGGGACTGGCGTGACCGTTGTCGGGAAGGGGTCGCCCTGCGGTGGCACGATCGTCAGCCTGCCGCCGGCGATCGCGTTCAGCAGCGGCCCGGCCGCGGGGCCGCCGTGGGTGAGGTGGAGTGCGCCAAGCCGCGGCAGGTTGTCGCCGAGGGTCCGGAGCAGCGGACCGGCGTCTTGCTGTCCGGTCAGGACTGTCAGGTTGCGCTGGCCGAAGTGCCGGTCGGTGTTGCAGTCCCAGCGTCCGCTCCACTGGTCCGCGGGACAGGACACGGTGGCTACCAGGCATTCGTGCCCGCTGATGTCGGCGGGAATGGACCACGGCCGGTCGAGTTCGATGAGACGCTGCGAGTCTGCCCGAGTCCGGTCGTCGAGGTCCACCATGGCGCCGCCGACGAGCGTCGGCTCGTAGCCCGGTTGCCCCTGGTTCGCCTGCCCGAAGAAGCCGGGCTGCACCCACCACGCCCGGATGTGGACACCGACGGCAGGGAGCAGGCCGAGGTTCCACACCCGGACGAAGAGACGATAGCTCCGGCCGGCCGTGGGTGAGGCCACGAGCCGGCCGGGATCGAACGGGCCGGTCCAGGCCGCGTCGATGAGCAGGATGTCCGGAGACTCCCAGCACACGACGGGCGGCCACAGCGGCCGCTGACCGCGGTCACCCGGCGAGAAAGCCCGGATCAGCAGGAAAGGCAGCACGTCTTCGCGGCGTGGCCGGTGCCGTTGGGCAAGCTTGCCGTAGACATTTCGCCAGTGGTCGGCTCTGGTGTCGTCCGGTCGCCAGCCGGGATCCGGGTCGGGACCGGGGTCGGGAGGATGTCCGCCGCCGACTGTGCGGGCGGGGTCTTCCCCGCGCTGGTCGGATGCCGGAGGCTCGGTGCTGTCCGGTTGCCGGTCCTCGGTCATGGCCGGCCCGGACCTTCCGGTGGTGTGTGCCATGGTCGGGTCCATCCCCTCCGGCCCAAGCCGAGGTCATCGGTCCGGTCCTCGCCTGGCAGCCGGTGTCGCCAGCCCGTGCCGTCGAACGGCTCGTGCGGCGAGCCGGACATGTCACAGGGATCTTCGTCGTCAGCCGGCGGTTGCTCGACGCCGCGACCGAGGTAGTGGACCTTCAGGTCCAGCCGCGGGTCGTACCACTGACTGTCCAGCGGCGTCGTCCCATCCGGCTGGAGCTGGTGTTTGTTGTCGGTGTCGGCATGGAAGAACTGCGGAGGCGTGCACGGCTGGCGGTAGGAAAAGTTGCTCTGGGGTGTCGCGGTCAAGAGCGGGGTGCAGGCCCATTCGCCGGCGGAGCCGTGGTGGTGGCGGGCCCAGTCCCAGCACAACCAGGCGTACCCGCGGTCGGAGTCGAGATTGAAGTCCGGGACCCGGAACTCGGGTGACTGATCCGTGGCCATCCTGCCGACGAGGTAGAGGCCGTAGTCGACCGGGCCACCGAGGTGCAGGTCGTCGGGGAGCAAGGCGTCGAGCGCGGCAAAGGTCTCCGCCGGGGTCTTGCAGTCCTCGAGCCGGTTGCGTGCGGCCGTACTTCCCTGAGGGCCGGGCAGCAGGACCGCGGAGCCGTCTCCGGCGACGAACGGGCCAACGTGGGCCGGCGCGCCTTCCTGGGGAACGCCTTTGCCGGCTTGACCAGTCAGGGGATACCGCCACGGCGCGATCCACTCGGTGGGCTTGAACACGGCGATTCCGTCGCCCGCATACCGAAGCGGGCGGGTCAGTCCCAGCATGCCCGGAAGGTCGACGGCGCTGACGTCCGTGGGCTGGTCCCGGACGATGCCGCGAGGATAGGCGGGATCGAGGCCGAAACCGGACGTCGCCGTCTCGCGCCCGGACGGCTCGGTCACCCGGAATGTCGCCGCACCGTCACCCAGCGGGCTGTCGAGAGCCGCGGTCACGTCGTACGTTCCGGAGGCCGAGCCGAGTGTGGTCAGGCCGAGGTCGATCTCCTCCGGCTTGGGCGTCAGGAAGCCCGACATGACAAGTGCTCGCCGGGCCAGGATGTACAGGTTCCAGGCCGGCACCACAACGGCCCAGTAGAGCACTTCACGAACCGGGAAGGTGAGGACGTCGACGATCAGGCCGGGCAGCACGGTGACCAGCCACTCGATGATCTGCGCGAGGTAAACCACCCACGCGAAGATGGCCAGCACCAGGTCGAGCAGGCTGAACGAGTCGTCGTCATCGACGTCGGCACCGCGGGCCGGGTCGTCGTCGACACCGTAGCCGCCGCCACCGGGCGGCGTGGGGAAGGAATGGTCGGTGAACACCGACGGCGGTGCCGGGCGGCGCGGACTCAGGCCGTCGCTTCCGGTGGCCTTCAGGTAGGCATAGACGAGCGTCCACATCTGGTTCATCGCATCACTGTTGGGCCGCCCGTCGGGGGTGCCCGACGCATCTGCTGCCGAGAACTGCGGATCCTGCGTCAGGATCTTCGGGCCGTCCGGGTACACCTCGGCCATCGCATCGAGCAGAGCGGTGACAAGGGGCTCGGGGAGTTCTCCCGAGTCCAGATCGAACAGAGCCCGCCGCGCCGCTGAGGGCGTGGCGCCTTCGGAGGTGTCGTAGGCCGGGAATCCGGCGAAGTAGTCATAGGCGGGTGCGTCTTCGCGCATGTCGTACGGCTGATCGTGCCGCGCGCGGAACGCGACGTAGAAGTGCAGCGCGCTGGTGCCCCGCTCGCCGTAGCACGGTCCTGGGTTGCGGGCCGAGTAGTTCTCGCTGTCCATGTGGTTCTCGACCAGATGGTGACGTTGCCAGTGATCCCGGTACGGTCCGC
This sequence comes from Amycolatopsis balhimycina FH 1894, assembly GCF_000384295.1. NCBI lineage: Bacteria > Bacillati > Actinomycetota > Actinomycetes > Pseudonocardiales > Pseudonocardiaceae > Amycolatopsis > Amycolatopsis balhimycina. The sequence goes on along the minus strand of NZ_KB913037.1, from coordinate 3,052,055 downwards.
CGGCCTTGGCGTTGGTGAACGGGTGGCCCGTCACGTCGGTCGCGCAGTGGCTCATCCACCCGACCGCGAAGGCGGTCCTGGCGTCGGCGTCCAGCCGTTCCGCGTCGGTGGTGGCTGTGGCGCGTGCCTGTTCGGCTTGGCGGAACAGCGTGTAGGGGAATTGGTAGGTGCGGCGGTAGTGGAACATGTCCGACCAGTAGAAAGCGTCGTTGCTGTAGCCCTGGGGCACCCCGGAGGTGAGCAGCCCGAACCAGTCGCCCATCCGGGCGAGCAATCCCTCGAACGCGGACGTGACGGCAGCCGACAGTTCGTCAAGGATCGCGCCGAGCTGGTTGGACAACCCTCCGGTGAGCTGGCCGGTGAGCTGGGCATCGTTCGTCTGGATCGGATCGATCCACTTCTCCCACTTGGCGACGAACTGCGCGTCGAGCACGGCCCACACGTCGACCACCCAGCGGATCACCTGACGGATCACGCAGCCGGTGGTGTTCGCGAAGTCCGGCAGGAGATAGAACAGGTCCGGACCGAGCGACCCCAGCGCAAGGTAGTTGCGCCAGGTATGGCACGTCTCGCCGAGGGCCTGCGAATCGGCGAGGTCGAGGGGGAACCCCGGCGGAATGTCACCGTCGCGCAGTCGCTGAGCCGTTTGTTTCGCAGCTTCCAGATGGACGTACCAACCGGGCATCACGCCCTCCTCGTCTCCGGTGCTCGCCGTGGGACATCACTCACGAACCCAGTCGAACGTCACGCGCGTGCCACCGGCGAGGCGCTCAAGTCCGCCGAGAACGTAGGTTGTGCTGACCAGGCCGGCCGTCTTGGCTTTGCGGAAGGACAGCCGCTGGCCGTTGCGCACCTGATGCGTCCAGAGTCCGACCGTGTCTTCGAAGCGGCGCGCGCCGCCCCATACGGCTCCCGTGTGGATGTTCCACGAACTGCCGGTCTCGCCATCCGGAACGTTGATCTCCTTCCACCACCACAGCATGCTGGTGATCCGGAACTCGACGACCTCGGCAGGCACCGTGCCCGGTCGGATGTCGGCCCGAATGACATCGCCGTCGTCGAGCAGGGAGCCGTTCTCCAGTTCCGCCCACGCGAGAGCGTATGGCCATTGATGGCTCAGGCCCACGTAGACGAGATTGGCGGTGGGAGTGTCCAGTTGTACTGGCGGCCCGGTGCTGGTGGTGACGGTGTAATAGTGCGGCGAGAAGACTTCGATCGTTTCGTAAGGGCGCAGCGAATCCAGGAACGTGTAGACGGTGGCGCCCACGGGGTCGACGCGCGGGGGACCGTCCGGCAGGATGGCCGGGCCTCCCGGCCGTCTGAACGTCGCACCGGGCGCCGGGGTGACGGCGCCGAACCACTTCACCCGGAATGCTTGCACGGCTGGTTCCTCTCACTCCCCGGCAGGCGCAGTAGGCGTGTGCTCCACTCGCGGACGCGCCAGCGGACCGCCTTCGGTCACGAACACGGTGGATTCGCCGGGATGTCCTCTCCCCGTTGTGTCAGGGAGCGGAGGCAGTGGAGGCAGTGGAGCCCGGGCGGGCAACGGATGGCGCCGAAGCTCCAGGAGCTTGGCGACCAGATCCGCCTTGGAGGCGAGCGGGAAATAGAACGCGGGAGCCCGGCGGAGGGCTTCGAGTGGAACAGTCCTTTCCGGACGCTCGCCTGCGTTTTCGAAAAGGGTTTTCAGTGAGTCGATGGGGTATGTCAGGAAATCAAGAGAGCGCACGTCGTCGACGAGATCACTGATATCCGGAAATTGATCGAGTACGACGTTGATTGCGTCCAGGTCGTCGGCGTCGTATGTCATTTCTCCTCCAGCGGATGACGGGGAGGCACGTAGCTAGTCTCCTCTTGTGGTATGGGCTGTCAAGCGGCGAAAGGGTTCATTCTGCAACGGTTTATTGGGGAGTATCCGACGATCACTGTTGCGCGAGGTTGGTGCATTTCACACGGTGCGAGATGCGACCGAGTGTACAATTCTCGAATTGTGGGCAACTCTGCGCGGTACGATCATACTTCTCTCCGCGGTTTGGCAAGGCGTCCGTACAAGGGCGGCATGTGATCCACCCTTCACGATGATCGGCAGCTGAGCTACACCGACGGTCGGCTGATCACCACCCATCACCCGGTGGCCACTTCTAGTAGATTGTCGTGGCCAATTCTCGGGGTATGGGTGGCGGAGTTTGACGCGTGCGTCGTCGGTGGTGTGAACTGCCGGCGGACTTGACGTTGTTCGGTGTTGATGGCGTGTTGCCAGGCGGCGAGTTCGGCGTTGAGGGTGTCGAGGTCGCTGATGCGGCGGTCGGGACATTGCCGGGGACAGTGCGGAGAGTTCGATCTCGGCGATGGTGAGCCAGGACCCGTGTTTGGGGGTGTGGTGGATCTGCAGGCGCTGGGCGAGGGCGAAGGCCTCGTCGGGCGTGAAGGCTTCGTAGAGGCCCGGCCCAGTCGATTGGTTCGCTGGGCCAGGGTTCTCGTCCATGCACACGACCGGGCGGGCGGCGTCGCGCGGCCGGGAGTAGACAGCGAGCACGTCCTCCATGCGGGCGGCGAACTCCGCGTTCACCCGTAGCGGGATGTTCCAGCACTTCCTCAGATGAGGACGCAGTTCCGTTTTCTTTAGGACCCGGCCGACGTCGTCGAGCTCGACAGCCTGCGCGGCGCGCTCGAGGACCTCGCGGTCGAGCAGGTGATCGCGCACGCGTCGGACGAGGATCTCGCCGTCATCGAGAAGGCGACTGGGGCGATGGGCCACGCCACGGATCCGCACGTGATGGTGGGCCTGGACATCGCGTTCCACGATGCTGTCTTCGCCGCCGCCGGCCATCGGCGTCTCGTCGCGGCCTGGGAGGCCATCCGGTGCCAGGTCCACCTGTTCCCGCTGACCCGCATCGGCCGCAGTACCGAGGGGTACCTCGGCGGTATCCCGCAGGAGCACCACGCTCTGGCCGCGGCCCTGCGCGCCCGGGACCTCGCGGCACTCCGCCTCTTTGCCGCTCACCGCCGTCACGCGATGGACGTGCTCACCAGTTCGCCGGTCTGAGGTTGGCTCGGTCTGTTGGGCGCCGGTGACGACTCGTAGCCCGGTGGGTGGCTCGCGAACTCGCCCGCCCGGCGCGACGAACCCGGCCTAGCCGCCACGCCCCTCTGCCGAGTGCGGCAACATCTCCTTGACCACCAGCCCACCCATACGGTGGGTGACGAAACTCAACGGACGCTGCACGATACCGTGATTCTCCAACTCAGCGGGAAGATTGACCGCCCGGTCCTCGATACACTCCCGCTCGCGTGGCTCAAACCGGCAAACCCGCTGACAGCCGAGTAGTCACCCACACGGGTGATCTGCGAGCCTCGTGCCGTGTTGACGATAGAAAGCAACAAGCCAACCGCGACTGGTGCACCGCGTTCGGCCCGGTCGGATCGGATCTTCCGGCCGTGCTAGAAGTGGCAAAGCAGGCGGGGGTTGGTGGGTCGGCGGCGTGTGCTGGACTCATCTCTCGATCTGTCGTGGTGTCCGCCCCAACGTCACCCGTCTATTCACCTGAACGATCACCGCAGGTGGGGCACCGCCACGCCGAAACGCCAGCCACCTAGGTAGGCTCCGAGGCTCTCTGCATTCACCGCATCGGACGATTCGAGCGAGCTCACGCTCTTGCCGCGTTCCGCTACTATCTGGCGAGGTGAAGCGAACCAGGCGTGTGTCGGTCGAGCGGCTTGTTCTTGCGTTGTCCGGCCTCGCCAGTGTCACCGTTGGCCTGCTTGACCTCGTTGGGCTCCTCGACGTACCTGCGCTTGCGCAGAAGTTGCCGCAGTTGACGTTGCTGGTGGGCGGCCTGGTACTGACGGTTCTCGCTATCAATGTACCGATGTGGTCGAGTCGACTACGCGACGAGCTCGTTGAACTGCGCAATGATATGAAAAACAACAACGTAGATCTGCGAGGCGAGATTGGCAGGCTTGCAACGCATGTCTCTTCGTCGCATATCGACACGTTTCCATCTCTCATCGAACAGGTGGACCCCGCTCTACTTAGGGTATTTCGTCCTTATCTGGAGGCATCGTTCAGAACGCCGACACAAGTGTTGAATGAGCGACGGTTCCAGTTAAACGATATGGAAAGCTATCGCAATTACCACCGGCGAGCGCACGAGGAAAATTCGGGTTCGACTTTCTTTGCGACCAGTCTTCCTTATCGTAAATGGTTTTGGCTGGGAGATTATGTTGAGCGAACAATCAAGAATTTCGTAGCAGCTGGCGGCTCGATTACCCGAATCTTCTTTATACGTGATGATGAGGAAGTGACGGATTCCGCAGAGGTGCAAGGGGTTCTGGGCGCTCAAGTCAAACTGGGGGTCGAAGTGCTTCTGGTGAATGTCATGCAAGTTCCACCGTATCTCCGAAAGTTCTTCTTGGTGGAAAGTGCGCAAAAGTTCGGCTGGGAAGCAATCCGTGGACCGGATGATAGGGTTACCAGTCTCAACGTGACGGCGAACCCTGCTGATACTGCGCGCTACTATTCTATGTTTCAACAGCTACGGCAAATGGCTGTTCCATATAACCCTGGCTCGATACTGAGTCAACAAATCGGCGCAGGAGGTCACGTGTCAGTTAATACGTCGCAAGATCCGGTAGCTTTCCGGGAATTTGAGTTCTCAGGCTGGCAAGGCGCGGTGGAGAAATACCATATGGCTTGGGGGCGCTTGACGCAAAAGGCTGCAAGCTCGTTGCTTGACGCTATTGGCGTGACTGAATCCACCAAGCTCCTTGATGTCGCCAGTGGCCCAGGTTACGCTGCTGCAATTGCGGCGGATCGTAAGGCAGATGTTCTTGGCATGGACTTTTCTCCACAGATGGTCCAAAAAGCTCAATCTCTATTTCCCCATGTCACGTTCCAGGAGGGTGATGCCGAGGGTTTGCCCTTCGAGAAAGAGACTTTCGATGCGATCTCAATGAATTTTGGAATGCTGCATCTCGGCAATCCTGAGAAAGCTATCAGCGAGGCGTTTCGAGTCCTAAAACGAGGCGGCCGATTTGGCTTTACTGTATGGGCGCCGCCAGAGGAGGCTGTGGGATTTTCTGTCATCCTCAAGGCTGTCAGCGAATACGGCCAGCATGTGACTGTTCCCCATGGTCCTGACTTCTTCTATTACAGTCGCCCGGATGAGTGTCGAGTTGCTCTTACTGCCGCAGGATTTGGGGCGCCGAAGGTCATACTGCTCGATTTGACATGGCAACTTGACGACCTGGATGATCTTTTTTCGGCGTTTCTGCACGGGACAGCGCGGACTGGTGGCCTGCTTCGCGCGCAAGATGCTCCCACCCGCAACAAGATCGAGAAACGCGTGCGGGAAACTGGTCGACAGTTCCAGAATGGAGATGGAAGCGTTTCGATCCCCATGCCGGCGATACTTGCGGTAGGAACAAAAAACTAAAGGTCTGTCTGGCAATTGAGCCTGCGGCCTTCGTTCGGCCTGTATTTCTTTCTCGTTGGTCGCAGATGGTTATTGGGCCGCAGGTTTAATTGTCTTACCTTCCTATAAGGCGTCTCAAACTGGCGCACGTGAAATCGGGAGTACCTATGGCTGAGGTCGCCGCCTTAGTGGTAACAAACATTGAACAACAGCAGATCCTCCACTTGGCAACGCAGCTTGAAGTAAGCCCGCAAAAACAGCAAGAATACTGCACTCAAGCCGGCCTTTTGGCAGCCGACCTTCCGGTGCGCCTCCGTGGCCGCATTGAGGAATTCTTTAGTCGATCACACGGATCTGCTCTAATTATCTCTAATCTCCCTATGGGGACGGTCCCGCCGACCCCTCAAGGAAATAGTACCCATGTCGGGCAAGGTACTCTGCTCGCCCGAGTGCAAGCGATCATTAATCAGCGATTGGGGTCGATGATCGCCTATGAAACCCAAGCATCGGGGCAACTATTTCACGATCTCGCCCCCTCAATTGACGAGGGGAGTCTTCAGACGAGCGTTAGCTACGACGTTGAACTTGATGGGCATACCGAGCAATGTTTTAGTCCACTCCGACCTGATTTCTTGAGTCTTGCATGTCTGAGATCCGATCCAAGTGCTCATACGTACATCTTCCCGGCTGTCGAGATAACCCAATGCATGTCGCCGGATCAGCGCGATAGATTATTTGAGCCTATGTGGGAAACCGGTGTAGATACCTCATTTAGAATGCTCGATCAAGGGTTCGGTTTGACGGCTACACGTGGCCCGATTTCGCTGCTGCAAGGAGACTACAACGAGCCATTTATCACCATAGATGAAACTCTCACCAAGGGGCTAACTGTTGAATCGCAAGATCTGCTAGACCTGGTAATCACGCTGTATCGTGAGCGTCGAACCAAGATTGTTCTTGTAGCCGGAGATCTCCTTATTCTCGACAACAAGAGATCCATGCATGGACGTTCCTCCTACCCGGCCCGCCTGGACGGCACCGATCGATTTCTGCTAAGGACGTTCATTGCCCAGTCTGGTCGGGCAATTGAATTTGCAATGCGCGCCGACTCTTGCGTTATTTTGGCCAAATACAGCTAACATCCACTGCTGGGGCGGGACTACGACGAGGCCCTGCGCATCCGCCGCGACGTCGAACTGCCGGTCTACGAGCGGCTGGGCGACACCACGCTCGCCATTCGCGTGTGCGAGGATCGCAACCAGTCGACGGCGCCGGCCAAGCCACGCAGCGTGCGCGCAACGCTGGCCATCCGGGACCAGCGAGGATCGCAACATCCAGGACAACATCAACTGGATCGGGGCCGCTCGGCAGCGCTGGCCGTCCACGTCACCTCAGAGGACCGGTCGATCGACTTCCCGATCACCACGACCGGAGCACTCTGACCAGCCACCTTCCCCTCTTGATGGTCACAAACGAGGGAGCATTTATGCTCCATAGCGGCGTCGATCGACTTCGATTGAGGCCGAATCAGGGCGTGAGCGAGGTAACCCGGTCGATGCGGGACAGGTGGTTGATCCGGCAGCGGGTCAGCACCGCGTGCACGGTCGATGCCGGCAGGCCGAGCCGGCCGCCGATCTGGATCGGGCCTAACCGCCGGCGCCACCACACGATCTGCCGCACCACCGGGGCCGGCGTGCGGTTCGGGCTGTGGTGTGGACGGCAGTTGCGGTCGGTCATCCCGGCCACGCCTTCGGTTCGGTAGCGGTCGGCCAATTGCGGTCGCTGTCCGCGCTGGCGTCAGTTTTTTCGTTGCTGGGGAACGGGAATCCGCGTGGGATGCTCGCGCGCTGCGCTGGCTCGGCAGTATGGCTGGTGCTGGCCGAACCGTCGCGAATGGAGATCAGGCACACGTCAGCGCAGCCAGGGCCGCCGGGCATCAGCGGGCGGATCTGAGCGGCACGGGAGATCGACGGGGCGTCGTGATCGTCGACGCCGTCCTGCACTACGTCCTCGAAGAGGCCGGACGCCGGTCCCAGCGGACGCTGTTCGTCGAGCTGGACCGCGCGACGATGCCGGTCGCTCGGCTGGCCCGCAAGCTTGCCGGCTACATCCGCTGTCACGACCACGCCCTAGCTGGGGCATGCCGGAAGCCCGCATGGCGAGAGCGGTATCCCCGGTTCCCGCGGGTCCTGATTGTCCTGTCCGGTTCCGAGCAGCCCGTGCTCGAGCGCCGGCTCGCCGACCTGCGCGCGCACGCCCAGGCCATGCCCCTCGTGAGCACCGCGGCCGGACGGGTCGACCTGGTCGCAACCACTCTGCCCCGGCTTCAGGATCACGGCCCGCTGACGCCGGCGGCGATGCCGCTGCTGGGTGACCCGCGGTGGGTGAGTGTGTTCGGCCGGCTGTCATGACCGAGGTCGTGGCGCAGTTCGGGCTGTCGCCGCGGCTGCGGCAACGCCGGTTCGCGCTGCTGCCGCTGCGCGGCGAGGGCACGCCGTTCACCTAGCTGCCGGGCCGGCTCCCTGGCGACGTCACCACGCCGTCTGACCTCGCGGACCTGATCTCCTCTATCACCAGCGTCGGACTCCTGCAGCCGGTGCTGGTCGAGGAGATCGACCCGAGCGACGGGACGCATCCGGCGATGAAGCTGGCCGCAGGGGAGCGGCGGCTGCGCGCGTGCCGGTGGGGTGCGGTCAACCGGCCGGACAACCCGCACTTCGCCGCGCTGCCCGCGGTGGTCTGCCCGGGGCCGCTGCCGGACGAAGAGCGTCGGATCTGGCAGCTCGTGGAGAACCTCGCCCGGGAAAGCCTCCGCCCGGGCGAGCTCGCCGCTGCTGTCGGCACAGGGCCCGCCAGTTCGGGTGGGTATGTGGGGGACCTGCCCCGAGTCGCCGGAGTCCGCGCACGTCCGCAGTTCGATCGCCGCGCCCCGTGCGACGGACCCTCGGGCGCTGCTCACCCTTCTGACCTGGCATGATCGTGTTCGTGCGGGTGTTGCTGGTGGAGGACGACCAGCCGATCGCCGACTCGCTGCGGCGTGGTCTGGTGCGGTACGGCTACGAGGTCGTGTGGGTTCGGACGGGCGCTGAGGCGCTGGCCGCCGGGCCCGCGGACATGGTGCTGCTCGATCTGGGGCTGCCCGATGTGGACGGTCTCGACGTCTGCCGGGAGCTGCGGGCGCGGGGTGACGTGCCGATCATCGTGATCAGCGCGCGGGCCGACGAGGTCGACCGGGTGGTCGGGCTGGAGATCGGGGCCGACGACTACGTGTCGAAGCCGTTCGGGGTCCGTGAGGTGATCGCGCGGATGCGGGCGGTGCTGCGCCGGGTGCAGCCGGCCGCGAAGCCCGCTGAACCGGAGTCGTTGTCCGGTGGGCGGCTCGTGATCGACCGGCGGGCGCGGCGGGTGCACGTGGACGGTGCCGATGCCGAGCTGGCGCTGTCGCCGAAGGAGTACGACCTGCTGGCTTTCCTTGCGGACGCGCCGGGCGCGGCGCTGACCCGTGAGCAGATCATGGAGGCCGTCTGGGACGCGAACTGGTTCGGCCCGACGAAGACGCTGGATGTCCACATTGGAGCATTGCGCCGCAAGCTCGGAGACGCGGCTGTGGTGGAAACCGTGCGCGGGGTGGGGTTCCGACTGGTGGCCGGCGGGTGAAGGGCCCGACGTCGCTGAACCGGCGGCTCGTGGTCAGCTACGTGCTGCTGGTGGCGATCGCGATCGCCGCGTTCACCGTGCCGGTCGCGTTCGTGCTCACCGGCCAGCTGCGCGGGGACGTCGAGACGTCGGTGCGTCGCGAGGCCGACACCGCCGCGTTGCTGTTGTCCGCCGGGGACCTGCCGTCCCGGCAGGCGCTGGCCCGGCTGGCCGAGGCCTACGAGAAGGAGACGCCGGGACGGCTCGACGCCGTGCTCGCGGACGGGACCGCGCCGAGGCCGCTGCCGGTGCCACGCGCCGCGGACGACCCGGCGTTCCGCGCCGCACTGGCCGGGCAGGTGCCGGCCCGCTGGGGGTACGCGGCCGCGTTGGACGCAGACGGGCTCGTCCTCGCGGTGCCCGCCCGCGAAGCCGACGGCCGGGTCGTCGGGGCGATCCGGGTCAGCTACCCGTCGGCGCCGCTGGCCGCGCGGCAGCTGCAGATCTGGGGGTTCCGGGCGGTGCTCGCGATGGCGGTGCTCATCGTCGCCGCGTTCCTGGGCGCGTTCTTCGCCCGGCGGCTGACGCGGCCGTTCCGGGAGCTCAACCAGATGGCCGGGCGGCTGCGTGACGGCGAGCTGACGGCCCGCGCCGAGGAGTCGGGGCCGGTCGAGACCCGCACCCTCGCGCGGACGCTCAACAATGCCGCGGAAACCATCGACACGCTGGTGCGGGCGCAGCGGGCGTTCATCGCCGACGCGTCGCACCAGCTGCGCACGCCGCTGACCGCGTTGCGGCTGTCGCTGGACAACATCGCCGATGGTGTGCACGACCCGGAGGTGCACGAGGACGTCGACCAGGCCACGGCCGAGGTGGTCCGGATGAGCCGGCTGGTCAACGGGCTGCTCACCCTCGCCAAAGCGGAGGCCGCGGTCGGCTCGCCGGAGCCGGTGACGATCGCTGACGCGGTGGGGGAGCGGCTTGAAGTCTGGCGGGCGGTCGCCGCCGACCGTGGTGTCGAGCTGCGTCAGGAGCACGCGGACGGCGAGTTGCTGGCCATGGTCAGCCCTGGGCACCTCGAGCAGGTGCTGGACAACGTGCTGTCGAACGCGCTGGCGGTGTCGCCCGACGGCGGCGCGGTCAGTGTGTCGAGCCGTCGTCACGAGGGGCAGGTGCTGCTGGAGGTCGCCGACGAAGGCCCCGGCATGTCCGAGGCCGAGCGGCTCCGGGCGTTCGACCGGTTCTGGCGGGGCCAGGGCCGGACCGGCCCGTCGGGGTCCGGCCTCGGCCTGGCCATCGTCAAGCAGCTGGTCACCGACGACGGCGGCACCGTGACACTCGGCACTGCGGATGGCGGCGGGCTGTGCGTCCGGATCGGGCTACCTCTCGGGCATCGCCGATGAGTGGTGGTTCACGATGAGCCACTTGCCGTCGCGCAGTTCGTAGACGTAGGTGTAGCGCGCCCGCACCAGCTGTGCCTTGCCGTCCTTGGTCAGGGTGAACTGGTAGACGCCGGTGTTGATGGCGGTGTCGGCGTCGAGGACATCGACGCTCTCGTCCTCGATCACGCCTTGTGGCTTGTCCTTCAAGAACTTGGTGAAGTAGTCGACGATCTCGGCCCGGGTGCGGCGGACCTGGTTGGACACCGTGGGCAGCAGGACCGCGTCCGGCGCGTAGAGATCGGCGACCCGCTGCGGGTCGCCAGTGGCCAGCGCGGCGTTCCACTGGGGGAACAGGTCCGCGATCTGTTGCTGGGTAGGGTGGGCCGGGGCCGCCGGTGCGGGGGCGGGGGACGCGGTGGCCCCGGCGGCGCACCCGGTCACCACCGCCGCGGCCGCCACCGTCGTCGCCACGATCGCACTCATCCGAACCTTGCGCATTTCGCCTCCTCGTGGGGAATCCCTTATGAGTCCACTGTGGATCAGCGGCCGGAAGCGGATTGCCAGCGAAAGGACAAGACCGGAGAAGGGTTTCGCCAAGGTTTGGCGGGTGAGTGAACAGGGTGACGGTCTCAAGGACGGCGAGCCGTCGGCGGCTGGGGTGCCGGAGGGCAGTACTTGCCGCCGCGGCATCGTCGAAGCGCTTTCCGGGACCGGGCGGGTCGAGGTCGATTCGTCCGCGTGCCTCGAAGTCTTGAGTGGCGGATGTTCTGTGGACTTCCTGCTGCAGGCGTAGTGGAAATCATGGGGAGGACGAGGGTGGCTGCGGGTAGGGTTCGCGTGCGTGACCGGTGAAGACGTGTTGCAGAACAAGCCGCATCGGCGTGTTGTACGAATCGGCGACACCGTCCGCAGGCCCACCTATCCGTGGTCGCCGGCAGTCCATGCTCTGCTGCGGCATTTGGAGGCCGTGGGCTTCCCGCGTGCACCTCGCGTGCTGGGCGTTGACGAGGAAGACCGGGAGGTTCTGACGTATCTGGAGGGCGAGTCCGGGCCACAGGGCTGGGCCAAGGTGGTCGACGATGCCGGCCTGACGAGGTTCGCCCGGTTGCTGCGGGACTATCACGACGCGGTGGCCGGCTTCCGGCCATCCGATGAGCTCAGCTGGTTCACCGGCGAGAGCGGCACCGGCAGCGACGAGTTGATCCGCCACGGCGACTTCGGTCCGTGGAACGTCGTCTGGCAAGGCGAACAGCCGGTGGGAATCCTTGATTGGGACTACGCTCGACCTGGCACCCGGCTCCACGACGTCGCCTACGCCTTGGAGTACGTCGCTCCCTTCCGAGACGACGCGGAGTGCCTTGAGTGGCTGCGTTATCCCCATTCTCCCCATCGGCGGCACCGCTTGGAGTTGTTCGCCGGCGTGTACGGCCTGACGTCCACGTCGGGATTGGTCGATGCTGTGATCGAGGTCCAGCGGGACGGCATCGAGCAGGTCCGGAAGCTGGCCGGCGCGGGATATCAGCCCCAGGTCGACTGGGTCGCCAAGGGCCTTCTGGTGGAGTTGACCAACAGGCTCGCCTGGAGCCGGGCCCATAGGCACATGTTCGAGTAGGCGGCAAGTTGTGAGGCAACGGTCGCTCACAACTGGGGTGTGCGTGTGCCGACGTGCCAGACCTGGACACCGGCAACGCTTGCCATCGTTACTACATCAGTGTTGAATTTTTCCGGACCGTAGGGCTGCTGCACATCACCGCCGGAACCGCCAAGACCCACGTCGCCCACCTGCTGCTCAAGCTCGCCGCCCGCGACCGCGTGCAACTGGTGATTACGGCCTACCAAGCCGGTCTGGTCACGCCTTGACCAAGGCACGCGCCGTTCAGGACGCGATGCGCTGAACGTCGACCTGGGGATAGGGCGGGGGGCCGGTCAGAAGCGGTTCGGGCCGGCCGCGCGTCACGTGGTCGGCGAAGGCGGTCAAGTAGGCCCCGGTGATGGTCAGCGCCTCGGCGCCGTTGATCGGGCCGAGGGCGAGCTGGGTCCGGATCGGCGCGGCGAGGTAGTAGGTGCCGTAGTCGCTGAAGTTGAAGTGTTCGGCGCCGTTGATCCGGTAGCACCAGGTGGGTCCGGTGGTGGCGGCCAGCAGGACGCGGGCGGTGTCACGGTCCGCCTGATCGCCGGCGTCGGCTGGTTGGCAGATGCCGGTGATGCAGGAGTTCTCGCTACCGACGAGGAGCATCGGTTTGGTGAGTCCCGTGTGGACGACCGTGCCGTACTGGGTGCCGTCGAGGTCGGCCGCGCCGGCGCAGTGGGGATCGGAGCTGCATGCTTCGAGTGCGGCGGCGCCACCGAAGGAGTGGCCGAGGTAGACGGTCGTGGTGGCGTCGACGTGTCCGGCGAACCGGCCGCTGGAGTCGAGTGCGGCGACGTGGGCGGCGGCAAAGCGGTCGTCGGCCGCCCAGATGCCGACCAGCCGGTCGCCTGCGGCCTGGGCCGGACCGGCGTGCAGGTCGGTGGCGTCGAACACCGGCGGGTTGCCGGCGTCGGTCGCGGATACGGTCTGTCCGTTCAGGACGGTCAGGTTCGCGCTGTAGGTCGGGGTGACGCCGGTGACCAGGTATCCGTGGCTGGCCAGGTTCTCCGCGATCGTGGTGTATTGAGGGGCGGCGAGGCCAAGACCGGGAGCCAGCACGGCGATGGGGAACCGGCCGCCGGCAACCGGAACGTCGGCGAGGGCGTGGTCGTGGACCTCGTCGAAGCCGGTCTCGCCCAGCCCGGGCACGCCGCCCAGGTGTAATCCCGACCAGGCGCCTGGGGTGTAGGGAGCGGGTTGCGCGTCTGGACCGGGGGCGGCGGGGTACCACAGCCAGACGGACAACTCCCGTGGCGTGCCGGGCTGAGGCGCGAGTGAATCGGTGCGGGTGTGGTCGGTCCAGCCGATGATGGTGCGGCCGACCGGATAGGCGCCGGTCGGAGCGGGCAGCGTGACCGGCTGCGCCGCCCGGATCGCGACATAGCCGACGTAGCCGCCGAGCGCGACGGCGAACCCGAGCACCAGGACGAGCAGAATCCGCAGCGGGCGCCGCCGTCGCGCCCGGCCGTTTGATGGGCCTCGTTCCATAAGGCGGATAGTACACGCTGCGTACTACGTGGCACGTAGTATCGTGCGGCGTACCATGCTGAGGGGCAGGAGGAGGACGCATGCACGGCAACGACGCGCAAATGCTGGTGCTCACCGCACTCGCGGGCGGCCCGCTGCACGGTTACGCCATCAACACCGCGATCGAAGTACTGACCGGGACCCGGCTGGGTCCGGGCAGCCTGTACGGCGCGCTCGCGCGCCTGGAGGCACGACAGCTGGTCGAACCGGCCGCCGGTCGCTCCGACGCGCAGGATCGGCACCGCACGGTCCGGATCACCGCGGCCGGACGGGAAGCGCTCCGCGTGGAACTGGAACAGCTGGCCCGGGTGGCTCAAGCCGGCCTCCGCGCGCTGGGCGTCGCCCCGGCGTGAAGGTCTCCGCGCTCCTGGTCCGGCTCTACCCGCCGGCGATCCGCCGGCGCTGGGGCCCGAGATCGCCCACGAGGCGGACGCGGCCGGGCCTCGTTCGTGGCCGAACACCGCCGCCGGGGCCGCGAAACTGTGGCTGCACCCGAGTGAGTGGCCGGAAACCGCAGCCGGACAGACCAGCCACGTCCTGGTCACCGCGGTGGTCACGGTCGTCACGACGGTCGTGCTGCTGCTGCGCGCGGCCGGGCCTACTTCGCTCACGGCGACGGTCGACCACCCCGCCACCAGTGCGTGGCTGCTGCCGATCGTGGCCGGGGTGGCGCTGGCCTCGCCGCTGCCACCCCGGCACTGGGTTGCCTTAGTGCGGCTGATCGCCGCGACGGCCCGCACCCTTGCCGCGCCCGCCCTCGCGCTCGCCGCCCTGTATTTCCTCGCCCATAGCGGACTGGCCGACCACCCCGCCGGCGCGCTCCAACCCTTGCTGCTCGGCTGGTACTGGGCGACCCTCGGCTTCGCCGGGGTACGCCTGTGCCTGCTCATGGGGCGCGTCGGCCGGATCGCCATCATGCCGAGCACCCGCCGGCTGCACGTCGCACTGCTGTTCCTCGGAGCCGGGCTGGCGCTCGCGGCCGCGCAGACCCTCGTCATCCCCAGCGGAACTTTGCCGGTTGCCACTGCGGTATCGGCCTGCGGACTCGCTGCCCTTGCCGCCGCGGTACTGATCGCCGGGCTCGACCTGCGCCGCATCCCGCCCGGGTAGCCACGACGGTGTTCAACGCGAGGACTCCGGCGGCAGCGGGAGCGGAGCAGACACATTGTGTGAGTCGTGACCTGGGGATCCCCGGGCCGGATCGGGCGGTTCGCGGAACTGTCAGAACTGTTCGTTTGCGCGAAAGCAGACCGCAGCAGGTGGAGCTGGGGCAGCGCCGAATCCGATGGCCCCGAACAGAGATCCGAATGCCTGCCGGTTGTCACGGGCCGCGGCGACCACGGCGTCGACAACCGGCGGTGACCACAGCCGTGTCCCGCCCCGGGTTTGATGGAGACATTCAAGCCTGGATGATGAGGACTGATGGCCCCACCGAAGAAGTACCCAGACGAGCTGCGTGAGCGGGCGACCCGGATGGCCGTGGAGGCGCGGCGGGATCCAGCGGCCGCGACCGGGGCGATCAAGCGGATCGCCGACCAACTCGGGATCCACCCCGAGGCGCTGCGGACCTGGGTCAAGCGCGCGGAGACCGACGCCGGGGACCGGCCGGGCACCACGAGCGGTGACGCGGAGCGGCTCGCTCAGCTGGAGCGGGAGAACCGTGAGCTGCGGCGGGCGAACCAGATCTTGAGGTCAGCGGCCAGTTTCTTTGCGGCGGAGCTGGACCGTCCGTCGCGATGAAGGTCGAGTTCGTCGACTCCCAGAAGGAAGAACACGGTGTCCAGCCGGTCCTGCAGGCGCTCAAGCAGACGCCCGCCGAGATCGCACCGTCGACGTACTACGCGGCCAAGTCCCGCCCGCAATCGGCCCGTACGGCACGAGACCGGGAGCTGACCGCGACGATCAGGCGGGTACACAAGGACAACTACGGCGTCTACGGGGCGCGGAAGGTGTGGAAGCAGCTCAAACGCGAGGGCGTCGACGTGGCCCGATGCACGGTCGAGCGACTCATGCGCGAGAGCGGACTGCGTGGCCTGCTGCGCGACAAGTCTCCGCGCACGACACGGCCGGCGGCGGAGACCAGCAGGCCCGCTGACCTGGTGGAACGTGACTTCACGGCCACGCGTGTCAACGAGCTGTGGGTCGCGGACATCACCTACGTGCGCACCGCCGCCGGCTGGGTCTACGCGGCGTTCGTGCTCGATGTCTTCTCCCGCCTGATCGTCGGCTGGCAGGTCGCCACCAGCCTCTACACCGAGCTCGCGCTGGACGCGCTGCAGATGGCGATCTGGCGCCGCCAGGCCGCCGGCGCGGACCTGACCGGGCTCGTCCATCACAGCGACCGCGGCGTGCAGTACCGGGCAGTGCGCTACACGCAGCGCCTTGCCGAGGCTGACGCTGTCGCATCCGTTGGCAGCAAAGGAGATTCCTACGACAACGCGATGGCTGAGGCGTTCAACTCGTTGTACAAAGCCGAACTCGTCCGCAACCGCGGACCATGGCGCGGTATCGACGACATCGAGATCGCCACCGTCGAGTACATCGACTGGTACAACAACCGACGCCTGCACGGCGAACTCGGACACGTACCGCCCGCCGAGCACGAAGCACTACACGCGATGACCCACACGGTCACCGCAACCCTGGAAACCAGTTAATCCAGTCTCCATCAAACCCGGTACTTGACAGCCGAGCGAGGCCGGCGATCTCGCGTAGGTGGTCTCCGAGGCAGTCGTGGAGGGCGTGCCGGTAGGCAGTGCCGGGGTCGGTTTCGAGGGCGGCCGTGCCGGCCATCGCTCCGGACAACACAGCATAGGAGATGCCTTCGCCGGTGACCGTTTCCAGCGAGTGGCGTGGTGGTCAGGCCGTGCACAGCGGTGTCGGGATGGCCGGCGCCGGGAGACGGCTGAAGTCGAGGGTCACCGGGGAGCAGTGGACCGTTTCGGTTGTTCCGTTGTCGAGAATGGTCTTCACCGTGAGGTCGGGGCTGGCGATTGCCAGGACCGGGGGAAGGCTGGTGGTGACTGTGAGGGTCCCGGTCGTACCGCTGATCTGTGTGGTTCCCACGCCGGGAACGGTCATGGTCAGGCTGCCTGTGCAGCCTCCTCCGGGAGGGACGGTGATGCCAACCGGCGCGATGGTGACGGTGAAGGTCGCCGGGGCGCTGCACTTCAAGGTGCCGTGGACGGTGTCGAAGTTGGGCACGGTCATGGTCAGGGCGCCCTCACAGGAACCGGAGAGGACCTTCACGGTGAGGGTGGCGGTGAGCACCGCTATGTCGCCCGCGCAGGTCAAGGTGCCGGAGGCGGATTGGGTCATGGTGAGTGTGCCGTTACCGCCCAGCACGGTGATCTCGCCGGTGGTGGTGTTGATGGTCACGGTATCGCCGTCGAACGTCCCGTGACCGGCGAGGAAGCCCGGGATGGAACCAGTGCCGGTGCAGTGCGCGGGGGCCACGGTGAACAACCCGGGCGTGGGGGTGGCGATCGGACCAGGAGCAGTACAGGTAAAGGCGCCGCTGGCAACGGAGGCTATGTCACCAGTGCACGCGATCTGGGTGGGTGTGGTCAACGCGCACGTCAGGGTCACACCAGCCGCCGTGGAACCATCGGGCGCGGTCCGCGCACCATCCGCGGCCGCCCCAGGCGCGGCCACTGAGAGAAGGGCCAGGACCGCCGCGGTGACCACGACCAGCGTGGCCCTGCGCGCACGGCGGTGTGCGGCGGTGAGGCGACACCACGAGAACATGACAAACCTCTATTCTTTTTCTGTCGATCTCCACACGTTTCTGTCGGGTGTTCACAGGTTTGGCCACCCCCGGAGATCCTCCCGGAATTAAACCTCGGCTCCGAGGTGGCGAAGTGGCCTCGGACTCGGACGGTCGCCCAGGATGGGCTATTTCCACTCACGTCGCCCGTCCGTGGAACTGCCTTGGTCACGCGTGTGGCGGTGCGCCGCCCAGTCATTGTTAACCGCGCCACGTCGCGACCGCAATCGCGCGGTAGAGGGATTCTTCCAATGTGATGTGCTGGCTGGTCCGATTTCTGGCTGGATCTTCAAAGCTGCGCCGCGAGGTGCGGCTGGCCAGGTACGAAGCGGCGGTGGTTGCCGTTGTTTTCGCTCGTTGGGGTGGTTGTGATCCGACTCCCGATACAATCGGACCGCTCGATCCCTCCGCTCGGCGGGGCACTGCGGGCTGAGCAGCGACGAGAAGCTTGAATCCAAGGACGTGCTATTTCCTGGGCGTTCAACGGCCAACGTAGCGACCAGCCGCGACATGATCAGCGAACGGCTGGTGGCCGGCCAGTGCAGGTGGCGTTAGTGGGACAGGTCGCGGTAGGCGGAGTAGGTGCCGAGCATGCGGGCGAACACACTGGCCTGACAGACCGGGATGTGGGGCGTCAGCTTGATCCAGGCCTGGTCGACCAGCCGACCGGCGTAGGCGATGCTCTCGTCCACCGCGCCGCAGTCCTGCAGGATGTCCAGGCAGTCCCGCACTGTGGCGGGATCGGTGGGGCGGGCGGCGACGGTTTGCCACAGTTCGCGCATCCGGGGCCGGGGCAGGATCCCGACGGCGCGGGCCATCGGGAAGTTGACTTTGCCGGCGCGGATGTCCTCGCCAGGGCTGCGTCCGGTTCCTTTTTGTTGGTGTGCGGGGTAGATGGCGGGAAATCCGCGGCAGACGTCCAGGGCATCATCGGCGACCTGGAAGGTCGTGCCAACGGTCTCGAAGTAGTCGGTCAGGGCGGTGGTGAGGGCGGGTGGGCTGTCCGCGAGCAGGGTGGCGATGATGGCCAGTCCGCGGAACGC